>JAUXUW010000274.1 GCA_030684635.1 Dehalococcoidia bacterium
GCTGCGCGAGCGGCATCAGGCGGGCATTGTCCTGGGCGCGGCGGGGTCCGCCGCCGGGCTGGCCGCGCTGGTCACGCTGGCGCTGCTGGTCGCCGGGCCGGCGTGGTCCACGCCGGGGGTGGTGCTCAGCGTGCTCGCCTCCGCCGCCGTGCTGGGCACCTCCAACATGGCGATGATCTGGGGGCACTGGTACCTCACCTCCGGCCGGCTTCCGAAGGAGCCGATGGAGCAGATGGCGCTGGTGGTCTTCGGCGCGCTGATCCTGCAGGCGGTGCTGA
Organism: Dehalococcoidia bacterium; assembly: GCA_030684635.1. Lineage (GTDB taxonomy): Bacteria > Chloroflexota > Dehalococcoidia > UBA2979 > UBA2979 > W-Chloroflexi-9. The sequence goes on from JAUXUW010000274.1 coordinate 279, forward strand.
TCCTCGTGGGGACGTTCGCGCCGGTGCGGATCGCGCCGCTGGACGGCTCGGGCGTGGGGCTGGCGGAGAACTACGCCTTCTGGCTGCGGGTGGGGGTGGGCCTGGTGTTCCCGCTGGTCGCGGTCTGGCTGGCGTTCAAGGCGGCGCAGATCCGCGGGATGATGTCCGCCACGGGCCTCCTCTACATCGCCCTCGGCGCGATCCTCGCGGGGGAGGTGCTCGCGCGCGGGCTCCTGTTCACGACGGGCGCCGCGGTCTGAGACGCCGCCACGGGCCGCGCCCGCGGGGTATGATCTGCCCGAGTAGCACGCTCCCCGCCTTGCTCCCCTGCGGACAGGGAGACCACCCGTGACCGATCCGGCGCCTGAGCGGCCGCGCCCGGCAATCCGTCCGGCCCTGCGCGACGTAACACTAAATGAGGGCACACGCCGGGAGGAGATCCGGCCGGACGATGCTGCCCTCATGGAAGCGATTGCAGCAGAGGACGTGCGCGCCCTGGAGGCGCTCTACGACCGCTACTCCGCCCTGGTCTTCTCGGTGGCGTACCGGGTCCTGCACGACAGCCACCTGGCGCAGGACGTGGCGCAGGAGGTGTTCCTACGGCTCTGGCGGCAGCCCACCTCCTTTGACCCGGAGCGGGGACGGTTCGCCTCCTGGCTGATGTCCGTGACGCGGAACCGCGCCCTGGACGAACTGCGACGGGTGACGCGGCGGGTCCGCGCTGAAGACCAGGACGAAGACCCGGTGGCGGACCTGGCCTCCACCGACCGGCTGGACGACCCGGCGCTGGGGGCGGAGATCGCGGAACAGCGCATCGCCGTCCGTGCGGCGATGACCCGGCTGCCACCGGAGCAGCGACGGGTGATTGAACTGGCCTACTTCGGTGGGCTGACGCAGGTGGAGATCGCGGAGCGCACCGGTGATGCGCTTGGTACGGTGAAAACACGCATCCGGCTGGCGATGCGGAAGTTGCGCGAGGCGCTGGCGGAGTTCGTGGCGGATGGCCGTCCGTTCCCCGCCGAGACGAAGGCCGATCGGGACCCCGCCGGGACGGCGATCGACGGAGATGAGGCGGACGCGTGACCCCCGAAGAACGCGAGGCGCTCCTGGCCGGCTATGCACTGGGCACCCTCAGTGAGCCGGACGCGCGCGACGCCGAACGCCTGATCCGCGCCGACGACGAGGCCGCGGCGGAGTACCGCGCGTACTCCGAGATCGCCGACCTGATCGCGCTGTCCGTGCCGCTCCGGCGTGCCGAGCCGCGCCTGCGCGAGCGCGTGATCGAGGCGGCCCGTCGCGGCGGCCGCACATGGCGCTCGCCGGCGCGCTGGCGCCGTTACGTCCCCGCGGTCGGCCTCGCCGCCGCCCTCGCCGCCGTCACGGTGTGGGCGGTCAGCCTGCAGGCATCGCTGAACACGCTGCACGAGGATACGAAGGCGCTGGCCGCGATCGTGGAGGCGGACGCGAAGCGCCTCGACTCGATCGACCGGGCTGCCGCGAACGTGCTGCAGGCGGAGTCGGCCGGTGTGCAACTGGAGACGGCACTGCGCGACCAGCAGGCGCTGATCGCGGTGCAGGGCGACCCCGCTGCTCTGCGCGTTCCCCTGCAGCCCACCACTGCGGCCCATGGCGCGACCGGCGAGTACCTCTGGAGCGAGGCGAACGGCGCGGCTGTGGTGCTCCTGCAGTTGCTCCCCCCGCTCCCGGTGGGATCCACCTACCTGGTCGTGCTGGAGGACGCGCTGGGCCAGTTGTCCACGGCGAACTCGTTCCTCCCCGATCTCGGCGGGATGGCGCAGTTCGTCCTCGATCGGGAGGGCGGCGGTTCCCCGCGACGGCTCTATGTGATCGCGTCTGCGAGCGGCACGATGCAGGGGCCGATCGTGCTACAGGCTGACCTGGCATCGCCATCCGTCGTGATGCCGTAGGGCGCGTTACGCGCCCCCGTCCGGATCAGGACGAGGCAGACTCAAGGAGCGGCTCGTCGATGTAGGCGTCCAGCGGGAGGTCCTTCTGCCGGCTGCCCATGTGGCTGTGGGCAAACGCCTCGACGGCGCTCTCTCCCTTCAGGCGGCGGTCGGTGTACCAGAACACTTCGCGCAGGATCGCGGTCGTCGGGACGACCACGACCATGCCGGGGAGCCCCCATACCGCCCCGGCGACCGCCAGCAGCACGATGATCATCCCGGGGTGGATATCGACCGCATGGCCCTGGATGCGGGGCACCAGGAGGTTGTTCTCCAACTGCTGCACCATCAGGTAGACCAGGGCGACCCAGAGCAACATCCCCGGGTCAGTTGCCGCAACGATGATCAAACCGGCGACGGCCCCCAGCCACGGGCCGATGATCGGGATCAGTTCCGTGATGCCCGCCCAGAGGCCCAGGCCGAGCGACAACTCGATGCCCATGAACGTCAGCACCGCGCCCACCGTGGTGCCCACGATCAGCCCGAGGAGCAGCTGGCTCCGGATGTACCGGTTCACCACGTGGTCCGCCATGCGCGCGACGTTCCGGATGTCGTCCTGGAGCTCGTCCGGTACGGCGTGGAGCAGGTTCCGCTCCAGGGTGGGCTGATCGCGCATGGCGTAGAACATCCAGAACGGGACGATCGCGAAGCCGAAGAGCATGCCCAGGCTGCCGGTGAGCATGGAGGCCGTCCGTTGGAGCGCGCCCACGGCCGCGCTGGATACCAGGCTGGAGAGATCGGAGGTGGAGCGGTCGATCTGCGTCCGGATTTCAGGCGGCAGGTTCTCCCGGGTTCGCTCTAGCCAGTCGGTGACCTGGACGCGCGCGCCCTCGATGAAGCTCGGCAACTCCTCGACGAAGTGGTTCGCCTGGTCAAAGGCGGTGGGTGCGAGCAGGACGGCCCCGGTCCCGATGCCCCCGAAGAAGGTGGTGTAGATGACCGCGACGGCGATGCCGCGACGCACGGTTTCTCGCTGGCTGCCCAGTCGCGGGAGCACCCTCGCGAGCCGGTCGACCACCGGAGACAGGGCATACGCCATGATGCCGCCCACCGCGAACGGGAGCAGCGCCGAACGGGCGCTCCACAGGACCCAGAGGACGACGAGCAGCGTTGTCAGCCAGAGGCCCACGCGCCATCGATGAGCAGTCATGTGCGGATGTATTCCCGTCTCGGCGCCTGCGTTGACAGCCCCCGCCGCCCCGCTGACCATGAGGACATGACCAGTGCCGACGTGATCGAGCAGACGCTAGCCCGCAGAGGATACCGACTGACCGGGCCTCGGCGCGCGTTGCTCGTGGTCATGGGCACCCTCGGCGACCATTTCGCCGCGGACGACGTGGTCGGGGCAGCGCCCGGCGTCGGGCGGGCGACCGTCTTCCGTACCCTCAAACTTCTCCAGGACCTCGGTGTCGTCTGTCAGGTCGTGCTGGAGGACGGCTCCACGGCTTACCGGCTGGCGCCGGACGAGCACCACCACCACCTGCTCTGCGTCGAGTGCGGTGAGATGCGGGACTTCTCCTCCGACGACCTGGAGGCCGTGCTGGCCGAGGTCGCCCGCCGCACCGGGTACACGATCGAGGCGCACCGCTTCGAGGTGTACGGCCGTTGTGCGGCCTGCCAGGCCGCCGGCGCGTAGAGACCCCTCACCCCGCGAATTGAGCCACCCTCGTCCTGTGCGGGCAGTTGCTATTGAGCCTGAGTGTCATGTAAGGTCTCGATATCGAGACTCAGGCTCATGACCGCCGGCATCCCGCGGAGGCAGCATGCGACGACATCAACGTTTCCTCCTGCTCGGCATCATCGGCACCGCGCTGCTCGCCTCGGCCTGCTCGTCCAGCGAACCCGGGGACGAGGGGCGCGTGCGGGTGGTGACGTCGTTGCCGCTGCTGGCGGAGTTTGCGGCGCGGGTGGGGGGCGAGGACGCTACCGTCTCGTCGATCGTCCCGCTCGGCGTGGACGAGCACTCCTACACGCCTTCGACCTCATCCGCCCGTGACATCACCCAGGCCGACCTCCTGCTGGTGAACGGCTACGGACTCGAGCAGGGGCTGCTGCCGCTGATCACGAACAACGCTCGGGAGGGTGTCCCGGTCATCCCGGTCGCGCGCGGCCTGGCTCCGCTGGAGGCGGACGACCACGACCACGACGGTGACGGCGAGCAGGACCACGCCGCCGAGGACCACGTCGACGAGGTCCCGGTGGGGCTCGACCCGCTGATCTTCGCGGAGGGCGACCCCCACTTCTGGCTGGATGTCGCCAACGCTATCGCCTACGTGAACACGATCCGTGACGCGCTGATCCAGGTCGACGCGGCGCATGAGGCTGGGTACACGGAGCGGGCGGCGGCATTCGTCGCGGAGTTGCAGGCGCTCGACACGGAGGTGCGCGCGCTCACCGCCTCGATCCCGGCGGAGGCACGCCGCATCGTCGTCTTCCACAACGCGTTCGAGTACTTCGCGCACGCCTACGGGTTCGAGGTGTTCGAGTCGGTCGCGCCGGCGAACCCGAACCAGGCGGCGAGCGCGCAGGAGGTCGCGGCCATCATCCGCTCCGTGCGTGAGGCCGGGGTGCCTGCGCTCTACGCCGAACCACAGTTCAGCGCACAGACGCTGGAGGCGATCGCCGCCGAGACGGGGACGCGCGTCCTGACGCTCTACTCGATCCCGGCGGAGGGTGCGACGTCGTACGGCGAGATGATGCGGGCGAATGCTCGGGCGCTCGCGGAGGGCCTCGGCGGGGGCTAGCCTGACGCTGCCGTCGGGCGGGAGCGTCGGACCGGAGGGTGACATGGCCCATGACCCCGTAGCGACCGCTGCACACGTCCCCGCGCGTGAGCCGCTGGCACCGGAGCACGAGCACCTGGGCGCGATCGCCCTGGAGGTGCGCCACCTCGCCGCCGGCTACCCGGGCTTTCCGCCGGCGATCGAGGACATCAATCTCCGCGTGCCCGTCGGCGAGCTGGTCGGCTTGATCGGGCCGAACGGGGCCGGCAAGTCCACACTCTTCAAGGCGATCCTCGGGCTGGTCCATCCCAGCGCCGGCGAGGCGCTCGCCTTCGGCGTGCCGGTGCGGGAGGCGCGCGAGCGGATTGCGTACATGCCGCAGGTGGAGGAGGTGGACTGGGACTTCCCGGTCTCCGTGCTGGATGTGGTGCTGATGGGGCGCTATCGCGCGTTCCGCCCGTTCCAGCGCTGGACCCGCGACGACCACGAGGCGGCGATGGCGGCGTTGGAGCGCACCCAGCTCGCGCAGTTCGCGCAGCGACAGGTGGGGCAGTTGTCCGGCGGCCAGCGCCGGCGCGTGCTGATGGCGCGGGCGATCGCGCGCGGCGCACGCCTGCTGCTCCTGGACGAGCCGTTCGCCGGGCTGGACGCCGCCGTCCAGCACGACCTGGTCGAGATCCTCGACGGCCTCGCCGCCGAAGGGAAGGCGATCCTGGTCGCCACGCACGACCTGTCGTGCGTGGCGAACTCCTGCGACGAGGCGATCTGCCTGAACCGGCGCGTGATCGCCGCGGGCCCGTCCGCGGAGGTGCTGACGGCGGAGGTGCTCACCACCACGTTCCAGCGCCACTTGCTGACTGTCCCCCGCACGGACCTCATGCAGTTCGTCAGCAGCCCCGGCACCGCGGGCGTGGGCGGGGAGGACTGATGGACGCCATCGCCACCTGGCTGTTCGAGCCGTACGAGTTCGAGTTCATGCGCCGCGCGCTGCTCGTGCTCGCGATCACCAGCGTGGTCGGCGGGGTGGTCGGCACGTTCGTCGTACACAAGGGGATGGCGTTCTCCGGCGACGCGCTCGCCCACTCCACGCTTGCCGGTGTCTCCATCGCGTTCGTCGCGGGCATGAACGTTTCGATCGGCGCCCTGGTCGCAGCGATCATCACTGCGCTGGGTATCTCATGGACGCGGGAGCGTGCGCGCGTGTCGTATGACACCGCCATCGGCATCCTCTTCGTCGCGATGTTCTCGCTGGGCGTGCTGGTGATCTCCACGCGCACCACCTACACGCCGGACCTGTTCTCGTTCGTGTTCGGCGACATCCTCGGCGTGTCGAGGTCGGACGTGATCGCGGCAGCGATCCTCGCCGCCGGGCTGCTGCTGTTCGTGGGGGCCTGCTACCGGCAACTGTTGTTCGTGGCGTTCGACCCGGCGATGGCGCGGACGGTGGGTGTGCCGGCGCGCTTCTTCGAGTACGCGCTCCTGGTGATGATCGCCGTCGCCGTCGTCGTCGCGCTGAAGGCGATCGGCATCGTCCTGGTGAACGCGATGCTGATCATCCCGGCCGCCACCGCCTCCCTGGTCTCATCGAGGTTCCAGCGGATCATGGGGCTCGCCATCGTGCTCGCCTTTATCGCCTCGGTCTCGGGCCTGCACCTGTCCTATCATGCCGGCGTGGCCGCCAGCCCCGCGATCGTCCTCTCGGGCTGCACGCTCTTCCTCGGTGGGCTCGGCTGGCGACGCTGGCGAGGGCGCACGCCGCGCCCGGCGGAAGCGAGGGCAGCGGCATGACGACACCGTCCCAGGAGCGCGACTGGCTGGCCTACCCGCGCTCCATGAAGTCGCCGATCTACGAGCACCTGGGCTTCGACATCACGGACGGTGGCGAGGGCTGGCTGGAGGTCACGCTGCAGATCACCCCGGTCATCCTGAACGCGGACGGCGTGGTGCACGGCGGCGTGTGGCTGGTCGTTGCGGACTCCGCGATGGGTGGCGCGGTGCGCACGCTGATCGACCACACCCAGCGCGGGGTGACCTCGCAGAGCGACTTCCGCTGGCTGCGGCCACTCCAGGGCGACACCATGCGGGCCGTGGGCCGTGTCCTGCGGCGCGGACGCCAGGTCTGGCACACCACCGTGGAGTGCTACGACGACGGGGGCCGCCTCGTGGGCTCCGGCGGCGGCACCTTCGTGGTGTTCGAGCGCGCGTAGCGGGAATCCCGACAGGGTCCCGCATGATTGAGGCCGACCCGCCACACCGATAGAGTGGGCGCGGGCGGCGGACGCCGTCCGCGGGACAGGCAGCGCCATGGCGGACCCCACCGACGCGCCGGAACCGAAGCCGCAGCGGCCCCAGGTGGATCGCAAGGCACGCTTCCAGATCCCGCCGTATCGCCCGACCAAGCAGCCGCCCGACGAGCGCATCAAGAACTTCGACGAGGTCTACCACCTCTTCGCGGGTGACATCGCCCGCATCGAGGCGGAACGGTGCATCCAGTGCCCGGCCGCGCCGTGCCAGAAGGCCTGTCCCGTCCATAACGACATTCCCGGCGCGCTCTGGCTGCTGGAGCAGGGCGACTTCAATGGCGCCGCCAACATCTTCCGCGAGACGAGCGAACTGCCGGAGATGTGCGGCCGCCTCTGCCCGCAGGAACGGCTCTGCGAGGGCCACTGCGTGGTCGGGAAGAACGCACTCCCGGTCGCGATCGGCAAGCTGGAGACGTTCACCACCGAGTGGCAGCACGCCAACGGCGGCCTCCCGGTCATCACCCTCCCGGCCTCGTCTGGCAAGCATGTGGCCGTGATCGGCAGCGGCCCCGCCGGCATCGGCGTCGCGGAACGCCTCGTGAAGCGCGGGCACCGCGTCGTGATCTTCGAGGCGTGGCCGAAGCCGGGCGGCATCCTGCGCTACGGCATCCCGAACTTCAAGCAGAACAAGGCCGCCGTCGACCGGAAGTTCGAGGAACTCGCCACCCTCGGGGTGGAGGTGCGCTGCGGCGTGCGTGTCGGCGACCACATCTCGTGGGAGCAGGTGCGCCGCGAGTTCGACGCGGTCTTCGTGGGCGTGGGCGCCTCCGAGGGCTCGCGCCTCAACATCCCGAACGAGGACGCCCCCGGCGTGATCTCCGCGACCGACTTCCTGGTGCGCGCGAACCTGCCGCCGAAGGACCTGCCGAAGGAGATGCGCCAGCCGCTCGGCGAACCTCGGCGCGTGGTGGTGATCGGCGGGGGCGATACGTCCATGGACTGTGTCCGCTCCGCGCGCCGCCTGGGCGCGGAGGAGGTCACGCTGGTCTACCGCCGCACGGAGGCGGAGATGCAGGGCCGGGTGGAGGAGCGCACGCACGCGCAGGAGGAAGGCGTCCGCTTCGAGTACCTCGCGAGCCCCGTGGAGGTGCTGGTGGACGGGGAGGGCGCCGTGGCGGGCCTCCGCTGCGTGCGCATGCGGCTGGGTGAGCCGGACGACACCGGGCGGGCGCGCCCGGAGCCGGTGCCGGGCAGCGAGTTCGAGATCCCCGCCGAGGTGCTGGTGCTGGCGATCGGGTACAACGTGGACCCGGAGTGGGGCGAGATTGTCCCCGCGCTGACGCGCGACCGCTGGGACCGCCTGGTGGTGGACCCGGACACGATGCAGACGAACCTCCCCGGCGTGTTCGCCGGCGGTGACGACGTGAACGGCGCCGACCTGGTGGTGACGGCGCTGGCGGACGCCCACCGCGCCGCCGACGCGATCGAGGCGTATCTGCGCACGGTGATCCGGCAGCCGGATGGCGAGCCGCGCAAGTTGATCGGCGACTCCTCGCTCCTCGGGTAGCCCTCCGTCGGGGCGGCTGGCGCTGCTATCATTTTGACAGTGAACGCTTCGCATCTCCGCGAGGCATCCCCACCCCCCATGCTGACGCGCCGGCGACCCCAGGTGGGGTCGCCTGTGAGAGGAACGCCCCATGACGGTCGCCGTCGGCCAGCAGGCCCCCGATTTCACCCTCGTCAACCAGGACAACGAGAAGGTGACGTTGTCCGAACTGCGCGGCACCCCCGTGGTGCTGGTCTTCTACCCCTTCGCCTTCTCCGGCACCTGTACCGCGGAGATGTGCGACATCCGGGACAACTACGATTCCTGGATGGAGAAGGGCGCGCAGGTCTTCGCGATCAGCCGCGACTCCCGCTTCGTGCAGGCCGTCTTCAAGAAGCAGGAGGGTTTCAAGCACACCCTCCTGGCGGACACGAAGGGTGAGGCTGCGCAGGCCTACGGCGTGTGGAACGAGGCGGTCCACGCCGCCGAGCGGGCCACCTTCGTCGTCGACAAGGACGGCAAGGTCGCCTACGCCATCCACAACAAGATCCCGGACGCCCGCGACCACGCCGAGGTCGAGCAGCACATCGGCTAGCCCCCGGCGCCCCCTCGGTAGCCATCCACGAAGGCCGCGCCCGGTGGCGCGGCCTTCGTGCGTCCCGGTGGCGGTGAGGGGCGCGCGTGCGGTAGGTTGAGGGCCGGGAGAGGCCCGCGATGGACGCCAAAGACGCCCGCACGCCTGACGGCCAGTACTGCCCGGTCCGCGCCACGCTGGCCCTCCTCGGGCAGAAGTGGGTGCCGCGGATCGTGTACGAACTGCGTGCCGGGAAGCGCCGCTTCAACGACCTTGCGGAGGGCGTGGGCGGCTGCAACTCACGCACGCTGCGCGACCGGCTGAAGGCGCTCGAAGAGCTCGGGGTGGTGCGGCGCGAGATCGTCACGACCACGCCGCCGTGGGTGGAGTACGAACTGACCGAGCGCGGCCGCGAACTCGCCGAGGCCCTCGGCCCGCTCGCCACCTGGGGACGCGCGCACCTTGCCGATGAGGCGCTGATCGCGATCGTGACACACGAGGAGCAGCGATCCCGTTGAAGACCGACCTTGAGTTCTCCGACCTCCGCAAGGGCGACACCTTCGCGGAGTTCCCGCTGAGCGTGACCGCCGACGAGGTGCTCGCCTACCTGGACGCCACCGGCGAGAGCCCGGCGATCTGGACGCAACACGTCCCGCCGCTGTTCCTGGACGCGCTCGTTGTCGCCGAACTGCTGGCGCAGGTGACGATCCCGAAGGGCGTCATGCACACCGGCCAGGAGCACGAGTCGCACCGCGCTGCCCGCATCGACGAGGTGCTGACGGTGCGCATGGGCGTCGCCGCGCTGTCGGAGAAGCGTGGGGTCACCCTCGCCGCGTTCGAGGCGGATCTGCGCGACGCCGCGGGCGAGCCCGTGACGACGATGCGGATCTCCGTGATGGTCGCGCCGGACGGGGTGACGGTATGACCGCGCCCCAGGTGCCCTCCGTCACCCGCCGGATCGAGCAGGACCGCGTGGACCGGTACGCCGTCGCCGGCCGCGACCCGAACCCGATCCACCGCGAGACTCCGGAGGCGTACGCCGGCCCGTTCGGCCGCCCGGCCGCGCACGGCATGATCCTGCTGGCGATGGTGTCGGAGGCGATGGGCGCCGCGTTTGGCCTCGCGTGGGCGGAGACCGGGTCGTTCAAGGTGCGCTGGCGCTCGCCCGCCCTCCCGCCCGTCACCGTCACCGCCAGCGCCACGCTGAAGAAGGACCAGGACGGGCTCGCGACGTACGAGGTGGTGGTCCAGGACGAGCACGGCGAGACGCTGCTCACCGGCACCGCCGCCGCGCGCTACGCCTGACCTGATGGCTGCCGGGGACGCTCCTGCCGCGGACGCCGCCTTCTCCGCGCGCTACTACAACCAGATTTGCTTCGCCTGCGGTGACCGCAACCCGCACGGCCTCCACCTGAAGTTTCGTCGCGCCGGCGAGGCGGCGGTGGTCGCCACCTTCGTGCCGCGCGAGGTGGACCAGGGGTTCCCGGGCGTCCTGCACGGCGGCATCCTGGCGGCGCTGGTGGACGAGGCGATGGCGTGGTCCATGTGGGCCGCCGACCGTGCGCTGGGCGTCACCGCGAAGATGGAGATGCGCTATCGCAAGCCGGTCTCTCCGGACGGTCCGCTGACCGTGCGCGGCCGCGTCACTCGTGCCCGCGGCCGCCGCTTCGAGGTGGAAGCCCGCCTCGAGGATGCCTCGGGCGAGGTGCTCGTGGAGGCTTCGGCGCTCTTCCTGCGCCTGCCGGCGGAGGAGGAGGCGCGCATGGCCGCCTCGATCGGCTGGGCGGACGCGGACGCCTAGCCCCGGACGGGGACGGGCCTCGCACCCGTGCGCTGCACGGTCTCCCGCGCGGTGAGGAAGAAGAGCGACGCCGCGGCGATCAGCACCGTGTTGAGCCACAGCGCCCAGCTGTAGGTGGAAGCGTCCGCGACCAGCCCGAGGATGATCGGGCCGATCAGGAAGCCGATGTCGCCCGAAGACCGGTACAGGCCCATCGCCAGGCCTCGGAGGTGCGGGGGTGCGATGTCGGCGGCGTAGGCGGCAGGCGCCGGGCCGGCGATGGAGGTGCCGAGCGCGAGCACCATCGCGCCGCCGACGAAGACCGTAAGGTTCGGCGAGACCGCCATGATCGCGAGCCCCACGGCCACGGTCAGGCCGCTGGGGACGATCGCCGCCTTGCGGCCGAAGCGGTCCGCGATCATCGCCGCCGGCGGGATCAGCACGAGGTTCACGACCGACATCACCGTGAACAGCACGCCGAGTGACCCCGCGCCCATGCCGAAACTGGCGACGGCCATCAGCGGCATGATCGTCTGGCGGGAGGCGGTGCGCGTGAAGAACACCATCAGCGTGACCCAGGAGACGGCGAAGAAATCGCGCGAGAGCAGGAACTGCACCCACGGTCGCCGCTGCTTCTCTCCGTCCACGGGCGCCCTCGGCGGGGGGGCCGTCTGCGCGAGGTGCCTCGTCTCGGGGAGGCGCAGGTACGCGTACACGGTCGCGACGAGTGCGGCAGCGCCGACCACGTAGAACGGCATGCGGATGCCCCACACCTCAGCCAGCAGCCCGCCGACCGCCGGGCCCAGCGAGGTGCCGAACAGCAGCGCGCCCTGGTTGGTGCCGATGAAGCGCGCGCGGTTCTCCGGCGTGGAGATGTCTGTCAGGTAGATCTGCGCGCCCGTCATATACATCGCGGAGCCCGCGCCGGCGACGAAGCGCCAGGCGAGGAGGACCTCGATGCTGCCGGACATGCCCGAGCCGACCATGCCGATGCCCGTGACGAGCGGCCCGGTGATCAGCAGCATGCGGCGGCCGTAGCGGTCCGACAGGACGCCGAGGGGGACGTTCAGGATCAGGCGTGCGAGCGCGAAGAAGGAGAGCGTGAGGCCGATTGCCGCCGCGCCCACGCCGAACTCCTCCGCGAAGAGCGGGAGCACCGGCGCGATCACGCCCTGGCCGGCCATGACCAGCACCGTGGAGATGCTGATCATCAGCAACTGCTCGTGCTCGAGCAGCGGCCCCAGGGCCCGCCTCACCGGCCCCATCATCATCCCAGCCGGTCCGTCCTAGGCGTGTGCAGCCATCGCATCGAGCAAGGGGACGTAGTCTATCTCCAACGCCGCCGCGACCGCCTGGTGGGTGACCTGGCCATGCCAGGCGTTCACGCCGTGCGCCAGCGAGGCGTCCCGCCGGATCGCCTCGGCCACGCCCAGGTTCGCCATCCGCACCATGTAGGGCAGGGTCAGCCCGGCGAGCACGCGCGAGGAGGTGCGTGGCACCGCGCCCGGCATGTTCGGCACGGCGTAGTGGATCACACCCTCGTCGATATAGATCGGCTGTGTGTGGTCGGTGGCGCGGGTCGTCTCGATGCACCCGCCCTGGTCCACCGCCACGTCCACGATCACGGAGCCCTGCGGCATGCTCCGCACCATCTCGCGCGTGACCACCACGGGGGCGCGTTCGCCCTCCACGAGGACGGCGCCGATCACGAGGTCGGCGGTGCGGATGCGGTCCGCGATCGCCTTCGGGGAGGAGAGGATCGTCTCGATCCGGCCCTGGTACTCGCGGTCGAGCGCGCGCAGCTGGTCCTCCGCGATCGAGGCGACCGTGACGCGCGCGCCGAGGCCGACCGCGATGCGCACGGCGTTCGCGCCGACGTTGCCCGAGCCGATCACCAGCACGTGCCCGGGAGGCGCGCCGGGCACGCCGCCCAGGAGCAGCCCGCGTCCGGGGCCCGGGCGCTTCAGGTAGTGCGCGCCGATCTCCACCGCCATGCGCCCGGCGACCTCGGACATCGGCGCGAGCAACGGGAGGAAGCCGTCCGGGCGGCGGACGGTCTCGTAGGCGATGGCGATGCAGCGCGATGCGACGATCGCGCGGGCCACCTCGGGCGCGGCGGCCAGGTGGAGGTAGGTGAACAGCACCTGGCCTTCGCGCATCCTCGCGAACTCGACCGGCTGCGGCTCCTTCACCTTGCAGATCATCGCGGCGCGTCGCCAGACTTCCGCCGCGTCACCCACCACCTCCGCGCCGACCGCGTGGTAGTCCTCATCGAGGTAGTGCGAGCCGGCGCCCGCGCCCGCCTGGATGAGCACCTGGTGCCCGGCGGTGACCAGCGCGGTCACGGACTCCGGGGTCATGGCGACGCGGTACTCCTCGGTCTTGATCTCGGTGACGCAGCCAACAATCATCCGTGCCCCAGCACATCCCCGGCCTGCAGGACGTCCCCGGCCGCTACCTTGCCCTGACCTTCGCGTTGCACCCGCTCGATGCTGAGCGTGCCGCCGATCACCGCGACCTCCGCGCGTCCCTCGGTGATGGCGAGGACGGTGCCCGGTGGTTGAGGCGGGTGCCCCGGCAGATACCGGGAACCGTACAGCCGCAGTGTTTCACCACGAATACGGGCAGATGCCCCGGGCTGCGGGTCGACGCCGCGGATCACGTTGTGCACCACCTGCCCGTGCTGCGCCCAGTCCACCACCCCGTGCTCCGGCCCGCACGGCGGCTCGTACGTGGCCGCCGTCTCGTCCTGCAGGAGGCGGGGCGCCGTCCCCTCCCGCACGAGGCGGACCGCCTCGACGAGGGCTTCGACGCCGAGGGGATAGAGCCGCTGGAAGTAGAGCGAGCCCACGGTGTCGTCCGGACCGATCTCGACCTCGCGCTGGAGGAGCACCGGGCCGGTGTCGATGCCCTCGTCCACCCAGAAGACCGTGAGGCCGGTGCGCGTGGCGCCCGAGAGGATCGCCCAGTTCATCGCGCTGCGCCCGCGGTGCCGTGGGAGCAGCGACGGGTGGTACTGGATCGCGCCGAGCGAGGCGGCATCGAGCACGCGCTTGCGGACGATGTCCGTGACGAACGCGAAGACGAGGAGTTCCGGCCGCCAGTCCAGGTAGCGCTGGAACGGCTCGTCTTGCCGCAACGCGGGGGTTTCGATCACGGGGATCGCTGCCGCCTCGGCCGCTTCGGCGAGCGGATCAGGCCGGCCGGCCTGGCGGGGGACGGAGACGCCCACGACCTCCTCGCCGGCCTCGCGCAGCGCAGCGAGTACGTCGCGCCCGAAGGCCGCCTGCCCGAAGAGCACGATGCGCATACGTCCTCGAGTCCCTGCGTGAGAGGTGGGGCAGCGCCCCGTGATCGAGTATAGAGACGGCCCGCCGAACGCTAACGGGGCGGGCTCTCCGTCGCGCGCCACATGTACCAGGAGGCGACGGAGCGGTACGGCGCCCACGGTTCGCCGATGGTGCGGGCCTCCGCGGGGCTCGGCATCTCGGGGAGGCCGTAGGCGATCCGCATGCCGTTACGCACCCCGAAGTCACCGACGGGCAGCACGTCCGGCCGGCCCAGCTGGAACATCAGGAACATGTGCGCGGACCACTCGCCGAAGCCCTTCACGGCGGTGATCCGCTCCGCCACGGCGGCATCGTCCAGGGCCTCGATGCCCTCGAAGTCGAGGCGGCCCGCCAGCACGTGCTCAGCGAGGTCGCGCATGTAGCCGACCTTCTGGCGCGAGACGCCGGCGGCGCGAAACGCCTCGTCCGTGGTCGCCAGCAGTTCCGTCGGCGTGGGGTAGCGGCCGCCGTAGAGCGCCTGCCAGCGCTGCTGGATGGTGGTGGCGGCGCGGCCGTTCAGCTGCTGAAAGAGCACGGTGCGCAGCAGCGAGTCGTAGTGGTCCATCGCCGGCCGGGGCCGGTACGGCCCGTGCGCATCGATCAGCATCCCGACGACGGGGTCGACCGAGCGCAGGTGGCGGTATGCCGCGGCGGCGGAGAAGCGGAGTCGAGCGGCCATGGACGGTCTCCCGGGAGCGGGCGCATGGAGGGTACTCGACGCGGCGCCTGCCTCGCTCAGCCGTGGACGGCGCGCTCGACCGCCTGCACGAACGCCTCCACCTCCGCGGAGGAGCGGAGGCGGATGAAGCGGATGTGCGACCAGCGTGGGTCGACCTGCCACGCGAGGAGGTTGCGGCGTTTCTTGTGGTGCTGCGTGATCGCCCACCAGATCAGGGAGTCCTGGCTCCAGACCTTCAGGTGCTTCGTGAACGACTCGGTGTTTGTCCCCCAGAGCAGTTCCTTTGCCCGCCATCGCCGCCAGGAGCGGGTGACCGTGCGCCGCAGGATCTGGGAGAGCGGCAGGTCCAGCCAGACCACGGCCTCCAGGCGGTCCCAGAAGATCGGCTGGGACACCGTCATGTACGAGCCTGCGACCACCCACGCGTCGCCGGCCGTGGCCTCCGCGATCCGCCGGCGGAAGGCCTCCGGGTCGGTGTTCTGGAGCGCCACCCAGCCGGGCAGCCAGTTCAACGCGTCCAGTTCCACGAAGGGCGCATCGAGCGCGCTCGCGAGGCGCATGCCGAGCGTGCTCTTGCCGGCGGAGGTGTTGCCAGTGATGTGGATCCGGCGGCCGATCGGGGAGGGGCGGGGTGCCTGGCTCATCGCAATCCTCCATCCCATCGTGCCTCGCCGGTCGCGAGCGCAGACTGCGGAGGATGCCATACCGGGCGAGAGAACGGAAGGGCGGGGTCAGGCCTCGCCGAGGGAGCGTGGGAGCGAGAAGCGGAAGTAGGCGCCCTGCTCGGTCTGCATGAGGCCGGCCCGGCCCCCGTGGAGTTCCGCGATCTGGCGGACGATCGGGAGACCCAGGCCGGTGCCGGTGACACGCTCCCGCGTGTTCGTGGCGCGGTAGAAGCGAGTGAAGACGCGCTCGTGCTCCTCCAGCGGTACGCCGGGGCCGGAGTCGACGACATCGATGTGCACCCACTCCGGCTCGCCACGCACGACGATCCAGACGTCCGACTGCTCCGGGCTGAACTTGATCGCGTTCGTGACCAGGTTGGTGATCGCCCGCGAGACCTGGCGGCGGTCGCAGCGCAGGTAGGCGGGCAGGTCGCCATCGGTCGCCTCCAGCACTCGGATGCCCTTCGCCTGTGCCTGGGGGCCGAGCAGGGAGGCGACCTCGTGGCAGATGTCGACCAGCGACTGCGGTTCGAGGTTCGGGGCGGCCTGGCCACTTTCGAGGCGGGCGAGGTCCAGCATGTCGTCCACCAGCTCGCGCATGCGGAGGACGTTCCGCTCGGCGGTGCTGATGAGCTGGCGCTGCATCTCCGGGGGCGCTTCGTTCACCATGCCGAGCGACGAGCCGATCACCGTCAGCGGTGTGCGGAGTTCGTGGCTGACCACTGACACCACGTCCCGCTTCAGCTGTTCCACCTCCAGCACGGCGCTCACGTCCCGGATGATGACCAGCAGGCTGTGGCCCTCGCCGCGGAGTTCCGGGACCAGGTAGGCGTCGAACGTGAGGTCGCGGCCGGCCCACGCGACGAGTTCGACGCGCTGGCCGCCATCGGCCGCCGCGCGTTCGAGCAGGCGCGGGTAGAGGTCGTCCCCCAGCACCTGGGCCATGCCGCCGCGCACGCCGAGGATGTCGCCGGCGCGCACGTCCAGGAGGAGGGTGGCGGCCGGGTTGCAGACGATACAGGTGGTGTCGGACCGCTCGACCAGGACGCCCTCGTGCATCGACCGGATCACATGCTCGCCGAGCAACTGCCGGGCGGTCGCCGTGCGCGCTTCATCGATCGCGTCGTCCATGAGTGCGCGTGTGCGGCCGAACGCCTCCACCGCTTCCGCGGCGGCGCGGCCCACCTCGTCGCGTCCTGCGATCGCCTCGAGTGGCTGGAGCCCCTCGATCGATGGCCCCGCGACCGCGAGGGCCGAGCGCAGTTCACCGATGCCGTGGCCGAGCGCGCGTGTCAGCAGCAGGAGGGACAGCACGGCCAGTGCGCCGCCGGCGACCACGGCGATGAACGGCGTCTGCGCGCGGCCGGCGACCCCGCCTGGCACCACCTGCGCCGGCGCGTCGATCGTGGCGAGCAGGATGCCCTCGCCGTGGCCGAGCGGGACGACGCCCTCGATGCGGACGCGGCGGTCGGGCGCGGCGGAGAGCCAGGTGCGCGGGGTGGCATCCGGCTCCAGCCAGGTCAAGGTGACCCGGCGCCCCGGCGCGGCGAGCGCCTGCAGTTCGGTGTCGTCCAGGCGCACACCGAGGACGACGGCGGCGGCGTTCGTGCCGGGGCCGGTGCGTGCCCCGGCTGCGAGGATCGGGCCGCCTGGGAACTGGAAGATGGCGCCGTCCGGCGCCCCCTGGAGCAGGAGCAACTGCGCGGGAGACGCGTTGGTGGCGCCAACGAGCAGGGAGTCCGCGATGCCACCCTCGAACACCGAGCGGGGTCCGGGGCCGGAGATCAGGACATAATCGGCTCCGCCACGGGAGATGCGTCCACCGTCCAGCACGCCGGGGACGGCCCCGCCGGTGCCGGCGAACGCGACGACATCCTGGTCCGCGATGAGGGCCTCTGCGCCACGACGGAGGCCCTCGGCGCGTGCGTCCAGGGCGGCCTGGAGCAGGGCCAGTTCGGCCTCGGCGGCGCGTGTTTCACGGTCGCCGCCGTCGCCGGAGAGGGTGGCCCAGAGGAAGAGGGCACCGACCGCCACCGCCACGGCAGTGACGCACGCGAGTGCCAGCGCCACCAGTTGGTATCGCACGTTCTCTTCCGCCCCCGGGCCGCGGGGACAGCATAAGGGCCACCCTGGTTAGGGCGGCCCCTGTGCGTTTGGCCAGGTTCCGGCGCCGAAGCGCCGGCGGTCACCCCGAGGGATGACCTACATGTACTGGCCGCCGTTCATGCTGAACTGCGCGCCGGTGTACCAGGCGCCGCTGGGCTTGCAGATGAAGACCACGGTGTCCGCGACCTCTTCCGCGGTGCCGAAGCGGCCGAGCGGGATGAGGCCAATGAGGGTCTTCTTGATGTCCTCCGACAGCGCGGCGACCATGTCCGTCTCCACGAAGCCCGGGCACACGGCGTTGACCGTGATGCCGAACCTGGAGAACTCCTTCGCGGCCGTCTTCGTGAAGGCGATCATGCCGGCCTTTGCCGCGGCGTAGTTCGCCTGGCCCACGTTGCCCATCTGGCCGATCACGGACGACATGTTGATGATGCGGCCGTAGTTGCGCTCCCGCATGCCGCCGAGCGCCGCGTTCGTCGTGTAGAAGATCGAGGAGAGGTCCGTCTGCACGACGGTGTCCCACTCCTCCACCGACATGCGCTGGATGGTGCGGTCGCGGTTGATGCCCGCGTTGTTCACCAGGATGTCGACCTTGCCGAATTCCTTCTCGGCGGCCTCGATCAGCGCCTTCGCCTGCGCCGCATCGGAGACGTCCGCCTGGACGATGAGCGCCTTCGCGCCGGCGGCCTCGCAGGCCTTCCTGGTCTCTTCTGCGGCGGCGGCGTTCGAGGTGTAGTTGATCACCACGCTCGCGCCCTCGCGCGCGAGACCCACCGCGCAGGCGCGGCCAATCCCGCGGCTGCCGCCAGTTACCACCGCCACCTGGCCGTCGAGTGCACCTGCCCAGCGTCGTCCGCCCCATGGCTCGCCAGCGGCGGCCTGTTGCTCCCCGCGAAACGGCGGGTCGTGTTCACTGTCCGAAGCGCGGCGCCCGGTGTTAGACCACCGTCGGCGGGACGTACTCGCCCCACTCCTGCCGCAGTACGCCACACATCTCGCCGAGCGTGGCGTAGGCCCGCACGGCTTCGATGATCGGCTCCATCAGGTTCACGTCGCCCCGGGCTGCATCGCGCAGCCGTGCGAGCGTGGCGTCAGCGGCCGCCTGGTCACGCCCGGCCCGCACCTTCTTGAGACGGTCGAGCTGGCTCGCCACCACCTCCAGGTTGGGCCGGAAGATCGGGGTGGCGTCCTCGTTCGGGTCGATGTAGTCGTTCACCCCGACGATGATGCGTTCCTTGCGCTCTACCTCGCGCTGCCAGCGCATGGAGGCTTCCTGGATCTCGGACTGCATCCAGCCCTGCTCGATCGCAGCGACCGCGCCGCCGAGGTCCTCGATGCGCTCCATGATCTTGCGCGCTTCCGCCTCCAGCGTGTTGGTGAGCGCCTCCACGTAGTAGGAACCGGCGAGCGGGTCGACGGTGTCGGCGGCGCCTGACTCGAAGGCGATGATCTGCTGCGTGCGGAGGGCGATCTGTTGCGCCTCCTCCGTCGGGAGCGCCAGCGCCTCGTCGTAGCAGGAGAGGGCGAGCGACTGCACCCCGCCGACGACCGCCGCGAGCGCCTGGAGGGCGGCGCGGGCGATGTTGTTCTTCGGCTGCTGCGCCGTGAGGGTGGAGCCGCCGGTCTGGGTGTGGGTGCGGAGCATCTGCGCGTTGGGGTTCGTGATCTCGAACCGCTCCACCATCAGTCGCGCCCACAGGCGGCGGAGGGCGCGGTACTTCGCGACCTCCTCGAAGAAGTGGTTGTGGGTGTTGAAGATCCATGACACGCCCTGCGCGCTCTGGTTCAGGTCACCGCCCTGGCGGCGGCACTCCTCCAGGTAGGCGAGGGCGTTCGCGAAGGCGAAGCCGATCTCCTGCGCGGCGGTCGAGCCGGCCTCGCGGATGTGGTAGCCGGAGACGGAGATCGAGTTGAAGCGGGGCGCCTCCTGCGTGCAGAAGTTGATCAAGTTCGCGGCCAGGCGGACGGACTGCTTCGGCGGGAAGATGTATGTGCCGCGCGCCACGTACTCCTTGAGCACGTCGTTCTGGGAGGTGCCGGTCGCTACGCTACGGGCGTGCCCCTGCTTCTCCGTGGCCACGAGGTACATCGCGACGAGGATCGAGGCGGGCGCGTTGATCGTCATCGAGGTGGAGATCTGGTCCAGCGGGATGCCGTTGAACAACGTCTCCATGTCCGCCAGCGTGTCCACCGCCACACCCACCTGCCCGACCTCGCCGGCGGACATCGGGTCGTCCGAGTCGTAGCCGGTCTGGGTGGGGAGGTCGAAGGCGACGGAGAGGCCGGTCTGGCCGTTCGCGATCAGGTGCTTGAAGCGCTGGTTGGACTCCTCGGCGGTGCCGAAACCGGCGTACTGGCGCATGGTCCAGAGGCGGCCACGGTACATCGTCGGCTGCACGCCGCGCGTGAAGGGGAACTGGCCCGGGAAGCCGATGTCGTCGACGTAGCCACGACCACCCACCTCGAGCGGTGTGTAGAGGCGCTCCTGCGGGGCGGAGGAGGACTCGAACTGCTTCCGGCGCTCCGGGAAGCGGGTGAGCACCTTCGCGACGGTGTCGCGCTCCCACGCCTCGCGGGCCGCGCGGATGGCGGCCGGGTCATTCCGGGTGTCGGCGGGATTCATCATCTGTCGGGGTCCCCGTGCTTGCCGAAGCCGAGCGTGCCCCCGTGCGGCGGGTCCGCCGGCACGGTCGCCGCTGTCGCGGCGGGCGCTAGCCGAGCGCGTCCACCATCACGAGTGCGTCGCCGCGGATCACCTCGGCGCCGTCCTGGTTGGTGACTACTGTATCGAGCGAGACGCGGCTGCGCTCCGGGTCGACCTTTGTGATGGTGGCGGTCGCGGTGATGGTGTCACCGGCCTTCACCGGGCCGCGGAACTGCAGGTTCTGCGCCAGGTAGATCACGACCGCGTGCGGGGCCAGCTTCGTGCCCAGGGCGGCGGAGATCACGCCCGCGCCGAACATGCCGTGCGCGATCGGCGACTTGAAGCGCGTCCGGGCCGCGTACGCCGCGTCCGAGTGCAGCGGGTTGGAGTCCCCGGTCACCTTCGCGAAGAGGTCGATGTCCTCCTGCGTGACTGGCTTCGTGAACGTGGCCACGGTCCCGACCGCCAGCCCCTGTACCTCGTCAGCCATTGCACCCTCCCCCGTCCGCGCCGGCCAGGGCGGCCGATCGCCATCGCCGGGCGCATCGTACGAGGGCATCCCCCCGGGCGACAAATGCGGGCCCCGTGAGGCGCGCTCTGACTTAGCCTCGGCTATAAAACATGATTAGTCTCAATAAAATGCAAAAAATGTTGACTGGTGAGTCTGACCCTCCTAGTCTGGACAGGCAGCGGCAGGAATACCTCACCCCATGGAAAAGACACGCGACCAGGTCATGCGCCTGCTCCACGAGCGCGGAGAGTCCTCCGTGGCGGAGCTTGCCGAGACCGTGGGCGTCTCCGAGGGGTCGATCCGCCGCCACCTGGACCTCATGGTCGCGGACGGGCTGCTGGTCTCCCGCTTCCAGCGCCAGCCGCGAGGGCGCCCGGTCACCCGGTACGCGCTCAGCGAGGACGGCGAGGAGGCACGCTCCTCCGGCCACTACCAGCGGCTCCTTTCCCGGCTGTCGCCGGCGCTGTCCAACATGACCACCGAGGAAATCGGCGGGCAGGACGGCCAGGCGGTGCTGGACCGGCTCTTCGACCACGTCGCGCAGTCCGTTGCGGACGAGCACCGTGGCCAGGTGACGGGGATCTCGCTCGACGAGCGCGTGCACCAGGTCATCCTGGCGCTGAGCAACGAGGGCATCCTGCAGGAGGTGGAGGACGCCGGAGACTTCTTCCGGCTCCGCAACAGCGGGTGCCCGTACCGCTCCACCGCCATGGAGAACCACGCGTGCTGCGCGGCTGACCGTCGCGCGATCGAGCTGCTGCTCGGGGCGCCGGTGGAACAGGTGATGACCGTGGCCGAAGGCGGCCAGGTGTGCGAGTACCTCGTGCCCAAGGACGAGGACGACGAACAGAACAACGAACGAGCCGGGGGGTTGATCCCGGTCGTCGCCCAGAAGGGGACAGTGAAGCGCGATGAGTGACCCGATCCTGGAACTGCGTGACCTGAAGGTCAGCATCACGGAGAAGCCGGACATCCAGATCGTGAAGGGCGTGAACCTGACGATCCGGCCGGGCGAGATCCACGCGCTCATGGGGCCCAACGGCTCCGGCAAGAGCACGCTCGCCAGCACCATTGCCGGCAGCCCGACCTACACGGTGAACAGCGGCCAGGTGATTTACCAGGGCGAAGACATCACCGGTATGACCGCGGACGAGCGGGCGCGGAAGGGGATCTTCCTCTCCTTCCAGTACCCGACCACCATCCCCGGCGTGACCATGGTGAACCTGCTCCGCGAGGCGCTGAAGGCGCGTCGCGGCCAGGAGGTCCCGGCCCGCGAGTTCATCCAGGAGCTCCGCGAGACGCTGGGCCGCCTGAAGATGTCGGAAGACTTCGCCCGCCGCTACGTGAACGACGGCTTCTCCGGCGGTGAGAAGAAGCGCGCGGAGATCCTTCAGATGGGGATGCTTCGCCCCGACCTGGCGATCCTGGACGAGACCGACTCCGGCCTGGACGTGGACGCGCTCCGCACCGTGGCGGAGGGCGTAAACGCGCTGCGCCGCCCGGAGATGGGCATCCTCATCATCACGCACTACGAGCGCATCCTGGACTACATCAACCCGGACTTCGTCCACGTGCTCGTGGGCGGTCGCGTGGTGAAGTCCGGCGACTTCTCGCTCGCCAAGCAGATCGAGACGGACGGGTACGACCCGATCCTCAAGGAACTCGGCCTGCTGCAGGAGGTGGCCTCATGACGCCTGTGAACCCGACCGCCGGCCAAGTTGTCGGCGAGTACAAGTGGGGCTTCCACGACGATGAAGTGCCGTTGTTCATGGCCGAGAAGGGCCTGGACGAGAACGTCATCCGGCAGATGTCCGCCATGAAGGGCGAGCCGGCGTGGATGCTTGAGCAGCGGCTGGAGGCCTACCAGACGTTCCTGGGCATGAGCGACCCGAAGTGGGCCGGCTCGCCGGAACTCCTCGCGGCGATCAACTTCGACGACATCCACTACTACGTCCGTGCGACCGACACCGACTCCACCAACTGGGACGACGTGCCCCAGTACATCAAGGACACCTTCGACAAGCTGGGCATCCCGGAGGCGGAGCGCCAGTTCCTGGCCGGCGCCGGCGCGCAGTACGACTCGGAGGTTGTCTACCACAACATCCGGGAGGACCTGGCGAAGCAGGGCGTGCTCTTCCTGGGCATGGACCAGGCGCTCGCCGAGCACCCGGAGATCGTGCAGGAGTACTTCGGCACGATCATCCCGATGGGTGACAACCGGTTCGCCGCGCTCAACTCCGCGGTGTGGTCCGGCGGTTCGTTCATCTACGTCCCGAAGGGCGTGAAGGTGGACATCCCGCTGCAGGCCTACTTCCGCATCAACACGGAGAACATGGGCCAGTTCGAGCGCACGCTGATCATCGCGGACGAGGGTTCGTACGTGCACTACGTGGAGGGCTGTACCGCCCCCACCTACAGCACCTCCTCGCTGCACTCGGCGGTGGTCGAGATCATCGTGAAGAAGGACGCGCGCGTCCGCTACACGACGATCCAGAACTGGTCGAACAACGTCTACAACCTGGTGACCAAGCGTGCGTATGCGTACGAGAACGCGGTCATGGAGTGGGTGGACGGCAACCTGGGCTCCAAGCTGACCATGAAGTACCCCTCCGTCTACCTGATGGGCGAGGGCGCGCACGGCGAGATCCTCTCGCTGGCGTTCGCGGGCGATGGGCAGCACCAGGACGCGGGCGGCAAGATCGTCCATGTGGCGCCGAACACCACGAGCGCGATCGTCTCGAAGTCCGTTTCCCGCGGCGCGGGCCGCACCTCCTACCGGGGCCTCCTGAAGGTCTACGAAGGCGCGACCAACTCCCGCTCCACGGTGCGCTGTGACGCGCTCCTCATCGACGAGCTCTCGCGGTCGGACACCTACCCGACGATGGAGATCGGCGAGGAGCAGGTGAACATTGGCCACGAGGCCTCCGTCTCCAAGCTTGGCGAGGACCAGCTCTTCTACCTGATGTCGCGAGGCATCGACGAGGAGTCCGCGGCGAAGATGGTGGTGGCGGGCTTCGTTGAGCCGATCGTGAAGGAACTCCCGATGGAGTACGCGATCGAGCTGAACCGGCTGATCGAGCTCCAGATGGAAGGGGCGGTGGGCTAATGGCCGGCGCTCACGCGGCGCAGTACGCGCCAGAGCAGGCGGTCTCCGCCTCCCGCGACCGCGGCGAGCCCTCCTGGCTTGCGGACGCGCGCGCCGAGGCTGCCCGTGCCTTCGACGTGACGCCGATGCCGACGCCGGCGCTGCGCCCGTGGAAGTACACGAACGTGGCCGGGCTCGTCATCGACTCGTTCGCCCCGGACGCGCGCTTCGCGCCCTTCGTGGAGGGCGCCGCGCCGGAGGGCGGCTTCGCGGGCACCATCGCCCACGCGCTGCTGGACACGGCGCAGGCGCCGGTGGTGCAGCAGCACCTGGGCGCCGTCGTGAAGGCGACCGAGGGTAAGTTCGTCGCGGCCAACGCGGCGCTCTGGACCGCCGGCGCGTTCATCCACGCGCCGCGCGGCAAGGCGTTTGCCGGCCCGGTGTCCGTGACCCTGGAGGCAGGCGAGGGGGCGATCTTCCCGCGCATCCTCATCGTTGCGGAACCTGGCAGCGAGGTCTCGGTCATCATCCACGCGGCGTCCGGTGACGCCGCGCTCCTCGCCTCCACGGTCGTGGAGGTGGTGGCGCAGGCCGACGCCCGGGTACGGCTGGCGTTCGATGTCCGCTGGGGCGACCAGACGCAGGAGTTCGCTCTCGTCCGCACCCGTGCGGGCCGCGGCTCCGACGTGAAGATCGATACGCTCGCCATCGGCGGGCACCTCGTGAAGCAGGCGTTCGAGTCCCTGCTGGAGGGCGAGGGTGCGACCTCCACGATCCGTGGCGTCGCCCTGGGCGACCGCGACCAGCACTTCGACTTCGTTACTTACCAGGACCACATCGCCCCGCGCACGGTCTCCAGCGTGGGCATCAAGGTCGCGCTCGCGGGGTACTCGCGTGCCGCGTACTACGGGGTGACCCGCGTGGAGGAGACGGCGAAGGGCGCCGACGCCGTGCAGGAGAACCGCAACATGCTGCTCTCCCGCCACGCGAAGGCGGACTCCGACCCGGTGCTGGAGATCCTGACGAACGACGTGACCCGCTGCGGCCACGGCGCCACGGTGGGCCCGGTGGACAAGGACGCGCTCTTCTACCTGCAGAGCCGCGGCCTGGACAACCGTGCCGCCATGAAACTGCTCGTGGCCGGCTTCTTCGCCTCCGTGCTCCATGACATCGACGACCCGGTGCTGGAGGCGGACCTGGCGGCCGAGGTGGAGCGGAAGCTGTCCGTCGCCGACTACTAGGCGCCGCCGATAGACATGAGGACACCGTGAGCAATGAGCGCGTCGCATCCGCCTCGGACATCCCCGTCGGGGAGGTCCGCGTGGTGGAGTGCGGAGGCCGGTCGCTGGCGGTGAGCAACGTGGATGGCGAGCTGTACGCCATCGACAACCGCTGCACGCACGACGACGGCCCCCTGGGCGAAGGCAAGCTGCGGAACGGCCGTGTGATCTGTCCGCGTCACGGGGCGGCGTTCGACGCGAAGACCGGGCGCGTGCTCTCGCTCCCGGCCGTCCGCAACGTGCAGGCGTTCCGCGTCACCGTGGACGGTGACGATGTCTTCATCGACTGCGAGGCGGCCTCGTGACCATCGCCGACCCTCGTGACACCGGTGTGCAGCGACTGCCGTTCGACCTGGCGCGCATCCGCCGCGACTTCCCGATCCTGAAGCGGGAGATCGCACCGGGTGTGCCGCTCGTGTACCTCGACAATGCCGCCACCAGCCAGAAGCCGGTGCAGGTGATCGCGGAACTGACCCGGTTCTACCGGGACCACAACGCGAACATCCACCGGGGCGTCCACACGCTCTCCGTGGAGTCGACGGAACTCTACGAGGCGGCCCGGGCGAAGGTGGCGCGCTTCATCAACGCGCCGAAGACCGAAGAGATCATCTTCACCCGCAACACCACCGAGTCCCTGAACCTGGTGGCGCACGCCTGGGCGCGGAAGTTCCTGCACGAGGGCGACGAGGTGGTGATCTCGGAGATCGAGCACCACTCCAACATCGTCCCGTGGCAGATGCTCCGCGACGCTCGCGGCATCGTGCTCCGCTACATCCCGATGCTGCCGGACGGCACGCTGGACCTGGATGCGGCCCGGAAGATCATCGGGCCCCGCACCAAGCTGCTGTCGATCACCGCCATGTCGAACGCTCTCGGTACGATCGTGTCGCTGGAGGTACTCGTGCCGCTGGCGAAGGCGCAGGGCGCGGTGGTGATGGTGGACGGGGCGCAATCCGTCCCGCACCTGCCCGTGGACGTGCAGGCGCTGGACATCGACTTCCTCGCGTTCTCCGCGCACAAGATGCTGGGCCCCACGGGCATTGGCATCCTGTGGGGAAAGATGGCGCTGCTGGACGCGATGGACCCGTTCCTGGGCGGCGGCGACATGATCCTGACCGTCAACATGGAGCGTTCGACCTGGGCGGACGTCCCCGCGAAGTTCGAGGCGGGCACGCCGAACGTCGCGGACGCGATCGCCTTCGGCGCCGCCATCGACTACCTCGACGCGCTGGGGATGGACGCCGTGCGCGAGCACGAGCGCGAGATCACGGACTATGCGCTGCGGCGGCTGGCGGACGTGCCGGGCGTGAGCATCTTCGGGCCGATGGACGCCGACCTCCGCGGGGGCGTCATCTCCTTCGAACTCGAAGGCGTGCACCCGCACGACATTGGCCAGGTGCTGGACACGCGCGGCGTGGCGATCCGCACCGGCCACCACTGCGCCCAGCCCGTGATGCTGGCGCTGAACGTCCCCGCGACCGCCCGCGCTTCGTTCTACCTGTACAACACCACCGACGAGGTCGACAAACTCGCCGCCTCGCTGCAGGAGGTCACGCGGTTCTTCGGGGGTGGGCGATGAGCGATGGCGGACTGATGGAGGATCTCTACCGCGAGATCATCCTGGACCACTACCGCCAGCCGCGGAACCGGCACGCGATCGAGTCGCCCTCCTGCTCCGCGGACGGCTCGAACCCGCTCTGCGGCGACCAGGTGACGGTGGCCGTGGTGGTGGACGGCGACCGCATCACCGAGATTGGCTTCAGCGGACAGGGCTGCTCCATCTCCCAGGCTTCCGCCAGCATGATGACCGAGTACGTCCGAGGTCGGACCGTGGCGGAAGCCCGGGCGGGCGTGGACGCCTTCCAGCAGATGATGACGACCGGCACGGTCGCGGGCCTCGAGGGTTTCGATGACATCGACGCGCTGGTTGGCGTCGCGAAGTTCCCCGCCCGGGTGAAGTGCGCGTCGCTCGCGTGGAAGACGCTGGAACAGGCGTTGAACGAGGGCGGTGCGCCCGTGACCACCCCCGTGACGACCGATGAGAGGAACTCCAATGGCTGAGACCGAGGCCGTCGCCTTCCCGACGAACGAAGAGATCCGCGAAGTACTCCGCACCGTGGAGGACCCCGAGCTCCGCATGAGCATCGTGGACCTCGGGCTGCTCTACCGGGCCGAGATCGACGACCAGGGCGTGGTGACGGTGGACATGACGCTGACCTCGCCGGGTTGTCCGGTGGGGCCGATGCTCCAGGGGATGATCTTCCACAAGCTCACGCAGATGGACGGCGTGGTGGATGTGGAAGTGAACCTGGTCTGGAACCCGCCCTGGGACCCGCGCACGATGGCCTCCGAGGAGGTCAAGATGGCGCTGGGGATCTGGTAGCGATGTGACGCTAGTCGGCGGGGAAGCCCGCCGGCAGCGCGCTCTTCGGCACCGTCACCTCGACGACCTCGTCCGGCTGCGAGCAGCCGGACGCCTCCGCCGTCCGGCATGTGCCGAGGCGGACCGCCTCCATGTCGACGACATAATTCAAGGTCGTACGGCTGACCGCGAACCGGTGCAGGTCGCGCGTGGCGCTCTCGTGCAGGGCGACGCCATCCATGTCGTAGCGGGCGGACGAGCAGCGGTCCACGAACGCACCGAGGTCATCGCCGGCCCGCGCGGTGGCGTCCCAGGTGAGGTTGCAGTTGCTTTCCGGCGCCTGCGAGAGCAGCGCGTATGCCGGCCCCGTGGGATCCAGGACGAGGAATGCGCCGAAGGTGAAGCCGTCCCGGTCGGCGCCGAAGTTGGTCACCGGGAGGAAGCGCGGGGTCGCGGCATCCACGGCCGTGACCTCCACCTTCAGTTCCCTGGGGGGCGGGCTCGCGAAGCTGACGGCGCAGTAGCCAACCAGCACGACGGAGAGCCCCACGACACCGAAAAAGGCGAGCAGTCGGGGCCACGGGTTGGAGGGGCGCTCGCCGTCCGGCGCCTCCGCCAGTTGGTCGCCGGTGCGGGAGGAAGCCGGGGGCCGGCCGAATTCTCGACTCATGCATCCATCCTAGTGCCCGGCCTGCGGCATCGTCCC
>JAUXUW010000300.1 GCA_030684635.1 Dehalococcoidia bacterium
CCGGCGGCAGCCCCTGCCGGTCGCGGCGAGCGACCGGTAGACTGGCGGTACCGCGCACGCGACGCTGCTGCCGCCCTCCGCGGCAAGCGGAAGGACCACCGATGCCCCGCTTCCTCGCCCACGTCAACGTCATGCTCCGACCGATCATCAACGACCCGCAGGGCCTCGCCGTCCGCGACGGACTCCACTCCCTCGGCTTCGCCGCCGTGACCGAGGTCCGTGTCGGCAAGCGCATCGACGTGACGCTCGAGGCTGCGACCCCCGCCGAGGCGGAGGCGCAGGTGCGCGACGCGGCGAAGCAGCTGCTGGCGAACTCCGTCATCGAGGACTTCGAGGTCACCGTCACCGAACTGGCGACGGCCTAGCCTTGGCCGCCCGAGGGGAACCGAGGGCGAGTCCACGCGCGGAGCGCGGACGGAAGTCCTGACCTGATGGAGCGCATTCACATGATGGCCCGGGCGGGCGGCCTGGAGATCGCCGCCGCCTACGTGCAGCCAGGCATCGGCGGGCAGGGCTGGCGCATCTACCCCGCCGCCGGCAGCCGCCTCCGCTGGATCGGCGCGTCCCGCCTCGTCCGCTTCGCCGACGGCACTGAGCGCCTCCTCGCCATCACCGAGGTGCGCCCTCGGGCGGTGGCGTGGCTCACGGCGCGGGAGGTGTGAGGGGGCGGCTAGGGGAACAGACCTGTAGACCGGAGTTGTTCAACGCTACCAATTTGAAGGTCGTGTTCGCAGACCTTGCCGGTTCGGAGAGCTTCCGCAAGTACCTCGAGTGCACTGTTCTCGTCCACGAGGTGACGCCGAAGCATCGCTTCGACTATCCGCGGGCTCACGTCGCGGAGCAGCGGATCACCCTTGCTCACCCGGGAGGCCAGTGCTTGGAGGGCGTGCTGCTCGGTGATGCGCTCGACCACCTGCGAGGGCTCGCGGCGCCGCAACTGGTCAATCACACTCACAAGAGCGTCCATCGAGAGTGGGCCCACATCCCAGTGTTGGGCCTTCGCCTCGTCGATGACCGTCTGCCCGACGGTTGCCTTCCGCGAGGTACCCGCACGATCGAGAACAGTTTCGTCGATCCAAAGTAAGTCGATCACGCCCGGCCGCTCGGCCATCGCAGTGAACGTCGCGATGACGAGATCCTTCAGCTCGTCAGTTGAGGCTTCCCATACCGACAGACTCCCGTCATCCACGCGAAAGTCGTTAATCGGATCAGCAGGAAGTGGGGCACCGGCGGCGAGTGCGGGCTCCCATTTCTTTCGTGAGCCTTTCCTCGCGAACCGCATCAGGCGCCAGGGCTGAGTTCATCCGCAATTTCTTTGAAGAACGCGCGGAGAATTGGCATTGGCTCACGATGGGCAGCCTGACGAAGTTCATCGCTGACGCTGCGATCGCCGCTCGCGGCAAGTCCCACGGCAGCCCCGTCTCGGACAACTGCGCTTGAGGACTTGAGCGCCCTTAACAGCACCTCTCGGCGGCGGCGCAACGGGAGATTGTCCATCCGTCCGATCTCGGCGAATGCATCCGCGGTGGCATGGGCGTCGATCTGGCCGCTGTTCCAGGCCTCCTCGACGGCGGTCAAAATGGGAAGACCGAAGCTCCTCATGGATCGCCTGACCGTTCGGAGCCAGTCGGAGTCCAGCCCTGGCTCCGCGCTGCCTGAGTACCC
>JAUXUW010000009.1 GCA_030684635.1 Dehalococcoidia bacterium
ATCTGCCGTCCCGAAGCGTGGTGATGATAGCGAGCCGCCTCCGCCGGCTCAGGACAGCAGCGACTCCACATGCCGCGCGATCGCCAGGCTGGCGGTCAGCCCCGGCGACTCGATCCCCCCCAGGTGGACGTACGCCCCGTCACGCCAGATGGAGAAGTCCGGGGGCGTGCCGTCCGCAGGTGCGAGTTTCGGACGGTAGCCCACCTGCCCGGGCACCAGGTCGTCGGACTGGAGCCCCGGGATGAGCCGCCGGCCGGCAGCCAGGAACGCCTCCCGTGCATCGTCCTCGGCGCGGTAGTCCAGCGGCGCGCCGTCCGGGAGCCACGCGGTGTCCGGCCCGAGATGGGCGACGCCGTCGATGTCCACGCTGAGGTGGAGGCCCAGGCCGCCCGCGGATGCCTGGTGATGCTGGACATCCGAGGCGCCCGGCGGCACCGGGTAGACGGGCCGGGACACCACCCGCGCCAGCTCCGGCGTCGCGAAGTCGTAGTAGCGCCCGCGGTTCACGCGCTGACGCACGGCGGGTGTGCGCGCGTCGCCATCGAGCGGATACCCGGCCGCCTGGGCCAGTTGCGGCGCGCCGTGACCGGCGGCATTCACCAGCACGGTGCAGCGGAGTGTGGAGGTCGCCCCGCTTGCGTCCTGGAGGGCGAGCGTGAAGCCCTCGGCGTCACGCTCGGCGCCAGTGACGGTGTGGTGGTAGGCGATGAGCACGCCCGCCGTCCTCACCGCGGACTCCAGGCTGCGTGCGTACGCCGTCTGGTCGACCACCGAGGAGGCATCGCACGCGATCGCCTCCGCAACGCGGATCGTGGGCTCCATCGCACGCGCCTCGGCGGTCGCGAGCCGCCGCATGCCGGGCACGCCGTTCGCCTCAGCGCGAGCCCACACCCGCTCCAGGCCATCGAGGTCGGCAGCCTCGACGGCGACGATCAGCTTGCCGGTGCGGCGCAGCGGCACGCTGCGGGCCTCGCACCACTCGTGGAGCAGGCGCGCGCCCTCGATGCAGAGGCGGTGCTTCAGGCTGCCGGTCTCATAGAACATCCCGGCGTGGACAATGCCGGTGTTGTGCGCGGAGGTCTCCCGCGCACACGCCTCCCGCCGCTCGATGAGCATCACCGGGCCATGGGCAGCGAGGCGCTCCGCGACCGCGAGGCCCACGACACCCGCGCCGACGACGGCATAGGCGACATCCACCGTCACAGGTGCGCGGCCAGCCACGCTTCCAGGTCGCCCAGGACCTGCGGGTGCTCCGGCTCGTTGAAGATCTCGTGGAGGAGCCCCGGGTAGAGGCGCAGCGTCTTGTCGGGCGAACTCACCGCCTCGAACAGCGCGCGGCTGCGCGGGCCGTCGCCCAGCGGCGAGTCCTCGCCGGCCATCACGAGGATCGGCAGGCGGATCGCCGGCACCTCGCGCGGGAGCCGGTCGCGGAGCGCGGTCATTGCGGAGCGGTCCGGCGGCGGACCGAGGTAGACGAGCGGGTCGTTGCGGTAGTCCTCCGCCACCTTCGGGTCGCGGCTGAGCGTGTCGGCGAGTTCGAGGTTCGCGGGACGCGGCTTCGCGTCCGGGCTGTTGATGCCCCCGCCCGACAGCACCAGGCCATCGAGTTCGTGCTGGTACTGCAGCACATACGCCGTGCTGATGCTCGCGCCCATGCTGTGGCCAACGAGGAAGATCTTGCGGTCGGGCTGCTCGGCGCGCACGAGGTCGAAGAACGTCTTCAGGTCGTCCACGTACTCCTGAACATCGTTCACGTGCACACGCGCGCCTTCCGACCGGCCGTGGCCGCGGTGATCGAGCGCGTAGATGGCGTATCTGAGCGGGACGAAGTGGTTCACCACGTTGGCATAGCGGCTGCTGTGCTCCGCGTAGCCGTGGGCAATGAGGAGGGTGGCCTTCGGGGTGCCCTCCGGCAACCAGCGCTGCCAGTAGAGCGTCAGGCCGCCGGTGCCGGTGAACGTACTCTCGTGGTGCTGCATTGCGGACCTCCTCACGCGGGACACGAGGCGCAGCGTACGGCACGAGCCGGAGATCAGGGGCGCGCCTCATCGGGTTCCGGCGACGCCTCGGCGGTGACTTCCTCCGCCTCGTCGCGGCTGTTGGAGGCGAGGAACCAGACGATCGGCAGGCCGGCGAGCAACAGCAGCCCGGCGCCGATGATCAGCGCGCGGCTGAGGTCGGTCAGGAGGGCGTCGCCCACAGCCACCACGCCAAACACGGGGATCAGCATCCCCGTGAGGGAGGCGACCGCGAACTTCGTCCAGGACATGGAGGTGAGCCCAGCGCCGTACGACACCCAGTCGAAGTTGAAGGCGGGCAGGAGGCGCATGAAGAAGATCGCCCACGCGCCCGAGCGCTCCGAGACCCGGTCGATCTTATCGAGCTGGTCTGACGGGACGTAGCGCTCTACCCAGGGCCGCCCGAAGCGCCTCGCGAGAGCGAACGCGGCCAGCGCGCCGATCATCGAGCCCGTCACCGAGTACGCGGTGCCCCACCAGATACCGAACGCGAGCCCGGCGGCGATGCCAAGCGGGATCGAAGGGATCGGAGAGAAGACCACGCCGGCCGCCACCAGCGCGACGTAGACGACCGGCCCAATGGCGCCCAGATCCTGGATCCAGTCACGCACGCTCTCCGGCGACAGGTCCACCCACCGCCCGACGACCTGGTCGAAAGCCAGCGAGAACAGCAGGCTCGCGGCCGTGAAGCCAACGATGATCAGGACGCCCCGGCGGTTCAGCCGAGGCAGGTCAGACAGCAAGCGTCGGGGCACGGGTGGTCCTCGTCGGGGCGGGTGGCGGGCGGGGTGCGCCCTGCCCTGAGAATATCGGACGCCGAGCGCAGGGGCGCTAGAGGATCTGGGAGAGGAACTGGCGAGTCCGCTCCTCCCTGGGGTGATCGAAGATCTGCTCCGGCGTCCCCTCCTCAACGATCTGCCCCTGCGCGAAGAAGAGGAGGCGGCTCGCCACCTCCCGTGCGAAGCCCATCTCGTGCGTCACGATGATCATCGTCATACCGGAGGCGGACAGTTCCGAGATCACCGAGAGCACCTCGCGGATGCTCTCCGGGTCCAGCGCGGAGGTGGGCTCGTCCAGGAGCAGCACCTTCGGGTCCATCGCCAGCGCCCGCGCGATCGCCACGCGCTGCTGCTGCCCGCCGGATAGATCCGCCGGGTACATATCGATCAGGTCGGGGATGCCCACCCGCTCCAGGAGGCGCAGGGCGTGCTCGTCGGCCTCCTTGCGGCTCTGGTGACGCACCACCTGCGGGGCGAGCGTGATGTTCCGGCGCACGGTCAGGTGCGGGAACAGGTTGAAGTGCTGGAACACCATCCCCACGTTCGCCCGCACGGCGTGCAGATTGTGCACCTGGTGGTCGAGGGTGATCCCATTCACGATGATCTCGCCGGCGTCGTGCGGCTCCAGCCGGTTCAGCGTCCGCAGGAAGGTCGACTTGCTCGACCCGGACGGACCGAAGATCACCACCGTCTCGCCCTCGTAGATCTCGGTGGAGATACCCCGAAGCGCGTGGAAGCGGCCGAACCACTTGTTCACGTCTCGGCAGGTCACCACCGGCGTGCGTTCGGCCGCTGGCATGTCGGGAGCCGGGGTCGGGTCGGTCTCGATCGAGGTCATCGTCTCCGCCTCGTCCCGCTGAGCGCGTACTCCACCCGTTCGCTGAGCCGGGACAGCGCGAACGCGGACACCCAGAACACGATGCCGACGAAGAGCAGGACTTCCTTCTGACGCCCGAAGAAGTCCGGCTGCTCCGTGGTGGCGCGGGCCGCCTGGAGCATATCCGTCAGCCCGACCACAGAAACCAGCGTGGTCGACATGAACAGGCCGATCATCTCACCGGCCAGCGCGGGCGCCGCATTCCGCACGGCGATCGGCAACGTGATGAACACCAGCGCCTGCGTGTCGCGCAGGCCGAGCGCCGCCGCCGCCTCCCGCTGTCCGCGCGGCACGGCGGACATGCCGCCTCGCAGCGCCTCCGCGACGAAGGCGCCGGTGAAGAGCGCAAAGGCGATGATGACCCGGTAGACCAGATCCACGCGGTCGATGCCCCAGACCGCCGGCAGGAACGCGCGCAGCGCGAGCCACGCCAGCGCCAGCATCACGACCAGCGGGAGACCTCGCATCAGTTCGATGTAGATCGTGCAGGCCAGGCGGAGCGCCCGGTACGAGCTGGTCCGTCCGAGCGCGAGCAGGACCCCGAGCGGCAGCGCGCCCATCGCGGCGGCGAACGCGACAATCACGTTGAGGTAGAGGCCACCCAGGAGGGCGGTCTCCACACCCCCGGCAACGACCAGCAGCAGCAGCGAAGCCGGCAGCGTGACCAGCCATCCGCCGATGGCCACACGCCGCGCCCAGAGCAGCCACCCGGCGTGCGCCCTCACCCGGCGCGCGACGGCATAGGCGACCGCGCCGAGTGCCAGCGCCAGCGCGATCAGTGGCCGGCCGGTGCCGCCTGTGAAGAGCGGGAGGATCAGCGCACCGATGATGGCAAGCGCGGTCAGCGACCTGGGGCCAATGCGGCTCCACGCGCCCCACGAGAGCCCGACCAGCGCGGTGCCCGCAAACACCATCGGCCATATCCGCCACTCCTCGCCGTGTGGGAACCGGCCGACGAGCAGGAGGCGGCGATTGGCGCGCACCACGTCCCAGTCCGCCGTGGTGACGAACCAGCGCCCCAGCGTGTAGACGAGCGCGCCCAGCACCGCGAGGATGACGAGCGTCAGGATCGTGTTCCCGCGCGTATCGAACAGCCGGTCGCGCGCCCAGTCGCGCGCGGCTGCCAGTGCCGGGCCAGCGCCCGGTGCGCGCTCGGACGGGGCCATCGCGCTCATATGCGGCGCTTCCCGCCGCGCTGGAACCGCCACTGCGGCCCGTTCAGCAGCAGCGCGATCAGCAGGTTGAGCAGCAGGTACGTCAGCATCATCACGATGAACATCGTGATCGCCTCGCCCGAGTTGTTGATGATCGTGCCGCCCACGGTCATGAGGTCCGGGAACGCGATGGCGATGGCGACCGCGCTGTACTTCGCCAGCGCCTGGCACTGCGTCGCCAGCGGCGGCAGCATCGCCCGTAACGCCTGCGGCAGCACGACGAGGCTCATCTGCTGCCAGCCGCTGAGGCCGAGCGCAGCCGCCGCCTCGCGCTCCCCCTTCGGCACCGACTGGATCGCGCCGCGCACGATCTCCGCGACGAAGGCGCCG
>JAUXUW010000312.1 GCA_030684635.1 Dehalococcoidia bacterium
GATCCCTCCTCGGGTACCAGGTGCAGGACATGCGCCGGCTCACGCTCGCGGACATCGTCCACCCGGTCTACCTGGACCAGGTGACCGCGCTGATGGCGTCCCGCATGTGGTCGGACGCTGCACCTGGCCACTACGAGGTGGCGATGGTCGGCCACGACGGCAACCGCATCGAGGTTGAGGTGTCCCTCGCCGCCTTCCGCGAGTCGGGGAAGCAGACCGGCGCCCTCATGGAGGTGCGCGACCTGACCGAGGCGCGGCGGGCGTCCGAGACGATCCGCCGGATGGCGGACTACGACCGCCTGACCGGGCTTCCGAACCGGGAGTTGTTCGACCGCCACTTCCAGCGCGCGATCATCGATGGACGCGCCAACGGGGAGCACGTTGCGGTGATCCTGTTCGACCTCGACCGGTTCAAGTTGATCAACGACACGCTGGGGCACCCGTCCGGCGACCGGCTCCTGAAGGCTGTCGCCGATCGGTTGTCGAAGCGGCTGCCGTCTCGCCACATCCTGGCGCGCTTTAGCGGCGACGAGTTCCTGGTGCTGGCACCTGACCTCGGCGGTGTGCCCGCTGCGGAGGGCATCGCCGCCCGGCTGCTGGAGGCCTTCGCGGAGCCGTTCGAGCACGACGGCAACCAGCTGCAGGTGTCGGCGACCGCGGGCGTGGCTGTCTACCCGCTCCATGCGGAAGATCCGGACACCCTCATCCGCATCGCGGATGCCGCCATGCACGCCGGGAAGGCGGAGGGCGGTAACCGCTTCCATCTAGGCTCCGACAACGCCGATGACCCGGCCCGCCGCCGCCTGGCACTGGAGGCGGACCTCCGCCGGGCCGTCGAGCATGAGGAGTTCGAGGTCTACTACCAGCCGCAGGTCGATCCGAAGTCGGGCGAGGTACAGGGGCTGGAGGCGTTGCTGCGCTGGCATCACGCGGAACGCGGGCCGGTCAGCCCCGGCGAGTTCGTGCCGTTGCTGGAGGAGACCGGCCTGATCGTGGAAGTCGGCGAGTGGGTCCTGCGCCAGGCCTGCCGCGAAACCCAGGCCTGGCGGGCGCGTGGCTTCCCGCGCCTTCGGATCGCCGTGAACCTGGCCCCACGCCAGTTCCTGGTCCCCGACCTGGAACGGCGGGTGCGGCTGGCGCTGGAGGAGTCCGGGCTGCCGCCAGAGGCGCTGGAACTGGAACTGACGGAGTCCGCCGGCACACTGAACCTGGATGCCGTGGAAGACGTGCTGGAACGGCTGTCCGCGATCGGCGTGACGACGGCGATCGACGACTTCGGCATTGGCCACTCCTGGCTCGGGCGCCTCCGACAGTTGCCGATTCGCACGCTGAAGGTGGACCGCTCATTCGTCGCCGGCATGGCCGGCTCCGTGAACGACATGGCGATCGTGGAGGCGGTCGTCGCGCTGGGCCACGCGCTGGGCCTGAGCGTGGTCGCAGAGGGCGTGGAGAACGAAGGGCAACTGGACGTGGTGCGGGCGATCGGCTGTGACTTGGTCCAGGGCTTCTACTTTGCCCCGGCCGTCCCTGCCGGACAGGTGGTGCACATGCTCGCCGGAGGGTTCGCGGTCCGCCGCGCCGCCGCTTAGCGGGGCGTGCTCCGCTCAGCCCCTATCATCCCCGGGATGACCGCCAAGCCTTCCCTGACCAGGCCCGCTCCGCTCGTACGCCTTGCCGCTGCGCTCCGCGGTGGCCCGCCGGACGTGGCCGCGCACATCGAGGACACGCTGGCGTGGATGACGCGCGTGGAGCCGCACGTCCGCACGCTGCTGCCGGAGGACGGGCGTCGAGAACGCCTCGTCGCGGCCATCGACACCCTGGTCGACCGCTTCCCTGCGCGGGACGACCGGCCCGCGCTGTACGGCGTACCGGTGGGAGTGAAGGACATCTTCGCGGTGGATGGCCTGCCCACGCGCGCAGGTTCCGCCCTGCCGCCCGAGGCGTTCAAGATGCCGGAGGGCGCCGCCGTCCGTCGCCTGCGGGCGGCGGGCGCGGTGGTGCTGGGCAAGACCGTGACCACGGAGTTCGCCTACTTCGACCCGGGCGCCACCACGAACCCGCTCGACACGGCGCGCACGCCGGGCGGGTCCAGCAGCGGCTCCGCCGCAGCCGTCGCGGCGGGCATCGTCCCGCTCGCGATTGGCTCGCAGACGGTCGGCTCGGTGATCCGGCCGGCCGCGTTCTGCGGCATCGTCGGCTTCAAGCCCTCGTACGGCCGCATCCCCACGGACGGCGTCCTCTACTACTCCCCCTCGGTCGACCACGTCGGCTGCTTTGCGCAGGACGTGGAGGGCCTCCGCCTGGCCGCGAGCGTGCTGCTCGATGGCTGGACGCCGGCGCCTCCCCTCCGCCGCGCGCCGGTGATCGGTGTCCCCGTGGGGCCGTACCTGGACCAGGTGGAACCGGCGGCGTTTGCCGCGTTCGCGGAGACGCTGGTGGCGCTCACTCGCGCGGGCGTAGAGGTGCGCCGCCTCCCCGTGCTGGACGACATCGTTGCGATCAACGACCGCCACCGCTGGCTGGCGACGGCGGAGTTCGGCGAGCAGCATGCAGCCCGCTTCGAGCGATACGGATCGCTCTACCGCGCCGCCAGCGCCGCGCTCTTCGACGCCGCGCGGGAGGTGACGCCGGAGCAGCGCGCCGAGGGCCTCGGCGGCCGCGAGGCGCTACGGGCGCGCCTGGACGCCGCAGCGGCCACCGAGGGCATCGATGCGTGGGCGATGCCGGCGGCC
>JAUXUW010000317.1 GCA_030684635.1 Dehalococcoidia bacterium
GGCCGCCGCATCGCACGCTTACCCGTGGGTGGGCTACAAGACCTCGAAGATGGCGGTGGTCGGGCTGACGGAGCAACTGGCCGGGCAGTACGCGGGCGACCTGATCCGCGTGAACACGATCCTCCCCGGCCTGATGAACACGCCGATGGCGATCGAGTCGCGCGTGGCGGCGGGGACGCCTCGCGAGCAGGTGGTGGCGGAGCGCGACGCGCGCATCCCCCTGGGGAAGCGGATGGGCAGCGCGTGGGACGTGGCCTACGCGGCCCTGTTCCTGCACTCGGACGAAGCGCGGTTCATCACCGGCATCTCGCTTCGCATCGACGGCGGCATGCAGATCGCGCACTGACGCACGTCCGAGGGTGGGAGCCGCGGGTGATCAACAAGGTCGTCGCTACGTTCGATGAGGCGGTCGCGGACATCCCCGCCGGGGCGATGATCCACTGCGGCGGCTTCGCCTCGCCCTTCAACATGCCCTCCTACCTGATCGCCGCGCTTGCGCGGCAGGGCGCGTCCGGGCTGACGTTCGCATCCACCTCGGCGGGGACGGGCATGGAGATCGCGGCGCGGCTGCGGGCGCAGATGGCGCCGCTCGTGGACTGGCCCGTGGACTACTGGGACCTGGGGCTGCTGGCCGACCTCGGCCGGATGCGGAAGTTGATCACGAGTTTTCCCGCCGGCACCGGCCACGAGACGGTGTGGCCGTTCGAGCGCGCCCTGGAGCGCGGCGAGGTGGAACTCGAGTTGATCGGCCAGGGCTCGCTCGCGGAGCGCATCCGCGCCGCGAAGGCCGGCATCGCCGCCTTCTACACGCCGGTGGGGCCCGGCACCGCCACCGCCGAGGGCAAAGAGGTGCGCGACTTCGGTGGCGTGCCGCACGTCATGGAGACGGCGCTGCCCGCCGACTTCGCGCTGGTCCGCGCCTACCGGGCGGACCGCCTCGGCAACCTCGTCTTCCGCGGCCCCCGCACCTTCAACCAGACGATGGCCGGCGCCGCCCGCGTCACCATCGCCGAGGTGGAGGAGGTCGTGCCCCTCGGTGAGCTCGGGCCCGAGGCGATCCACACGCCCGGCGTCTACGTGCAGCGCGTGGTCGTGCGGCCGTCCACCCCGATCCCGTCATGGGACACGCCATGCTGAGCGCACCCACCGAAGCGAGGCGACGCGATGCCTGAGCGCCTGGACCTGTCCGTGATGGCGATGGTGGTGGCGCGCGAGTTCCAGGACGGCGCCGTCGTGAACCTCGGCATCGGCCTGCCGCTCACCTGCGCCTCGTACGTGCCGGAGGGGCGCGAGGTGATCCTGCACTCGGAGCATGGCCTGCTCGGTAACGGCCGGCTCGCTCAGGATCGCTCGGAGGTCGACCCGTACGTGTTCATCGTCGGCAACCGGCCGGTGCTGGCCGCGCCGGGGATGACGTTCCTGAGCCACGACGAGTCGTTTGCGATCGTCCGAGGCGGCCACATCGACATCACCGTGCTCGGCGGGCTGCAGGTGGACGCCGCCGGCAATCTCGCCAACACGCACGTCCCGGGCAAGATCGCCGGGAACCTCGGCGGGGCGCCGGACCTCGCCACCTGCGCGAAGCGGACGGTCGTGATGATGTACCACACCACTCGCGAGGGAGAGCCGAAGGTGGTGGAGCGCTGCACGATGCCGCTGACGGCGGTGGCGTGCGTCGACCGCATCGTCACGGACGTCGCCGTCATGGACATCGAGGCGGGGCGGGTCGTCCTCCGCGAGATCGCCCCCGGCTGGAGCGTCGAGGAGGTGCAGGCGCTGACCGGCGCCCGCCTCGTCGTCCCGCCCGACCTGCGGGAGATCTCGCTGGGCTAGCGGGGCGACGCGCCCCGCGCGGCACCCAGGGATCGGTGTGCGTCAGGCCGGCGCGAGGGTCCCCGCGAAGACCTGCCAGGCGAGCGCGGACTTCGCCGTCAGGCTCAGCACGATGTAGGCGCGCTCACCGAAGAGGTAGTCGCGCCACGGCCCCACCTGCCGGTACTGCAGCCACATGTTCAGGGCGAAGGCGTTGAAGAAGACGAAGAGCGAGACGTAGATCCCCACCACGAAGCCGGGCGGGGTGGCGGCCACCTGCGGCGACCAGAGGTAGACCCCGATCACCAGCCACGGCACGGCCCCGGCCAGCGAGCCGAACCAGAACGGGAGCCAGCCCGGCCGACCGGGACGCTCGTAATGCTCCATCAGCAGGCCGAACAGGATCATCGAGGCGTTGACGCCGGCGATCGCGCCCAGCGCGGCGACATCGCTGATGCCGGTCAGCATCGCGATCAGCACCATCATCAACGTGGCGCTGAAGGAGTATTCGATCCAGCGCGCGTAGTTGCGTGACCGCTCGAGGTTGGCGCGGTACCAGCCGTAGACGCCGGGCGCCGCGATCACCCAGTGCGCGATCGCGGACATGAAGAGGAACGCCGCAATCCCGAGGGCGAACGGGACGTCGGCGAGGACCACCGGGTCGCCGGCGGGGGTGCCGGGCGGGCCCTCCATGAACGTGCCGGTGACCGGCAGGGTGAAGTCGGTCGCCAGCGCCAGGATCGCCGCCCCCTGCAGGGCGTGGACGACGCCCGCGGCCAGGTTGAACGCACGCAGACGAGAGCCACCGGCAGCATCGAGGGTCACGCGTCCACCTCACCTTCTCCGTACGAGCGTATCGACTCGGAGAAGGGGGTGTCGGGGGGTGGGGCGGTGTGCGGGTGTGGCGGTCGCTCGTCGACCGGATGCCGATCCCGGAGGAATGACGCGCCGGCCGCTATGGGGCCAGTCAGCAGGCAGCGCTTGCGGTGCCGGCTTGGCTCGCCGTGCCTTTACCGAAGCGGCATGATGTCGTCTCCATCCAACCACCCCGGGAGACCGGGACAGGCTCGCGGGCTGCGAGTCCGCTTCCCGCGGGGGCATTGTGCCGAAAACCTACCGCCTCCTGGAAATCACCGATGTTGAGTTCGAAGAGGTCATCGGTGACCTCCTGTCCGCTGAACTCGGAGTTCGTTTTGAACGTTTCACTAGAGGAAGGGATCGGGGCATCGACCTGCGGTATCTCGGGGCAGATGACAATGCAGTCATCGCCCAATGCAAACAGTGGAATGCGGACTCCTTCCCAAGGCTTCTCCGAGAACTTCGCAAGGTTGAGAGGCCGAAGGTCGAGCGACTGAACCCAAGTCGCTATCTCCTCGCGACCACGGTGCGGATGACGCCCGGCCGCAAAGAGGAGATCTTGAAGGTCCTCCAACCGTGGCTCGATTCACCGGCCGACATCTACGGCCCCGACGACATCGAGAGCCTGCTCCGGAAGCACGACGACGTTGTGCGGAAGCATCTCAAGTTGTGGCTGACGAGCACTGAAGTGTTGGACGCCGTTACGCACGCGGATGTCGTGCAGGCGACGGCTGGTGTCACCGAACGCCTTTCGCGGCAGATCCGCCTCTGGGTGCCGAACCCGAGTTTCGATCGGGCGAGCCGCGTTCTGGATGAGTTTGGGGTGTGCGTGATCTCTGGGACACCGGGTATCGGGAAGACGATGCTGGCCGAGATCCTGCTGGCCGGATATCAGGCGCTGGGCTACGAGCCGGTCGCTGTCTCGGATGACATCAACGAGGGGAATCGCCTCTGGAGGGAGGGACGTAAGCAACTCTTCTACTACGACGACTTTCTCGGCGCGATCTCGTACGGAGAACTCCGTCTCAACAAGAACGAAGACAACAGGCTGTCCGCGTTCATCGAGCGAGTGGTCAGGTCGGACAACAAGAAGATGGTGCTTACGACACGCGAGTACATTTTGCGGGAGGCACAGACTCGATTTGAGCGAATCGCTCAGTCCTCGCTGCTCGACGCGAAGTGCATCATCTCCCTCTCGGACTACACGACCTCAATCCGTGCACGCATCCTTTACAACCATCTGTTCTTCTCGGATATCCCAGCCGAGAGTATCCGGCGACTGATTGAGACCGGGAGTCACTGGAAGATCATCCGGCACAGGAACTACAGTCCGCGCCTGGTGGAACACATGACGGAGGCGCGGCGTCTGCGCGGAACCTCAGCGGAGGACTTCCCGAAGGTCTTTCTTGAGACTCTCGATAATCCCACGCGCCTTTGGGGACATGTGCACGAGACTTTGGGTTCCGACGCTCGCGCCCTGCTCCTCGCGATTGCATCACTCCCCAACGATGTCTTCCTGGATGATGTCCGACGAGTGACCGAGAGCCTTCTCGCTGAGAAGTTCGACACGATGGAGTTTCAACGGGCCCTCCGGACGCTGGAGGGGACGTTCATCGAAATCGCTCCGGCCCGAGACGATGGCAAGGGATCGGGTCGGATCGTGACGGCGCACGACCCATCCGTTCTGGACTACCTCCGCGGATACCTCCGCGGAAATGTTGAGGAAGCGCGGAGGGTGTTGGCCAGAGCTGTGTTCTTCGAGCAGTGCGAGATTCTCCACGACGAAGTGGAGGCCGCGATCCCGAATGCCGACATTGCGCGTCGCGCGTCAGACCTGATTTCCAGCGAGAGCGTCCTCACCCGGCAAATCCGCTACGAGAACGGACCAGTGGTGCGCGAGCATCGCCCAATACGGTTCGAGGATCGCACGATGTTTCTCTGTCAACTCGCGGCAGAGCACAACAGCGCCGCCCTGACGGTGCTTGCAAGAAGCGCCCTTCAGGCACGGATGGCCATGTGGAGCGCTGGTCGGGGCGATCGAGATGCCGCTCTCGACTTCCTACGCCGGTACCGCACACTCGGGATCCTGCCCGTTGCGGCGGAGGACATCGAGCGGGGTGCCTTCCAGTTCATATCTGCGGGCCTTGCCTCGACTGAGGACTTCGACCGCCTTGTTCGGTTGAGCGAGGCCAGACCCGAACTGTTTTTCGAGACGCCGCTCACGAATTGGGCGGACGAGTTCAGATCGTTCCTCCTCGATGAGGAGGATTTCCTACTACATGACCTTACCGATGTGGATTGGCTCAGTCAGGTGTCCTACGAGATTGTGAAGGTAGCAAAGGCCTTGGACGTGGACGTCGCCACGTTGGAGGAGAGGCTAGAGCAGCGAACGCGGGAACTCGAGGAAGCCGAAGAGGGCCATGATGAGGATGCGAACGAACCGGAATCCAAGGATGAGGATGAAGACGCAGTCGACTTTGAGGAGGTGCGGGAAGCAACACGTCAGCGGGATATGACGGACTCCGAGATTCAGGAGATGTTCGAAGCGCTGGCGACTGAGCGGGGCGAAGCCACTCTCGATTGAGCGGCGCGCGCATAAAGCACGACCTTCCCCTTCTCGGCTTCCCTCTCGCGCCAACCAGAAGGGCGCCCGCGAGGACGCCCTTCTGGGTTGTGTCGACGTGGTAGCAGGGGGGGGATTTGAACCCCCGACCAACGGCTTATGAGTCCGCTGCTCTACCACTGAGCTACCCTGCCACGGCCTCTGAGTTTCTGAGTCGCCGGGCGTGGTGTCTAGTCGCCTCGGCGGCGGGGGGCGCGC
Source organism: Dehalococcoidia bacterium (assembly GCA_030684635.1). Classification (GTDB taxonomy): domain Bacteria; phylum Chloroflexota; class Dehalococcoidia; order UBA2979; family UBA2979; genus W-Chloroflexi-9. The sequence goes on from JAUXUW010000317.1 coordinate 5,492, forward strand.
GCCGGCTGCAGGTTGCCGTGCACGCGGGGCGCGTGCCAGACTCGAATCGATCGGCTCGCACGCCACGCGGCACCACGTCACGCCGGCATCGGCGCTGCCGCGTCGCGTGCGCTCGAGGCCCGGGGCGCGCTCCGCAACACGTTGATGTGCGGCCTCGGACGACACGGTAAGCACAGGAGAAGCACGCATGGTCAGTGAAGGCGGGCAGCCGATGGCAGGCGGAACTCGGGGTCGGTCGAACCAGGACTGGTGGCCGGACCAGCTCAACCTGAGGATCCTGCACCAGAACCCGCCCGCGGGCGATCCGATGGGCGAGGCGTTCGACTACGCCGCCGAGTTCAAGACGCTCGACCTCGATGCCCTCAAGCGGGACATCGTCGCGGTGATGACGACCTCGCAGGACTGGTGGCCCGCCGACTGGGGGCACTACGGGCCGCTCTTCATCCGGATGGCGTGGCACAGCGCGGGGACGTACCGCATCCAGGACGGGCGCGGCGGCGCGGGCTCAGGCTCGCAGCGCTTCGCACCCCTCAACAGCTGGCCGGACAACGCGAACCTGGACAAGGCGCGCCGCCTGCTGTGGCCGGTCAAGCAAAAGTATGGCCGCAAGATCTCCTGGGCTGATCTGATGATCCTGGCCGGCAACGTCGCGCTCGAGTCGATGGGCTTCAAGACCCTTGGTTTCGCCGGGGGACGCGTGGACATCTGGGAGCCCGAAGAAGACATCTACTGGGGACCCGAGTCCGAGTGGCTGGGCGACAAGCGCTACAGCGGCGATCGCGCGCTCGAGAACCCGCTCGGCGCGGTGCAGATGGGTCTCATCTACGTCAACCCTGAAGGGCCCAATGGCAAGCCGGATCCGGTCGCCTCGGCGCGCGACATCCGCGAGACCTTTGCCCGCATGGCGATGAATGACGAAGAGACCGTGGCACTGGTGGCCGGCGGCCACACCTTCGGCAAATGCCATGGCGCCGCCGATCCGGGCC
>JAUXUW010000004.1 GCA_030684635.1 Dehalococcoidia bacterium
CGCGTCGCCGTGGGTGACGCCACGCGTCTCCACGAGGTAGGTGCAGAGGCCGCTCTTGCCGGTGGCAATGGAGCCGGTCACTCCGAGGATCATGGGCATAGTGAGGTCCTTCCCGGTCGCGGCCCGCAGACTACCCCGCTCCGGCCTCGCCTGCACGCCACCATCCGCGACCGGCGGGGTCAGCCCCGGCGGGGTATCCTCCCGCGGCGCGGCCCGCGGAGGTCCGCCGGGGAGCCTCGGAGGGTGTCATGGCGAATCAGCCGCTGCGGGTCGGGGTCGTGGGCGTCGGGTTCGGGGCGACAGTGCACGTGCCGGCGTTCCAGTCGGAGGGCTGGGAGGTGCGTGCCATCTCCAGCCGCCGCGAGGATCGTGTGAAGAAGGCCGCCGGCGACCTGGGCGTGGCAGACGCCATGACCGACTGGCGCGCGCTGGTCGTCCGGGACGACCTGGACGCCGTGGCCGTTTCCACCCCGCCCGCCGCGCACCTCGAGATCGTGAGCGCGGGCCTGAACGCCGGGAAGCACGTCCTCTGCGAAAAGCCGTTCGCCCTCAGCGCGGCCGAGGCCGCCTCGATGGCTGCGCTGGCGAAGGAGCGCGGGCTCACCGCGATGGTGGCGCACGAGTTCCGCCACGCGCCGCAGCGTGCGCAGATGCGCGAGTTGCTGGACCAGGGCGCGATCGGTACCCCCCAGGTCGTCTCGGCGGAACTACTGCTGGGCCGCGCTGCACCGGACGCCCCGCCGCCGGTGACCTGGGGCAGCCGTGCTGCCGAGGGCGGCGGGTTCCTGGGCGCGCTCGGCTCGCACTACATCGACGGGCTGCGCCACTGGTTTGGCGACGTGGCGACGGTGTCCGGGACGCTGAAGACGCTGCGCCCGGAACGGCTCGACCGTGAGTCCGGCCAGGTCGTCCAGGCGGACACGGACGACACCTTCTCCTTCACGCTTACCTTCACGAACGGCGTGGTCGCGACCATGGTCGCCTCCTCCGCCGTCGCCCCATCGCAGGGGGTGAGGATCACCGTCGCCGGCTCGGACGGGATGCTCGTCGCCACGCAGCGCGGCGCGAACCCGGAGCCGGACGGCGTCGTCCTCCTCGGGAAGTCGACCGACCGCTCCCTCGCGCCGGTGGAGATGCCGGCGCGCTTCCGGCCGTTCGAGGACGACCGCGACCCGCGCCTCGTCTCCTTCCGGCTGCTCGTGCGCGACTTTGAGGCCGGGATCCGCGAAGGACGGTCGCCCTCCCCGAACTTCGAGGATGGGCTGAAGTGCCAGCAGGTGCTGGACGCCGTGCGGGAGTCCTCCCTCACCGGCCGGACGGTGACCATCGCCTAGCGTGCTTCGGTGCCCTCGCCCAGCGCGCGGCGGAGCGCCTCACTCACCTCGGCGGGGTGCCCGAGGTCGAGCGCGAGCAGTTCCGCAGCCAGCGCCCGGTAGAGCACGGCCAGGTCGGGTGCCGCCCTCAGCGCTGCCAGGTGCCGCTCGACCGTCGCCACGTCGCCGCGCGCGATCGGCCCGGTGAGCGCGCGCTCCAGCGGCAGTGCCCCGACGTTCCGCGCCGAGGCGAGGAGCAGCGGCGCAAGTGCCTCGCGGCCCGTCTCGGCCGGGAGCCCGGCGAGCGCCCACGTCCGCGCGGCGGCAGCCATCAGCGCCACCACATCGTTCGAGGCGAGGACGGCTGCCGCGTGGTACAGAGCGCGGTCCACGCCCTCCAGCCGCACCGTCCGGGTGCCCAGGCGGGCCGCCAGCGCCTCCAGGCGGCTCCCCAGCGGCTCAGGCGCCTCCACGCCGCACACGATGCCAGCGAAGAGCGCGAGGGCCTCCTGTGGATGCACGCCGGCCGGGAAGGTCTGCAGCGGGTGCAGGCAGCCCGCCACGGCGCCTCGGGCCGTCGCGGCGGCGAGAGCGTCGAGGCCGAGCGCACCGCTGTGGTGTACGGCGGCCTGGCCTGGGCGCCACGGCAGGCTGGCGGCGACCTCCGGGACGGCGCGATCCGGGACGGCGAGGAAGACCGTCTCGCATCGGGTCAGGAGCGCCTCGGCGGTGACGAACTCGATGCCGGCGACATCCCGCGACGCGTCCGCGATCGGGCGTCGGGAGGCGACGAGCACCGGCGTGCCGGAGGTCGCGAGAGCTCCGGCGAGCGCATGGCCGAGCCTCCCCAGCCCGATGACCCCGGTTGGCTCGTCCATGCTGAATCCTTAACAGAACCATCATATTGCACTCTCCGCAGGCACGAGTACGCTGAGCCATCATTTGTTCGCATCACAGATGCGATTGCACGGGAGGCTCATCCTTGCGCCGTTCTATCTTGGCTGGGGTGGGGGGGCTCGCACTGCTCGCCCTCACCGTCACTGGCTGTTCCTCGGATGAGGAGACTGCCACACCCACCGCTGCGGCAACCGCTGCGGCAACCGCCGCGGCGACCGAGGCGGCGACTGCTACGCCTGAGCCCGCTCCGGCTCCGGACGCCGGGGACATGCTCGGCGCTTTGACCCAGATCGATGGGGCCGGGTTCGCAGCGATCAACTCAAACCTGAATGGCGACAAGCCGGAGATCGCCGCCGCGTGGCTCGGTAAGGTCGAGCGCGCCAGCCTCGCCGCACAGGCCGTGGTGTGGCCTGACTCGATGAAGGCTGCCGTGGACGGGTTCGTGAAGGCCGCGGACGCCCTCGCCGCGGGGCTGAAGGCGGACGACGCTGCGAAGGCGGCCCCGCTCGCGAAGGCGGCGTCTGAGGCCCAGGCGGCGCTCAGCCAGGCCACCTACGCGGCCGTCGCGGGCATGGCTGGTTCCAGCGGGGGCGCCGGCGCCACGCTGGGTGCGCTGGGCGTGATCAACCTCGCCGGGCTGGGCTCGATCGAGACCGCGCTGGCGGCCGACGGTGCCGAGATCAACCCTGCTTGGGAGGGCCGCGTCGCTAACGCCCGTGTGGCCGCGCTCGCGCTGGTCTGGCCGGGCGAGTCGCAGGCTGCGGCGGACGCCTTCGTGAAGGCGGCCGTCACCCTTGAGGCCGCCGTGAAGGCGAACGACGTGGCTGCCGCCAAGGAGGCAGCCGTTGCTGCCAACAAGGCTCGTGGCACGCTGGCGACGCGCGGGTACGGCGCACTGACCGGCATGCGCCAGACGGCGGACTCGAACGGTGCGGCGCTGGCTGCATTGGCGGCGGTGGACATCGCCGCGTTCCACGGCATCGACGAGGCGTTGAACGGCGACAAGCCGGAAATCCAGGCCGCCTGGGCTGGTCGCGTGACGACGGCGAAGCGTGCGATCCAGACGATCCGCTGGTCCGCGGAAGTCCAGACCGCTGCTGACGCCTTCTCGAAGACGATTTCCGCGCTGGAGGCCCAGCTCACCGCGAAGGAGCCGGACCTGGCGAAGGCCGGCGAAGCGGCTGCTGCGGCCCACGAGGCCCAGCACAAGTTCAGTGAGATCGCCTACGCCGCCATCGGCGGCAAGGTGGCCGCTCACTAGCCTTCCGGGAAGCGACAGGGCTGGTGGCGGCCATCGCCGCCACCAGCCCGATCCCCGGCCTCCCGCTTCCGTTGTTCTTCAACGTGCACGTACCTATGCTCAGCGGCGAACCCCCTGGGACGCCCTGTGACGTTTGTGCGCAACACCGGCATCGTGGGACCGCGCCACCTTCAGCAGTGGGCGCTCGTGCTCGTCATCGCCTGGATACCGGGGCTCACCTTCTTCGGGCACTGGACTACCCTCGCCGCCCCGCTGGGGCTGGCGCCGGCCGCCATGCACACGCACTCGGCCTCGTCGGACCATGCGGCGCACTGCCACACGGACGTGTCGGGCTGTTCTGACCAGGCCGCTGGCGGCGCGGCAAGCGTGGCCCCCCCGGCTCTCGCCTCGGTGCTGATTGCCGCCGCGTTGGCGCTGATGCTGGTCGCCCTGGTCGAGCGGATCCCGGCCGGGCTCGCGCCCGTCCCCGCCTCGCCGCCCCCGCGCGCGGCCTGAGGCGTTCCGACCCCCTGCCGTTCATCTCTGATGCCAGTTCTGGAGGTACATCCGTGCGACGTACCCTGGTGACCGCTGCAGGCGGTCTGCTGCTGGTGGCCCTCACCGCCACCGCCTGTACCGCTGACTCTGAAGCCGACGCCACCGCTACCGCGGCGGCAACGGTCCCAACCATTGCCGCCGCGGTCACGCCGACCGAGGTGGCGCACGAAGCCGCAGCCCCCGACACGGGAGACATGCTCGCCGCACTGCTGCTGATCGACGCCGCCGGGTTCCACGGCATGGACGAGGCGCTCAATGGCGAGGCGCCCGCGGTCGACGCCGCATGGCTGGGCCGCGCGCAGCAGGCGCGCATCGCCGCGCAGGCGGTCGTCTGGGCCCCCGGGGCTGCCGACGCCGCGCACGCCTTCATCGAGGCGGCGACCGCGCTGGAGGCCGCCCTGGAGGCTGATGACGCCGCCGGTGCCGCCCCGCTGGCCGTCGCGGGCCACGAGACCCAGCACGATCTGAGCCACGAGGCCTATCACCTGATCGCCGATGCGCCGGGTTCCACGCCCGGCGGCGGGGCGACCCTGGCGGCGCTCGCGCTGATCGGCCGCGCGGACTTCCCGGCGATGGAGGCGGCGCTGACGGGCACGGCGCCCGAGATCAACGCGGGCTGGGTGGGCGCTACCGCCAACGCGCGCGTGGCGGCGCAGGCCGTGCTGTGGCCGGGTGAGTCCCAGGCTGCCGCCAATGCGTTTATCACGGCGGCGACGGCCTTTGAAGCCGCGCTTGAGGCGGACGACGAGACGGCCGCTGCCGAGGCGGCAGTCGCGGCAAACAAGGCGCAGGCGACGCTGGCCACGCGCGGCTTCGGCGCGCTCAGCGGTATGCGCGGTTCCGCGCACTCGAACGGCGCGTTCCTGGCCGCGATCGCAATGATCGACGGCGTGGGATTCCACGGCATCAACGACGCGCTCAACGGCGCGGATCCCGCGATCGACAAGGCGTGGGCCGCGAAGGTTACGCAGGCGAAGCGTGCGGCGCAGACCATCGGCTGGCCGGAGGGCGTGCAGGCCGCGGCGGAGGCCTTCGCGAAGGC
>JAUXUW010000012.1 GCA_030684635.1 Dehalococcoidia bacterium
CTCGACCGTGCCGTCGTTCAGGTGGCGCTGGGTCACCCGCGCGTCGGCGCTCAGCCGATCGCCATCCACGGCGAAGCCGTGGTTCTGAGAAGTGATGTAGACCTTCCCGGTGATCTCGTCACGTACCGGGTGGTTCGCCCCTCGGTGCCCGAACTTCAATTTGTATGTATCCGCGCCCAGCACCCGCCCGATCACCTGGTGCCCGAGGCAGATGCCGAGGATGGGCGTGCGGCCGATCAGGCCTCGAGCGGTAGTCGTGACGTGGTCCAGGAGCATCGGGTCGCCCGGGCCGGGGGAGAGCAGCACGCCGTCCGGCTTCAGCGAGAGGATCGTCTCCGCGTCCGTCAGGTGGGGCACCGCGGTCACGGTGCAGCCCCGGGCCCGCAGGATGCGCATAATGTTCCGCTTCACGCCCAGGTCCACCACCACCACGTGGGGGGGTGTCCCGCCGTCCGGCTGCGGGCCGAGGGGGTGGACGGAGTCGGTGAAGTCGTAGGCTGTGGCCGTGGAGACCTCAGCGACATAATCCAATGTCGCGTAGTCCGGCGCCGCGTGCAGCCGCGCAAGCGCCTCCTCGGCGGTCTCGTCCCGGGTAATGGTGCCCATGACAACGCCACGTGAGCGCAGGTGCCGGGTGAGGGCGCGCGTGTCGACCTCCGCGATGCCGGTGATACCGCGCGCGGCGAGGTAGGCGTGGAGGGTCTCGGTGGAGCGCCAGTGAGAGGGCAGGTCGGTCATCTCGCGCACCACGAAACCGCGGACCTGTATCTCGCCGCTCTCCTCCATCGAGGCGTTCGTGCCGTAGTTCCCCTGCAGGGGAAACGTCATCGTCAGGATCTGGCCGCGGAAGGATGGGTCGGTGAGGGCCTCCTGGTAGCCGGTCATCGAGGTGGTAAAGACCACCTCGCCGTTCGTGCGGACATCGGCGCCCACGCCCACGCCCGGGAACACCCGTCCATCTGCAAGGACGAGCAGCGCAGGCGGTCGCTCGGTGGTGTGCAGCAGGCTCACGCGGTCCCTTTCAGTCCGTCTCGTTCCCTCGGAAGCGCCGGCGTTAGTAGGCGCCCACGCGGTCGGTCTCGTACACGAGCTGGCCGCCGTACACGGTGGCCAGCACGCGCCCCCGCAGCGTCCGCCCGCCGAGGGGGGTGTTCTTGCCCTTGGAGGCGAACCGCTCCGGCTCCACGGGCCATTCCGCGTTCGGGTCCAGGATCACCACGTCCGCCGGCGCACCGGGCGCCAGCGACCCGAGGCCGGCGAGGCCGGGTCGCTCGTCCAGCCGCCAGGCCCGCACAGGGCCGATCGTCATCCGCTCGATCAGCACCGGCAGCGTCAGCACACCATCGTGCACCAGTCGCATGCTGAGGCCGAACGCGGTCTCCAGCATCGTGAGGCCCGGCGACGCCAGGTTGAACTCGATCTCTTTGTCGCTGGTGGCGTGCGGGGCGTGGTCGGTCGCAATCGCGTCGATGATGCCGTCGCGGAGTGCCTCACCAAGGGCGACCAGGTCGGCCTCTTCGCGCAGCGGCGGGTTCACCTTCGCGTTGGTGTTGTAGCGGATGCTCCGGTAGTCCTCCGCGAACGCGACCTCCTCGTGCGTCAGAGTCAGGTGGTGAGGGGTGACCTCCGCCGTCACGCGCGCACCCCGCGCGCGGGCGGCGGCGACGAGGGCGACCGAGCCGGCCGTCGAGATGTGGCAGATGTGCAAATGCGCGCCGGAGAGTTCGGCCAGCGCGATGTCCCGCGCGACCATCGTCTCCTCCGCGCTTGCCGGACGGCCGCGCAGGCCGAGGCGGGTCGCAACCCAGCCCTCGTGCATCTGTCCGTCGCGGACCAGGCTCGGGTCCTCGCAGTGCTGCGCGACGGGGAGGCCGAAGCGTGTCGAGTAGGCGAGGGCATGGCGCATCAGGCTCGGGTCGGCGACGGCGTCGCCATCGTCCGAGATTGCGACCGCGCCCGCCTCTACCAGTTCGCCCTGCGGCGCCAGTTCCTGGCCCTTGCGGCCCACGGTGATGCAGCCGATGGGCAGCACCCGCACCCGGCCGGTGGACTCCGCCTCCCGCAGCACGGACTCGATCGCGGAGCGGCTGTCGAG
>JAUXUW010000017.1 GCA_030684635.1 Dehalococcoidia bacterium
ACCTCCGCCAGCACGTCCATGTCGCGCAGGAGCCGCGTGTAGTTCGCCGCCGGCATCGCCTCGCCCGTCTCAACGGAGCGGCCGGTCTTGAACGCCTCCACCACGCGCTCTGCGTCCACGTCACCCAGGGAGCGGTTGAACGTGGAAACAATGGCCCCCTGGATCAGGCGGTCCAGGATCTGCTCGTCCTTACCATCCTCCACGGTCTCGAACTCCACCTTGCCCTGCAGAGCGGGGATGACGAACGGGAGGTCGGAGATGCGCGGCACCACGACCTTGTCGCCCAGGCGGATGGCGCGGCGCATCGCGTTCGCCAGCATCGCCTCGTAGTTCGCGACGGAAGCGCGGACGGAGACACCGGAGCGCTGGCTGACGTCCGGCGAGCGGCGGGCCAGGCGGGAGATCTCCGCGACGATCTCCTTCATGTACTCGGGGACCACGATCTCGAACTCGTCGGTGCGGAGGTGGGTGGTCTCCGCCTCCATGATCGCGATCTCGTTCTCGATGTTCCGCGGGTAGTGCGTGCGGATCTGGGAGCCGTAGCGGTCCTTCAGCGGCGTGATGATGCGGCCGCGGTTGGTGTAGTCCTCCGGGTTGGCGGTCGCGACGACCACCACGTCCAGCGGCAGGCGCACCTTGTGGCCGCGGATCTGGACGTCGCGCTCCTCCATGACGTTGAGGAGGCCCACCTGGATGCGCTCCTGTAGGTCAGGGAGTTCGTTCAGCGCGAAGATGCCGCGGTTCGTCCGCGGGATCAGGCCGTAGTGGATCGTCAGTTCGTCCGAGAGGTAGCGGCCCTCCGCCACCTTGATCGGGTCGATCTCGCCGATGAGGTCCGCGATCGTGATATCCGGCGTGGCGAGTTTCTCGCCGTAGCGCTCGGAGCGGTGCATCCACGAGATCGGCGCGGCATCGCCGAGGTCAGCAACCAGCGCCTTTCCGGCGGAGGTGATCGGGTGGTACGGATCCTCCGGGATCTCGCAGCCCGCGAGCACCGGCGTCCATTCGTCCAGGAGCGAGGTGAGCGCGCGGATGATGCGCGACTTCGCCTGGCCACGTTCCCCCAGCAGGATGATGTCCTGCCCGGAGAGGATCGCGTTCTGCAGCTGCGGGGTCACCGTCTCCTCGTAGCCGACGATGCCCGGGAAGATCTCTTCGCCACTCCGGATCTTCGCGATGAGGTTCTTCCGCATCTCTTCCCGCACAGGCAGGACCTGAATGCCGGACGCCTTCAGCGCTCCGAGGGTGGACGGTCGGTCGTTCGCCAAAGTGAGCCCCCTCCGCAATTACGGGCTGAGTATACGCGCGGGAGCGAGCGGCGAGCGTTCCACCGGACAGGCCGGACAAAGAACGGCCCCCGCATCGCTGCGGGGGCCGTTTCACTCGTCAGGCGTCGGTACCCGGTGGCCTAGAAGGCAGCCTCGGCGGCGCCCACCGGAACACGGGTCTGGAGCTGCTCCACCGCGCGGCCCAAGAGCGAGTCCCGGACGACGATGACCTCCGGGAGGTCGAGGAGGTCGCCCAGCGAGACGTTGAGCGCACCCGCGACGCCGATCAGCGTCGAGAGCGGCATGTCGCGCTTGC
>JAUXUW010000059.1 GCA_030684635.1 Dehalococcoidia bacterium
GGCGGCGCGGATGGTGCCGCCGGCGAGGGAGCGCCCGGGCGGACCTCCTCCACGCTGCGACGCGCGACCGGCGGCGTCCCTGGCGAGCCCGAAGCGCGTGTCCCTGACGTGCTCGACGCCCGCGAGCCGGAACGCGCGGCCGACGGCATGCTCCGCGACACCGACACGGCCGAGGACGACGACGAACTGGACGGCGACGAGGAGCGCGCGGGCGCCCCCGCACCCATCGGGTCGATCGCGCCGGGCGGCGCGGCCGCCCGCATCGCGGAGGACGTGGTCCCGAAATGAGTGTCCGGGCGCGTGGCGGGGGCGCTCCCCCGGGTCGCCTCGGTGTTCGCGGTCGGGCCCAGGGCCGGCGCGGAGCCGGAGCCCAGCGGCCGGAGCGAGGAAATGCGCGTCATCGCCACCGGGAAGCGGCGGCGGAAGCGGTAGAACGGGCGCACCACCTCGCCCCCCATGTGGCCGGTACCGTCCGCGTGGTCGGGAGAGAGCAGGCTGCGCCACAGCGCGCCGGAGGCTCGGGCCAGTGGGCGGATGCGCGGGAACAGCGCGGAGCGGCGCACGCCATGACCCGGTAGCGGCGTCAGCGCGCGCGGGAGCGGCGGGTAGGAGGCCCGCCCGGTCGCGCCGCCGGCGTCAGACGAGGACGCGGAAACCATGGTGCACGATTTCCAGTTCCTCGGTCGCGACGTCGTTGGAACTTGCGGAGAAGCGGGGGCCGCGCCACTTCACGGGGAACGCGTCGTAGAACGTCCACTCGCGGAGCACGGTGCCCATGCCGTCCACCATGGACAGCGCCACGGTCAGTCGCGGGACCACGTTGCCCTCCCCGGCGAACTTCTCGCCGGAGGAGGTGCGCAGCCAGTTCTGCAGCCCGTCGTTGGTGGTCACGCCGCGCTTCAGCACCAGGTTCGGCCACTTCATGCGGCCGGGGACCCGGTGGATGTACTCGTTCTGGCCGCCTTCGGGGATCTCCTCGACCTGGATTTCAACCTCCAGGCCGGAGACCTCCGTGAAGGAGCCGACTTCCATGCCGTCCATGGTCAACTTGAAGACGCCGGCGAAGGGGGGGTGGTCAGCCAAGTTGCTTCACCCCCTCCCACGCTCGGCGGTTCAAGTCAGCAACCTTCTGGACCAGCATCAGCCGGTCGTCGTGCTCCAGGTCCACCAGACGGTCGATGTCCCAGTGGAGGTGGTAGGCGAGGTACGTGACCTCGTCCCACGTGTCCTCCACCGGGTAGACCATCAGGCGACGGCTGACCCTCCGGCCAAAGGGAATGACACCCCCTGGTCCAGGACGGCAGCCTGCTCCGCCGCACCACCGAAGTTGATGCGGGTGTAGAAGTCCTGCAGGTACGCCAGGTCGGAGGAGAACAGGCCCTCGATCGTCTTCGGGGTGACCTGCGAGAGCGTCCCCAGCTTGACGATCGTGCGGGACAGCACGATCACCGTGAGGTACGCCTCGTTCTCCTTGACCCGCGCGTCACGCAGCGGCTCGATTTCGTCGCGTGCGGTGGCCAGCCGCATGACGCCTTCGCGATGCAGCGAGCCGGAGTCGTCGACGTAGCCGCGCGGCAACGTGAACGGGAACTCCGTCTGCAGGGTCATGCGCGGACCAGCCCTTCATGCGAGATCGTCACCTCTTCGACGGCGATCTCGTCCGAGCCGGCGTTCAGGTCGGAACCCTTCCAGTTGCTCGGCCAGCCATTCTCGAAGTTCCACCGCGCCACCTCGGCGCCCATGGAGTCGTAGATGACCAGGGAGCCGTTGCGCCGGGCCGTGTCGATGTCGCCATCGAGCACCTGCTGACGCCACTCCCAGAGGGCCAGGCTGTCGTCCACGCGCCGCTTGAGGACGATGTCGGACCACTTCTTGGCGCCCGGCACCTTGCGGATGATCATCTTCCCCGCGGCGGTGGATTCCTTGTACTCGATGATGTTCGTCTCGGAGTTGATCCCGGTGGCCTCTTTGAACTGGGCCACCGTCACCCCGTCGATCTCGACGAAGAAGGCTGAGGTAGTGAGCAGGTCAGGCATGGTCGTCCAATCCTTCTGCTAGTCGTCCGGTTGGTTCGTGAGCGGGTACGGGCTACTCAGCGCCCGGCCCGGCCCACTGAGCGATCCGGATGACCACGAACTCGGCTGGCTTGACCGGCGCGACGCCGATCTCGATCGTCACGCGGCCCTCGTCCACAGACTCGCGCGGGTTGGTCTCTGCGTCGCACTTGACGTAGAACCCCGCGTCCGGCGTGGCGCCGACCATGGCGCCCTGGCGCCACAGGCCCAGCAGGAAGCCGTTGACCGTCCGGCGGGCACGGGCCCACAGGTTCGCGTCGTTCGGCTCGAAGACCACCCACTGCGTGCCACCGAGGAGCGAGTCCTCGATGAAGTTGAAGAGCCGCCGCACGTTCAAGTACCGCCACAGCGGGTCGGAGGACGTGGTGCGGGCGCCCCACACGCGGATGCCGCGGACACCGAAGGAGCGGATGGCGTTGATGCCGACCGGGTTCAGGATCTCCTGCTCGCCCGTGGTCATCTGGTACTCAAGGTCCAGCGCGCCGCGCACAACCTCGTTCGCCGGGGCCTTCCACACGCCGACCGCGTCCGTGCGCGCCCACAGGCCGGCCAGGTGGCCGCTCGGCGGGATCGTGATCACCTTCGGCAGGTCGTTGTTCGGCTTCGCCAGCGGGTTCGAGATCCGGATGTTCGGGTAGTAGAGCGCCGCGAACATGGAGTCGAAGCCCGAAGCGGTCCGCCACTCCAGGCACTGCTGCGGGTTCATGCCCGGAGGCGCGTCCAGGATCGCCATGCGGTCCTTCTGCGACTCGCAGTGACCGACCAGCGCAATCTGCACGGCCTTCCAGGTGTCCTGGTCGATGGAGCCGTCGTCCCCACGGGCGAGGGTGATGAGGTCCGGGACCGCCACCATCGTGACATCTTCGGCCACGGCCAGGCCGGCGATGCCGGTCCGGAGCGCCTCGTTGCCGACCAGGTCGTCGGCGCCCAGCGGCAGCTTGTTGCCGTCCGCGTCGGTGTGGGGGACGCGCACGATGTACGCGCGGCCGCCACCGTTGGCGAAGTAGCCGTAGACAGCGTGCGGCATGACCGCACCCTCCACGAAGCCACCGTACAGGCGCTCGAACTGGGACCAGTTGGTCACCAGCGTCGGGCGCACCCCGGTCGGGTCGTCCGGGTTTCCTTCCGGCGCCTTCGCGGTGAAGCCCACGAACGCAGCGACGGCTGTCGCCACGCCCTGGATCGGCCGCGAGCCACCTTCGACTTCCTCGACGTATACGCCGGGTGCCTGGTAAACAGCCATCCTGCCTGTCCTTACCGGCCCGAAGCGGCCCGTACCGCCTCTACGAGCCCACTCGTGCTCAACTCAGATTCGTATGCCACCCGATCCACCCGGCCCGGCACCACCCGCATCGCAAGGCGGTCGCTGGAACAGGCGATCACGGTCACGGTCGGGAGCCGCGTCTGCACGGAGGCCATCACGGCCTCGCTTCGACGGTCATCCCAGTCGACCAGCACCGCATCCGGTGCCGTCGCCTCCACCCGCGACAGGAGGTCCGGCTGGGCCGACCGCTCGCCGACGCATTCGATGCGGGCGTCGGCCAGGACTTCGAGAAGTCCGAGCCTCATGACCGCACCGAATTCACCGACAAGTACGCCCGACACATCACGCTCCACCTGGCACTGCTGGCGAGCGTGACAGTACGTCGCGGACCGCTCGGCCCGGCAGGGGCGGAAGGGACACAGGCCGTGCCAACCGGGGGGATCATTCGGACCCCCCAACACCCTCTGAGGTGCCTTCGGGTGCCCTGGCACGCGACTCCGCGACGGTCGCGAAGTTCCGCACGCGCCGGCTCGGCACGTCCGTGCCCTGCACGCGTGAGGTGAGGTCCACGCCCAGCGTGGGCGGGCCGGCGGGCCGGAGGACAGAGGCGTCCACGCTCGCGCTGACCACCACGTCCAGAGCAGCCTTCAGTTTTCCGCCCACGGAGGACCAGAATTCGCTGCTCTCCGCGCCGTCAAAGCGGGCCACGTTGATCCTCGGAAGCGGACGCACCTGCGCCAGGCCGCCCTGCAGGTACTGCTCCGGGATGATCGGCACACGGAGGGCGGTGACCAGGAGCGCGCCGAGCAGTTCGTGCTCGTCGCGGACCTCGTTCGTCCAGGTGGTGATCAGG
>JAUXUW010000062.1 GCA_030684635.1 Dehalococcoidia bacterium
CCTGAGTCCCTGTCCGCAGACCTGGTCGCGCTCCGCGACCGCATCCGCACGTTCGTCGAGACTGACCTGCGCCCGCTGGAGGCTGGCCTGGAGGAGGAAGGGCTGGTTCCGGAGGAGATCCGCCGCCGCGTGCGCGAGCGCTCGAAGGAGCTTGGGCTCTTCGGCATGACGCAGCCGGTCGAGTTCGGCGGCACTGAGGCGGGCCCACTGGCGATGACCGTGGCGCGCGAGACGCTGGCCGCAGGTAACACGCCCCTCTCCCGCTTCGTCTTCGGGCCCGACCCCGGCCTCCTGCGCCGCCTGGAGGGTGACCTGAGCGCGCGCTACCGCGAGCCAGTGCTGGCCGGCGAGAAGACCTGGTCCTTCGCGTTCACGGAGCCCAGCGGCCCGGGTGCGCCGGCAAAGCCGACGTGGGCGGTGCGTGATGGCGACGACCTGGTCGTGACCGGCCGCAAGTCCTTCGTCACCGGGGGCGCGACGGCCGACTTCTACGCGACGCTCGTCAACGTGGACGAGAGCGCCGAGGGTCCCGCGGGCACGGCGATGCTGCTGATCGATCGCGCCCTGCCGGGGGTGAACGTGGACCGCACCTTCCGCAGCATGGAGGGCGGCGGGCACGTCGAACTCTCCTTCGACGCGGTGCGCGTGCCGATGACGAACCTGCTGGGCAAGATCGGCGAGGGCATGCCGCGCGCCATGGGGAACATCGGCGAGGAGCGCCTGGGCTCGGCCGCCTCCGCATGTGGCATCGCACTCTGGACGGTCGACTACGTGACGAAGCACATCACCGGCGGCCACCGTGCCGGGGGCCGCCTCGGCGACCGCGAAGGGGTGCGGCTGCGCTACGCCGACCTGCGCATCGAGACATACGCGGCGCGCGCCACGCTCTACCGCACCGCCCGCCTCGCGGAGTCCGGTGTCGACGTGATGAACGAGGGCGCCGCGGCGAAGGTCTTCTGCACGGAGGTGGCGAGCCGCGTGGTGGATGGCGCGCTGCAACTGGTGGGCGGGCAGGCTCTGATCCAGGGCCACCCGCTGGAGTCGCTCTACCGGCGCGTCCGCTCCATGCGCCTCGCCGCCGGCGCCTCCGACATCCTCCGCCTGGGGATCGCGCGCGGCATCATCGAGTTCGACGCCGGCACGGTGTAGGCGAAGCGCCGCCCGATGCGCGTCGTCGGCTGGAACATCCGCGCCGGCGGCGGCCGTCGCGTGGAGGCGATCGCGCGGCAGGTGCGGGCCTGGGATACGGACGTGCTCGTCTGCCTGGAGGCCCGAGGCACTGCGCCGGGCCTCGTGCTCGCGCGGCAGCTCGCGGAGGGCGGCCTGGTGCACCAGCGCACGACCGCAGACCCGCAGGCACCGGCGACCAACGCCGTCTTCATCGCCTCGCGCTGGCCGCTGACGCCCGTGCGGCTGCGCATGGGCCCGGCTGAGCCGCGCCGCTTGCTGCCGGTGCGCGTCCTGGCGCCCGAGGCCGTCGGCGGGCCATTCGCCCTCGGCGGACTGCACGTGCCGAACTTTGTCCCGGACCGCGCGCGCAAGTTCGCCTACCTGAATGCGCTGCATGCGCTCGCGCGCCGGTGGCGAGGCGGCCCGGCGATGCTCATCGGGGACACGAACACCGGCCGGGCCGGGTTGGACGAGGAGTCGCCGGTCTTCGACGCCCGCCACGACGCGTGGATGGTGGCGATGGCGCGGGCGGGATGGCCGGACATCTTCCGGGAGCGATACCCCGAGGCCCGGGAGTTCACCTGGTACTCGCCGAACGCCGGCAACGGCTTCCGCCTGGACCAGGCGTTCGTGACCCGGGCGTTGCAGCAG
>JAUXUW010000087.1 GCA_030684635.1 Dehalococcoidia bacterium
GCAACTACCGCGGCTCCGTGTTCAACGGGATCCCGCAGTGGATCAAGGAAGACCCGTTCAACCCGGAACTGGACCCCGAGAAGCCAGCCCGGCTCAAGTCCTACTACAAAATGGAGTCGGCACACTACTACAACTACGGCGACCGGCCGCTGCGGGTGGGCAACAAGAACTTCACCGGCGTCACCCACATGCCCACGCCGACGAAGGCGATGCACTTCGGCAACTCGAACTCGCTCCTGGGTAACATCAAGTGGCATCACGACGTGGTCCACAACACGCTGCCCGGCATCGAAGCGATCTTCGTCAACGAGTGGTGGTGGACGGCGTCCTGCGAGTACGCGGACATCGTGTTCGGCGTCGACTCGTGGGGTGAGCGCAAGAACCTGGACGCCACCGGCTCCTGCACCAACTCCTTCCTGCACATGGCGCCCAGGAGTCCGCTGAACCGGATCTACGACACCCGGGGCGACGCTGAGGTCATGGCCGGGATCTCCGCCAAGCTCGGTGAGCTCACGGGTGACGCCCGCTTCGTGGACTTCTGGAAGTTCGTCCACGAGGGGCATGACGAGGTGTACCTCCAGCGGGTGTTCACCGCGTCCGGCGCCACGCGCGGCTACGACGTCCTGGCGCTGGAGGAGCGTGCGAAGCAGGGGATTCCAGCGCTGATGAACTTCCGCACGTACCCCCGCCAGGGCGGCTGGGAACAGCGGTACGAGAACAAGCCCTGGTACAACCGCTCCGGCCGGCTGGAGTTCTACCGGGACGAACCGGAGTTCCTGGAGTACGGCGAGAACCTGCCCGTCTTCCGGGAGCCCGTGGACGCGACGTTCCACGAGCCGAACGTGATCCACGGCAAGCCGCACCCGTTGATCGTGCCACTGGGTCCAGCCGCCTACGGCCTTGCCCTGGACGACCTCTCCACCGAGACCCGCCAGGTTCGCAACGTGGTCAAGGCGTGGGCCGACCTGAAGGGCACGACCCACCCGCTGACGGCGATGGACGACAAGTACCGCTTCGTCTTCATCACGCCCAAGTACCGCCACGGCGCCCACAGCACCCCGGTGGACCTGGACTGGATGAGCATGCTCTTCGGCCCCTTCGGAGACACCTACCGGCACGACAAGCGGTCGCCGTGGATCGGCGAGGGCTACCTCGAGATCCACCCGGACGATGCGAAGGCCCTGGGTATCGACGACGGCGACTACGTCTGGTTCGACGCCGACCCCGCCGACCGCCCGTACCGCGGGTGGAAGGAAGGCGAGGAGGACTACGAGGTCTCGCGCGGCATGGCGCGTGCGCGCTACCAGAACGCGATGCAGCCGGGCGTAATCCGGATGTGGTTCAACATGTACGTCGCCACGCGCGGCTCCGTCCGAGGCGCGAAGGAACGGCCGGACGGCCTCGCGAAGACGCCCGAGACGGGCTACCAGGCGATGTTCCGGCACGGCAGCCACCAGAGTGGTGTGCGCGCGTGGCTCCGGCCGACGTTGCTCACGGACGGCCTCGTACGCAAGCCCTTCTTCGGGCAGGACCTCGGCGTGGGCTTCGAAAGCGACGTCCACTGTGCCAACGGCGCCCCGAAAGAGTCCTTCATCAAGATGGAAAAGGCGGAGGACGGGTCACCGGAAGGTGGCCTCTGGAAGCCGGCGCGCAACGGCGTCCGAGCCGGCTACGAGTCCGATCTCATGAAGCAGTACCTCAGTGGAGGGTTCTACCAGGCCTGAGCCGCGGCGCGGGCCGCTCTCTCGTCGGACCGGAGGTCGGTGATGGCTGAAGTCTTCAACTGGCAACTCGGGCGGGACATGCAGTACCCGTACCAGGCGGAACGCCCAGCCCGCCAGATCGCGTGGATCTTCGACACGAACAAGTGCATCGCGTGTCAGACGTGCACCGTGGCCTGCAAGTCCACCTGGACCTCCGGCACCGGGCAGGAGTACATGCTCTGGAACAACGTGGAGACGAAGCCGTTCGGCTTCTTCCCCACCGGCTGGGACGTGGAACTCCTGAACCTGCTGGGGCCGGCGAAGTGGGAGGGCGGCGTCTCCACCGGGAACACCGTCTTCGAGTCGGCGCCGGCGGGCGAGCGCGTGAATGGCTGGCTCCCCACGAGCGAGCACTGGGCGCACCCCAACATCGGTGAGGACGAGCCGTCCGGGCCGGTGGAGCGCGGTACCTACCTCGACAAGTTGCCGCACGACACGTGGTTCTCGTACCTCGCGCGCATCTGCAACCACTGCACCTACCCGGCCTGCCTCGCCGCATGCCCAAGGCAGGCAATTTACAAGCGGCCGGAGGACGGCATTGTCCTGGTGGACCAGGAGCGGTGCCGCGGGTACCAGGAGTGCGTCGCGGCCTGCCCCTACAAGAAGGTGATGTTCAACAACGAGTCCCGCGTCTCCGAGAAGTGCATCGCCTGCTTCCCGAAGATCGAGCAGGGCATCCAGCCGCAGTGCGTGACCAGTTGCATTGGGCGCATCCGCATCGCGAGCTTCATCAGCGCGCCGGATACGGTGAACCCGCAGAGCCCGATCGACTTCCTCGTGAAGGTGCGGAAGGTGGCGCTGCCGCTCTACCCGCAGGCCGGCACGGAGCCGAACGTCTACTACATCCCGCCGATGCACGCCCCGCGCGAGTACCTGCGCCAGATGTTTGGTCCGGGCGTGGACGAGGCGGTGGAGACCTACCAGCAGATCGCGGCCGACGACGAACTGCTCGGCCTGATGATGCTCTTCGGTTCCACCGAACGGATCATGCACTCCTTCGCCGTGAAGGACGGGATCGCGACCGGCTACGACGAGGACGGCACTGAACTGGTGAGCGTCCCGCTGCGCGAGCCCACGTTCATCCGCGAGTACTTCGACGAGGTGCACAACACCTACCGGCAGAACATCACGTAGGCCGGCCTCCAGAACCGGCCTGCCAGAGGAGCCTGCAATGACCAGCGAACGCGAACAGACCCCGGACGCGCCCCAGCCGGTGAGCCGACGCAGCTTCCTGACGAAGGCGGCTGGGGCCGCCGCCGTCGGCACCACGCTCGCCGTCGGCATCGGGTTGCGCGAACTGACGCGCCCGGAGCCGCCCACACACTTGGTCGCACACCGCACCGGCACGATCCCCCTCGACCCGGAGGACCGGGCGTGGACTCGCCTGGCGAAGTGGCCCGTGCCCATGCTCCTCCAGAACCTCGCGACGCCGTTCGCACCCGAACTGGTGGTTCCGGAGATCTCCGTGCGGTCGCTCCACAACGGCGAGCAGATCGCCTTCCACATCGAGTGGGAGGATGCCGCCGAGGACTCGATTGACGCGATGGCGAGGTTCCGGGATGCGGTCGCGGTGCAACTCCCGGTCGACCCCGCCGCCTCGGCAGCGGTGACGATGGGCGCGACGAACCAGCCCGTCCACATCATGCAGTGGCGTGCCGCCTGGCAGGCGGACGTGGACCTGGGGCGGCGGGGTGTGAAGGACGCGTTCCCGAACATGTACCACGACGCCCCGCCCGAGGCGCTGATGGGAGAGGAGGCCGCGCGGCAGTTCTACCCGGCTGTGGTGGCCGGCAACCCAATGGCGCGCCGTGGCCGCACCTCTCCGGTGGACGACCTCATCGCCGTGGGGTTCGGCAGCCTCACCACGCACGAAGACCAGACGGCGAACGGCCGGGGTGTCTTCACCGGCAAGGGCTGGCGCGTGGTCATCACCACGCCGCTGCAGCCGGGGGCGGACAAGACCGTCCTCTCGCCGGGCATCACCACCTCCATCGCATTCGCGGTGTGGAACGGCGGCAGCGGCAATCGCGGTGCACGGAAGCAGTGGGCGAACTGGAGCCCGCTGGAAATCGAGGCGTAGCGATGACCTCCACGATGATCTCCGCTGACGCCCTGGCCCGGCCGCACGTCCAGCGGCTCCTCGGCCGGTCCGCGATGTACGAGGCGCTCGCCCTGGCGTTGGCATGGCCCATGGACGAGACACTGGCCCGACTCGATGCGCTCCTCGATGACCTCGCCGGCCACGAGGTGGTCTCAGCGCTGGGCGTCTCGCAGGAGTTGCAGTCGCTCCGGGCCGCCCGGGTGGACGTGGACGCGGAGCGGCTGGCGCCGGTCCACTTCGTCCTCTTCGAGGGCTCCGTGCTCTGCTCCCCACACGAGACGGAGTACATCCGTGACCCGTTCGCGAAGGCGGCCCAGCTGGCCGACATCGCCGGCTTCTACGCTGCCTTCGGACTGCAGGTCTCCACGGTCAACCAGACCACCCCGGACGACATCTGCACGGAACTGGAATTCATGGCGCTCGTGA
Organism: Dehalococcoidia bacterium; assembly: GCA_030684635.1. Taxonomy (GTDB): domain Bacteria; phylum Chloroflexota; class Dehalococcoidia; order UBA2979; family UBA2979; genus W-Chloroflexi-9. Next base: position 4,291 of record JAUXUW010000087.1, read on the forward strand.
ACCGGCGGGAGGCCTATGCCGCCGTCCAGGACTGGGACGAGCGGGCGTCTGTGTGTCGTGCCGCATCGCGGACGTTCATGGACGCGCACCTCGGCCGCTGGATCGGCGCGTTCACCGCGGACCTGTGCGAGCAGGCCGGAGCGGCCGCGGCGACGCGGGACGACGAGGCGACTGGCACGTGGTTCCATGCCATCGCCGAGTTGCTCCGCGTCACCGTGGAGGCCGACCTCCTGGCCCAGGGTGTGCATCCCAGCCGCCTGCACGCGCGGGTCATCAACGACGACACGGAGGCCGTGCCGTCCTGTCCGCTCGCGATCGTCCCGGAGCCGAACCTGATCGATCTGGATGACCAGATCATCCGGTAGTCACGCTCCCAGCGTCTGACGGAGACGCCCCCACCCCGACCGGCGTATGCGGGGGTGGCGTCAGCGGATCAGCGCGTCGATGGCGGCTTCCAGGCGGGCTGCGGCGGCAACGG
>JAUXUW010000109.1 GCA_030684635.1 Dehalococcoidia bacterium
CCAGCCGGGTATCCCGGCTACGCCGGGGGGCTGCCCCTCCCCTGCGCGGGGAGGGGATGAGACTCAATGGGGGTGCAACCCCCATTGAGGGCTTTGCCCCCGCTGGGGGCGGGGCTACGCCCGCCCCTTCGGACCTCGCCACCCCGGGCGGCCGAGGGGGCTGCGGGGTGGCCGAGGTGGCGAGCCCCTCACCCCCATTGAGGGCTTTGCCGCCCGCTGGGGCGGGGCTGCGCCCGCCGCCGGCTGGCGAGGGGGAAGGGGCTCAGCCCGGGGGGAAGGGATGGAGCGGAGGGGGCGGGTGATGATCATCCGATTATGCTGATGATCGGGAACATTTTCCCGGCTGTGACGTTCTTGTACCTGTGCGGGGATAGCCTCCGGGGAGCCGATCACGGCTCAACCGCACCGGGGGTGGCCCGATCCGGGGAGAAATCTCGGGCGGCGGGTTAACCCGAAGGGCTCCAGGCACGTTGTCGGGGATGCGTCGAGGTGGGGTGCGCCACAGGGGTACCCCTCCTACGATGTGCATAACTGTGGAATCGGATGACCGGGAAGAGCAGGCGGCGTTTGGTGGCGTCTCGCTCGAGCGGCGGTATCAACCGCCTGCACACCCGACCCGGGTCCGAACCGGGAAAGGGGAGGCCGACGAAGTAATCGAATAGATACGACAGATACGTTTCCGCCACGCCGTCCCACATGGGATGGCAGGCAAAAGTCCAGGAGGACTTGTTTGACTCTTATCAAGAAGTTTGCGTGGTACGGCTCGTCCGCTGCCATGGCGACTGTGCTGGCCCTGGCCCTTCTGGTCACGGGCCCGGCGCGGACCGCTGAGGCAGCGATCTCGGCCGTATCCTTCGTTGCTCCGATTCAGGCCGCCGGCCTGACGGAGACGTGGACCGTGGGTTTCACCACCGGCGCGACTGTGCCGATCGGTGGCACGATCACGGTTGAGTTCCCGACGAGCTTCACGACCACCGGTGTCACGGCCTCCAGCATCACGACCACCGGCTTCGGTGGTGCAACGTGTAGCGCGGTGAACGTGGCAACGAACGGCACGATCACGTGCACCGTGGCCACCTCGGCGACGGGCGCTGCTGCTGGCACAATGGTGATCCCGGGCATCAAAAACCCGACGGCCACCACGGCGCTGACGGCGAATGTGACGCAGTCGGCGACGGCCGGTTTCACCGTGACGACCTCGGCTGAGACCGAAGTCGCTGCTGCGGCCGCCCCGCAGGTGTTCAACACCACCGCGACCAAGAGCCCGACGACGTCGGTGCAGGCGGACGGTGCGAGCACGGTTGCGGTGACGTTCACGACCAGCAACGGCGCCACGCTGTCGAACACCGGTTCGGCTGCGCTGGTCTACACCGCCACCACGGACGTCGGCACGATCACCACGACGCCGACCGAGACTGGTGACGGTTTCACGGGCATCATTGCGGTCACCACTCCGGTGACGAGCGTGTCGGCGGCCTCGCAGGCTGCGATGACTGCGGCTGCGACGCTCGTGGTCACGGTCAAGGCGCCGTCGACGGCGGGCACCTCCACGGTGATCCTCCGCGTCACGCCGGCGGGTGGTGGTCAGGCCGTGATCATCGGCGCGACCACGATCACGTGGACCACTGCGTCTGCTGCGCCGGGTGCGGTTGCTTCCGCGTCGGTGTCGCCGGCGACGGCGGTCAGCACGACGCTGACCGGCACGACCGCGAACATCACCGCGACGTTCGTTGACGCCAACGGCAACGCCCCGATTCCGGGCGGCGCTGTGACCGTCAACACGACGATGGGTGTTCTGGCGAACGTTGCGGGTGCTGGCACCTGCACCAACCAGTCCTGCACGGGCGGCTCGCTGGCTTCTGACGGTATCGTCACGGTCACCCTCACGGGTGGTGGCGTCGCCGGCACGGCCACGGTCACGTTCACGGTGGGCAGTGTCTCGGCCACCAAGGCCGTGATCATCGCTGGTACGACGGACACGATGACGGCTGCGGTCCAGGCTGACGCCGACGGCGCCGGCACTGGCACCACGTTCGTCAACGCGGCGACCCCGGGTACCACGACGTTCGGCGCCGGTGGCGGCGTCCGCGTCTCGGTTGACCCGAAGGACGCCGCGGGCAACCGTGTCCCGAGCGTTTCGCCGGTCATCACGGTTTCTCCGAGCACCTGCGCGACGATTGGCGCCACCACGGCGTCGACCTCGACGGCTGCTGCGACCACCGTCCTGACGGCTGGTTCGGCCACGGTGGGCACCGTCTGCACGCTGACCGCGACGGTCGGCACCAAGACGGCGACCACGACGTTCACCATCGGTTCGGCCCTGGCCTCGACCTCCACGGTTGAGGTTGCGGCTGTCGACATGGCTGTGGTTTCCACGCAGAGCGTGAACGTCACGGTCAAGAGCTCCGCTGGCGTCCTGGTTCAGGACGGCACCTCGGTGACGCTGGTCGCCTCCGCCGGTGCTGTTGCGACCTCGACGGTCCTGACGATCAACGGCGTGGCGACGTTCACGTACGTGTCCCCGGGCACGGCGCAGAGCGTCAACCTGACGGCTGTCGCCGGTTCCGTGAACGCCTCCAAGGCGATCTCGGTCGGTGGCGCCGTGGTGACCCCGCCGGCTGGCGGCGCGGGCACGTTCGCTGCTGCCCCGAGCTTCGGCACGGGTAACGTTGGTTCGGCTGTCTTCCAGGGCGGCACCATCGCGCAGCTGGTTGCGGCTGTGACCGCGGCCGGTGGTACGTCTGTGTGGGTCCAGGACTCCAACGGGATCTGGCGCTCGTACAACACCCTGGCGACCGGTTCCGCCGCGTTCGTCAACAACGGGTTCAACACCGCCTTCGCCGCCGGATTCGGCGTCCAGGCGGTCTTCGTGGTCCGCTAACACGGGCCAGTAGGTCCTGCGGTTCTCCCCTCGCCGGTCCGCCGGCGGGGGGAGAACTTTCCAAACTGGGCGGGAACCCATTAGGAGTTCGATATGACTTTGATCCGCAAGATGGCCGGGGCTGGTTCGCTCCTGGCTATCGCCGTGCTGGTGATGGGTGTCTTCATGGCCCAGACCGCCAGCGCGCAGCCGACTAACCCGATGGGTGTGTACGGCCTGACTGGTACCGGCGACGTGGTCGCCGGCGACGTTGTTGAGGTGTTTGTTGGCGGCGTGTCCGTCGGCACCTCGACGGCGGTTGCGGGTGAGGGCTGGATCGTTGAGATCCAGGACGGCTCCACTGGCGCCGTGGTCTCCTTCACCATCAACGGCAAGGCTGCCAACGAGACGCTGGAGTACGCCGGCTTCTCGACGCAGGAAGTTGTCCTGACGCTGGTCGTTGGTGGCGGGGCCCCGGCTCCGGCGCCGACCGGCAACGGCGGCTTCGCGGGCACGACGGGCACCTCCATGGCGCTCGTGCTGGCCCTGGGTGCGTTCGCCGCGGCCATGGTCGCCGGCGCCCGCACCGCCACGCGCGGCCGCTAGTCTCTAGCGGTCCGCGATGAGGATGAAGATGGGTCGGGTGCGCGGTTTCGCCGCTCGGCTGGGAATCATCCTCAGCGTGGTCCTGGGTACGTTCATGGCTGCCGGTCCTTCCGCTTCGGCGGAGGGGCCGGCAGCTATTTTTGTGGGCTTCGTGGTGCCGGACGCAGGCGGCTTCCTCGCGACGCGCGTACGCGCGGTGGGCGCTGGCGGTGCGGTCTGCGGGACGGCGGACGTGACGGAGTCCGGCGAGAGCGTGGGGTTCTACGCGCTGCGCGTGTCCCCGGCGGCCGACAAGGCGGGCTGCCCTCGTGAGGGGGAGACGGTCCGCTTCTCTCTCCTCTACGGCAACATTGACGATGGGACGTTTGCGAACGCGAACGGGAACGCTCAGTTCCGAGGCGCGCAGGCGGCGGTGGTGCACCTGGCGCCGGCCTCCAGTACGACCGAGATCACGGGCTGGGTGGGGCCGCTTCCGACCTCGGGCGGCCGCGCCATGACGTTGATCTGGGATGGGCCGGACCACACGCCGGTGGATCAGGCGCTGCAGACGCTGGGCGTGGAGATCGCCGGGGCGTGGCATGTCCCCCCGGGCGCTCGACGCTACCTCTCTTACGTGCCGGGTGCGCCGGCGTTCACGCAGTCCTACGTCTCGGTGCGATCCGGGGACGTGGTGACGGTGCGCGCGCGCTAGGTCGGTCGCTTGGTCCCGCCGGCGTCGCGCTGACGCGCGGGGGCGACGGCCAGGGGCTTCCGCCGGTGCTTCACATGGCTTTGTGGTGCGAGGGGGGCGTCCCCTCCCCCTGCCCCCTCCCCTTCGCGGGGAGGGGGATGGTAAGTGATGGGGGTTGCACCCCCATCACACTGTTCGCCCCCGCTTCTCGGAGCCGCGTTTCGCGCCGCCTGGTACCTCGCGAGGTGCTGGAACCTCTCCCCTGCGCGGGGAGGGGGATGAGATTCAATGGGGTTGCACCCCCATTGAGGGCTTCGCGCCCGCCTTTCGGAACCGCGCGTCGCGTCCCGTCTCGTGGGCTTGCGGGACGCCCGGGGTGGCGAATGGGGCGGCCCCTCCGGTACCTCGATCATTCCGGCTACGCCGGCGGGCCCCCTCCCCTTCGCGGGGAGGGGGTTGATTTGTGATGGGGCTCCGCCCCATCACGCTGGGGCCCCGGTCGCTGCCGCGACGGGCCGGAGTGCGAGGCTTCGCCCGCCCTCAGAGGTTGGACACAAGAGGCCGACCCGGAGGCTCGATCTGGGCGCGGACGGCGCAGCCGTGTCGCGGCGGGCGGGGGCGATGCCCCGATGGGGGTGCAACCCCCATCGAATCTCGTCCCCCTCGCCCTTTCGGGAGAGGGGACAGGGGGTGAGGGGCGGCCCGGCAGGGCCGCAGCGGGCGTCACTCCACACCTCGAACGCCACGCATGCAACGAGCAGCGGGGCCGCGGCGCGTGGCCGGACGGCGGTGGCGGTTCGTCGGCTTGCGGGACGCCCGGGGTGGCGAGTAGGGCGCCCCTCCCCTGCCTCGTGCCCTCATCCCAAATGCCTCGCCTGCTCCCTCACCCCAAACCCCTCTCCCGGTGGGAGAGGGGCTCAGCAGGGGGCGTTCCTGTCGGCCAGCCCCCGGTGGCGCCTCACTCGAACCCTCGCGCCACCCTCACCCCAAACCCCTCTCCCGGTGGGAGAGGGGCTCAGCGGGTTCGTCCCGTCGGCCCGAGGGGGCTCAGAATGCTCGCCCCCCTCGCCCTCTGGGAGAGGGGCCGGGGGTGAGGGGGGGCGAGGGGCCGGGGATGAGGGGATTGAGGGCGATGGTGAGCGCGCCGGCGGGGTCGGACATGGTGAGGGCGGCATCCAGACGCACCACGCGCACACCGTGGGATTCCAGTGACGCCTGACGGCGCCGGTCGAAGGCGGCCTGGGTGGGCGACCGATGCACCCCGCCGTCCAGTTCGACCGCCAGCCGGAGGTCGTGGCAGTAGAAGTCCACGACGAAGGGGCCGAACGGTTGCTGGCGGCGGAACTTCAGGCCTCGGAACCGTCGGTCGCGGACGGCGTCCCACAGCTCGCGCTCGCCCTGTGCGGGTTGCCGGCGCAGGCTCCGCGCGCCAGGGACGTTGCTACGGTGTCTCGTGGGGCGGTTCACAGTGGATGGTCTACACGGCGTCCCCGGGAAGTCAGAGCGCGTCTGTCACACCCGCATCCCGACCGCAGCCCCGGGGTACGCTCCGAGCGGGGCCTGCCGCTATCCTCGGTCGTGGTCGATGATTTAGAGCCACGCCGCCTGACGCGGGGCGCGGTGCATTGAAGGAGCCGTTCGTGACCCTCATTCGCAACATCGGCGTGGTGGCCGCGCTGCTGGCGGGCATGGTGTTGATGCTGGCGAGCGGCTCCGGAGGCACGGCCAGCGCGCAGACCAGCAACCCGATGCAGCTGTACGGGATTGCCGGGCAGGGCGCGATCGTGGCGGGCGACACCGTGACGGCCTACATCGGCGGGCAGGTGATCGGCACGGCCGTCGCGACGGCGGGCGGATGGGTGATCGAGGCGCAGAGCGGGACGAACGGCGCGACGGTCACGTTCAAGGTGAACAACCGGACCGCGACCGAGACGGTGACCTACCGCGGCTTCAGCGCGGCGGAGGTCACGCTGACGCTGCCGCCGCTCCTGCCGACGCCCACCCCGACACCAACATCGACGCCAGCGCCGGCCGGCCCGGGCACGTTCGCCACGCCGCCGAGTTTCGGCACCGGCAACGTGGGTTCGGCGGTCTTCCAGGGTGGCAACATCGAGCAACTGGCGGCGGCGGTCACCACTTCCGGTGGCTCCACGGTCTGGGTGCAGGACGCGAACGGCGTGTGGCGCTCCTACAAGACCAATGCGACCGGCGCCGGTGCGTTCGTGAACAACGGCTTCAACAGCGCCTTCGCGGGTGGCCTGGGCACGACGGCGGTCTTCGTGACCCGCTGAGGACGGCCCGCCCTGGTTCGAGGTATCGCGGCCTCGGGCGCGACGTTACGCGTCCCTGCTTCCGTGCGCCGTGTGACGGGCCTGTGATGCTTGCAGGGCTACACTGAATCTTAACTCTCAGATTCGGGAAGGCCTCGCATGAACATCCTCAAGAGATATGGACGCTACGGGGCAGCCCTCGCCGCGCCCTTCGTAGTCGCGGTGGCGCTGCTGATCAGCCCTGCTGACACGGCACAGGCGCTGGCGCTGTCGAACAACCTGGAAACCACGGTCTCGCTGAACACGAACGCGTCGAGCGGGTCGAACGCCTTCACCACGCTGGCTCCGATCACCATCACCTGTGGCGTCGTGGACATCACCGCCGGCGCCGCGGACGGTGTCAGCGGCGTGACGCTGCAACTGGGGGCGGGGTGGACGTTCGCGGGCGGCGTCGCGCCGGCCATCTCCTACGCGTGGGGCGGTGGCCCGACGGGGGACACGGTCGGCACGATCGCCTCGGCGAACACGATGAGGGTGGCGATCCTCGCCAGTTGTGACCCGGGGGACGTGATCACGTTCACGGGCGTGCAGGTCAAGCCGCTTACCAGCGGTTCGACGGCCGCGACGATCTTCGCAGACATCAACACGGCGGATGTGGTGGTGGCGCGGCTCGCGGTCACGGCCGTCACGACGCCCTCGCCCGAGCCGGAGCCGGTCGAGGTTCCGGTCGTGGTTCCCGTCGTCGTGCCGGTGGGCGTGCCAGTGCCGGCCATCGTGCCGGTGATCGTCCCGGACGTCTGCCCGCCGGGCTCCTATGAGGTGCTGCCCCCGGTGGTCATCGATCCGTTGACCGGAGAGGTGGTCCTGTCGCCGGTCGTGGTGCCGCCCGGCACGCCGATCGTGTGCGTGCTGTTCGTCGCCCCGGTGGGCGTGGTGCCGGTGATTGTGCCGGAGGTGATCCCGGCCCCGGTGACGGTCCCCACCCCGGCAGCGACCGGTAACGGCGGGTTCACTGACGACGGCGGCCTCGGCTGGCCGGTGCTGTTCCTCCTCGTTGGCGTGCCGGCGTTCGCCATCGCCACGCGCCGCCTCGTGCGGGCGGGCGCGCGCTAGTGCTCCGCGGCTCCGGGGCAGGCCCACCGCGGGCCGGCCCCGGAGCCGTGCTCCGTCCGCTCGCGCGGACGCGAACCCCTCGTGCGTCTCGTCAGACCTCGAACGCTGCGCCCTTGACGGCGGCGGCCGGTGGCGGTGGCTCTCCGGCGCGCAATCGCGCGTAGGGAGGGGGCTCCGGTAGACTCATCGGCGGAGAGGTGGCCGAGCGGTTGAAGGCGCTCGTCTCGAAAACGAGTAGATCGAAAGGTCTCGCGGGTTCGAATCCCGCCCTCTCCGCCACCCGCCTCGATCACCCCTCGGAGCGAGATCCCCTAGCCGGCCGGCACACGTCAACCACCGTCCTCGGCCGTTCATGAGTGTGTTTTCACCTCCCGCGGAGAGGTGGCCGAGTGGTTGAAGGCGCTCGCCTGGAAAGCGTGTAAGGGGGAAACTCCTTCGCGGGTTCGAATCCCGCCCTCTCCGCCACTTCAGATCACGTCCTGTGAACACCGTTGAAGCCCCTCGGGCTCTCCTCGGCGTGCCCTCGGAGCGTGGGTGGTGCTTATGCGCTGCTTACGCCGCCCGCCGTAGCATGACGCCATGCGCGTACTGATCATCGAGGACGAACGTGACCTGGCCGCCGCGATCGCGCGCGGGTTGCGGCGTGACGGCATGGCCGTGGACGAATCGCATGATGGCGAGGACGGCCTGGAGAAGGCGCTTCTCAACGAGTACGACGTCGTCATCCTCGATCGCAACCTCCCGCGCCTCCACGGCGACGAGGTCTGCCGCTCGCTCCGCGCGGAGGGGGTGACGGCGCGGGTGATCATGCTCACCGCCGCCGCCGAGGTCGCCGACCGCGTGGCCGGCCTCACCCTCGGCGCAGACGACTACCTCCCCAAGCCCTTCGCCTTCGACGAACTGCGCGCGCGGGTGCTGGCGCTGGCCCGCCGAGGCGGCGCGGCGCGGCCGCCGGTCCTCGAACGCGCCGGCGTGCGCCTGGACCCCGCGACGCGGGAGGTGCGGCGCGCGGGGCGGCGCGTGGAGCTGTCGCCGAAGGAGTTCGGGGTGCTGGAGGCGCTCCTGGCCTCGGACGGGGCCGTAGTGAGCGCGGAGGCGCTCCTGGAGCGGGTCTGGGACGAGCACGTGGACCCGTTCAGCAACGTGGTGCGGGTCACGGTCATGACGCTGCGCAAACGCCTGGGTGAGCCCGCGGTGATCGAGACGGTCGTAGGGGCGGGGTACCGCGTTTCATGATGGGGACGATCCGCTTCCGGCTGACGCTCTGGTACGCCTCCGTGTTCCTGCTCTCGGGCCTGGCGCTGCTGCTGCTGGTATATGTGCTGGTGGGGCGCGCGTTCCCCGCGCAGGACCCCGCCTTCGTCGAAGCCGTCGGGCAGCGGGCGGGGGTGCCCAGGCTGCGAGACGCGCTGCGCGAGGGCGCGCCGTTTGGGCGCCCGCCGCCGCGCAACGACGGGCGCGACCTCGCCATCCTCGACCTGCTCGAGGAGTCGCGGCTCACCGCGCGCGAGCAGGCGCTCCGGCAACTCGTCACGCAGTCCTCGCTCGCCCTCGGGCTGATGTCCGTCGCCTCGCTCGGCGCGGGGTGGCTGATCGCGGGACGGATGCTGCGGCCGGTGAGCGACATTACCGGCACGGTGCGACGCATCACTGCGGAACAACTGCACGAGCGCGTCGCACTCCACGGCCCGGAGGACGAACTGAAGGAACTGGCGGACCAGTTCGACGCGATGCTCGACCGCCTCGATCAGGCGTTCCGAGCGCAGCGTGACTTCGTCGCGAACGCCTCGCACGAGTTGCGGACGCCGCTGGCGGTGATGCGCGCTGAACTGGACGTGACGTACGGCGACCCCAACGCGACGCCGGATGAGATGCGCGCGAGCGCGGAGGTCGTGCGGCGTGCGATCGGCCGCGCGGAAGCGCTCGTCACGGCGCTGCTGACGCTGGAGCGCGCCGACGCCCCGCTCTCATCGCGCACGCCGGTCGACCTGGCGGAGCGCACGCGCGGGATCCTCGACGCGCGCGCGGCCGACGCGGCCGCCCGCGGGATCGAGGTGCGGACAACGCTGCTGGCCGCGCCGGTGGAGGGCGACCCGGTGCTGCTGGACCGGCTGATCGAGAACCTGGTCGCGAACGCGATCGCCTACAACCTGGACGATGGCTGGATTGAGGTGGCGAGCGGCGCGTCCGGTGGCGTGACCACGCTGCGCGTCGCAAACGCGGGCGCACCGATCGACCCCAGCGCTGCCGAGGGCCTCTTCGAGCGGTTCCGCCGCCTCGACAACTCGCGGTCGCGTGAGAGCGGCGGCTACGGCCTGGGCCTCGCGATCGTGCGCGCGGTCGCACGTCACCACGGCGGCGAGGCGCACGCGCGCGCGCTCCCGGGCGGCGGCCTGGAGATCACCGTCACGCTCCCGACGGCCTGATCGCGCGCGTCTCCCGACGCTTACGTCCGCCTTATGCGCCCCTCCGTAGGTTGTGCCTCACCGGGAAGCACCCGGCCACACAGCCACCACACACTCCTGGAGGAGGAAATCATGTTCGGGAAGCAGATCACACGGAAGCACGTCATTGCCGGAGCGGCCTCGGTCGCGGTCATCGGTGCGGCGCTGGTCCCCACGTTCGCCCTCGCGCAGTCGGGCACCACCAACGTGCCGGGGCTTGCGGCCGGCACGGTGATGGGCGTCGCGACGGTGCTGGAGGACGGCAACTGCCTCGCGTTCCACCTCGGCGGGCCGGGTGG
>JAUXUW010000104.1 GCA_030684635.1 Dehalococcoidia bacterium
GCTGACGAGATGGTGGAACGGTGCAAGGCCGCCGGCCTGGACGGCATGGTGCTGTCCGAGCACGACTGGGCCTGGGACCTGGAGGAGGCGAAGCGGATCGCGCAGCGCCACGAATTCCTGGTCATCCCGGCGATGGAACTCAACACCGAGGACGGCCACTTTCTGGTCTACGGCATGCACAAGTACGTGTACGGCATGCACCGCAGCCACGAACTCGCGGAGCACGTCCGCGAAGCCGGCGGCGTCATGGTCGCAGCGCACCCCTACCGCCGCCAGCACCCGTGGAACTGGGAGAGCGACAAGGAGTGGGCGGACGCCCTGGAGCGCGCGGAGCGCAACGGCGGCTTCCGCTTCCCGGTGGCGCTGGAGGTCGGCAACGGCCGCGGCAAGCCGAACGAAAACTCCTTCTCCAACCGCCTGCAAGAATTGATGGGCTTCCCCGGCACCGCCGGCAGCGACTCCCACGCCGTCGCCGACATCGGCAAGGCGGCCACCTACTTCGAGCGCGACATCCGAGGCGAGCAGGACCTGATCGAGGAACTGCGCGCCGGGCGCTGCTGGCCGGTCGACCGCACCGGCGGCACCGTCTCCTCCAACCCGGACTTCTACTCCGTCCCGGACAACCTCCACGACCGCTGGGCCGAACTGGCCGAGCGCCGCCGCGAGTACATCGAGACGCACCCACTGCACCGGCGTGACTGACGCAGGCCCGGCGGGCGTGGCCACGCGCGAGGCGCGGTTTGACAGCCCTGTGGGCCGCCGATATCGTGCGCCCGCGCCTGAGGACGGGGTTCCCCGGGCGTGTCCCAGCCACGCCGCATCGACCTGTCACTCGAAACGAGGGGGTAGTCGATGACGGAGTCCGTGGTGACCGAGGCGCTGCGAGCGCAGCTGGGGGTGGACGGGCCGGAGACGGTCCACGAGGTCACATCCACCGGTTGCCGGATGTTCGCCCGCGCCGTGGGCCACACGGACCTCGTCTTCTACGACCGAGACGCCGCCAGGCACCGGGGCTACCGCGACATCCTCGCGCCGCCCGGCTACCTCGGGACTCCGGTCTACCTCCCCCGGATGGCGGGCGCGGTGCGCGTCGGCAAGGATCTCGATGTTCCGTACCCCCGGGTACTGAACGGCGGGACCACATACGAGTATGTTGAGCCGGTCTGCGCGGGCGACGTCATTGTCTCGCGCACCCGGACGACAGAGTTCCAGGAGCGGACGGGCAGTATCGGCCCCATGCTCATCGTCTTCCGCGAAACCACCTACCGCCGTCAGACGGACGGCACAGTGGTGGCGAGGATGTACGGGAACACGATCCACTATTAGGGAGCGTGTTGGATGGCGGGGCAGGTTTACTACGAGGACATCCAGGTGGGTGACCCCATCCCGGTCCTCCGGAAGAACTGCTCCACCCTGCAACTGGTGGCCTGGGCAGGCGCCTCCGGCGACTTCTACCAGATCCACTACGACGTGGAGTTCGCCCGACGCACCGGGCTCTCCAACATCATCGTCCACGGCGCGTTGAAGAACGCGTTCCTGGGACAACTGCTGCACGACTGGGTGTCGCCAGAGGGCAGGATCGAGAAGTTCGGCTGCCAGTATCGCGGCATGGACTACCCGGACCAGGACATCATGTGCAGCGGCGTCATTACTCGGAAGTACGTCGAGGGCGACCGCCATCTGGTCGAACTCGATGTGTGGACGGAGAACCCCAGCGGCCAGAAGACCTCGCCCGGAACGGCGCGCGTCTCTCTGCCGAGCAGGGGGTGACCGGAACACCACCCGGACCGACAGGGCCGGTAGGTAACAGTGCCCGTAAGGGCGAGGAGAGGACCAGACAATGGGTGCATTGGACGGCAAAGTCGCCGTCGTCACCGGGTCAGGCCGAGGCATTGGCCGCGGCGTGGCGATGATGTTCGCGGCCGAGGGCGCGAAGGTCGTCGTCGTTGACCCCGGTGTGAACGTCGACGGCTCAGGCCACGACGCGGGCCCGGCCCAGCAGGTGGTGGACGAGATCACGGCCGCCGGCGGCACCGCCGTCGCGAACTTTGACTCGGTCGCCGAACTCGCCGGTGGCGAGAACATGATCAAGCAGGCGATCGACACGTGGGGCCGCCTGGACATCGTGGTCAACGTGGCCGGCAACCTGCGTGACCGCATGCTCTTCAACATGACCAAGGAAGAGTGGGACTCGGTCGTCGCGGTGCACCTCAAGGGGCACTACAACACGATCAAGCCGGCTTCCGTGATCATGCGGCAGCAGCGCTACGGCCGCATCATCAACTTCTCCTCCACGTCCGGCATCATCGGCAACACGGGCCAGTTCAACTACGGCGCCGCCAAGTCCGCCATCGCCGGCCTGACCCGCGTGATTGCCAAGGACCTGGGCCGCTACGGCGTCACCTGCAACGCGATCGCCCCGGGCGCCGCGACCCGCATGACGCAGTCCGTGCCGGAAGCCTCCCGCCAGCTTCGCGCTGCGGCCGGCATCCAGACCGGCGGCACCGCTGCCCCCGTGCAGCAGAGCGTGTACGCCGGCCTCCGCGAGCCGGAGTTCGTCGCGCCGATGGTGGCGTACCTCGCGTCTGACGACGCCTGGGACATCAACGGCTACATCTTCAACGTGTCCGGTGGCACCGTCTCCGTCGCCCACCACCCGGTGGCGTCGCGCACGGTCTTCAAGCCGGGCCTGTGGGAGCTGTCCGAGCTGGACGACGCGGTCCAGAACGTCCTCATGAAGGACATCAACAACCCGGCGCCGCCGCCCGCCGACCTTGAGGTCGCCGGCCGCGACACGCCTGCCCGCCCGCTGGCCTAGTCGGACAGAGAGAGAAGGACACTCAGATGGCAAAGCCCCTTGAGGGTCGAACCTACGTCGTGACTGGTTCCGGCCGAGGCATCGGTGCGGAAGTCGCGAAGCTTATCGCCTCCATCGGTGGCAACGTGGTCGTCAACGACCCCGGCGTCAACGTGGACGGCACCGGTGGGGACAAGGGCCCCGCGGACACCGTTGCGAACGAGATCAAGGCCGCCGG
>JAUXUW010000119.1 GCA_030684635.1 Dehalococcoidia bacterium
CCCGGCTCCAACGGTCGCCCCCACCGCGACGCCCCCGGGCGGGCCTCCTGGCCCTGCCGGAAACGACTAGGCGCGGTGCCGCACGCCGCGGGGGGAGGGTTGCGCGTGATCGCCGGGTCGGCCCGCGGGCTGATGCTGAAGCGCCCCCGCGCCGGGCTGACCCGGCCCACCTCCGGGCGTCTGCGCGAGGCGTTGTTCGGCATGCTGGAGTCGGCGGGTGTGGACTTCGAGCGAGTGCTGGACCTGTACGCCGGCAGCGGCGCGCTCGGCATCGAGGCGCTGTCCCGGGGCGCGGGGTCGGCCACGTTCGTGGAGGCGGATGCCCGTGCGGCGGCCGTGATCCGCGAGAACCTGGTCCACGTGAAGTGTGCCGACCGCGGCGAGGTCATCGTGGGGCGCGTGGGTAAGTGGCGCTCAAACGCGGATGCGCGCTACACGCTGGTACTGGCCGATCCCCCGTATGATGACCCCGCGCCGTGGGGTGCCATCGAGTCCGCTGTTGAGGGCGCCCTCGCCGAGCACGCCGTGATCGTCGTGGAGCACGACGCGCGGACCGCACCGCCAGACACGCTGGCGGGACGAATGCTCTGGCGGGATCGCCGGCAGGGGGCGGGCGCGGTCGCGATCTACCGGACCAGTGTGGATGATGAGGACGGGGACGAATGACGGTTGCGCTGTACGCGGGACGCTTCGATCCGGTGACCAACGGGCACCTGGATATCGCTACGCGAGCCGCCGGGATGTTCGACCAGCTGGTCATTGGCGTGGCGGCCAGTCGCTCCGCGCTGTTCTCGCTGGAGGAGCGGATCGCGCTCTTCGAGGACGGCGTGAAGCGCGCCCACCTGACGAACGTCCGGGTGACCTCCATCGCCGGGCTGACGGTCGATGAGGCGCGTGCGCAGGGCGCACAGGTGCTGGTCCGCGGCCTCCGCGCCGGTGACTTCGGCTACGAGTTCGACATGACCCTGATGAACCGCCACATGGCGCCGGACATCGACTCCGTCTACCTGATGACCGCCCTTGAGCACTCCTATGTCAGCGGTACCCGCGTCCGCGAACTTGCCTCCTTCGGGCGGGACGTGAGCGAGTTCGTGTCGCCGGCGGTGAACGACGCGATCCTGAAGAAGTTCCAGAAGCCCGCCTGACGTTCTGCCCTCCTGAGGAGGCTGCCCGTATGGATCTCTTGCACCTGGTCGACCGACTCGAGGAGATGCTTGCGGGCGCGCAGAAGATGCCGATCGGTAACCGGTCAATCCTCGACCGCCGCCGCATGCTCGACCTGATCGACCAGATGCGCGTCGCCGTCCCGCATGAGGTGCGGGAGGCGCAGGACATCGTCGCCCGCCAGGACGCCGTCCGCCGTGACGCGGAGGAGGAGGGGCGCCTCATCGTCGCGCAGGCGGAGGAGCACGCGTCGCGGCTGGTGGAGGCGAGCGAGATCACGCAGGCCGCGAAGCGACGGGCGGAAGAGATCGCGGCGGAGGCGGACCGGCGCCTGGAGGCACGCATCCAGGAGGCGAACGCCGATATCCAGCAGCGGATCATGGAGTCGCGCCGGATCGCCAGCGAGCAGATGCGCGCCGCGGACGACTACGCCCGAGAGTTGCTGGAGCGCCTGGACCGGCAGCTGTCGGCGTTTACGCGCTCCATCCGCGCCGGGATCGAGCAGCTGGAGCCCGTGCCGCAGGCGCCGCAGGGGTTCTCACCCCTGGATGACGACGGCTTCGTGCCGGCGGTGAGCATGCCCGCCGCCGACGAGCCCTCCTACCGCGAGTTGCCCTCCAGCGGGAGGTACCAGGCTCCGGCCGCGGAGTACGCCGCGGAGTACGCCGCGGACGCCTACGACCGCGACGACGAGCGCGAGGCAGCATCGACGGGGGAGCTGGAGAACCTGCTCCGGCCCGCACGCACGAGCGCGCCCACGAGCGGCGTGGCGCCAGCTGAGCCGGGCGTGATCGACGACTTCGAGCACGAGCCACTGGACGATGATCCGCTCTACCGAGGGCGTCGCCTGGACGACCGCCAGCGGTAGATGCCGGCCTACCGGATCACGCCGGTGGTCTGGCCCGAGAACTCCTCCATCAATTCGTTGACGAAGGCGAGTGCGACGCCCGGCTCGTCGCCGGTGGGGCGCAGCATGTCCACGCCGTGCGCGCGCCCGGGGTACAGGCGCACGTAGGCCTCCGGGACCTCGCCCGCGGCCTGCAGTGCACCGAGCGAGTGTGCAGCGGACAGGTCGTCCTCCGTGGCGACGAGCGCGATCCGCCCGGCGACGCGCGGCATGGCCGCGAGCGTGTCCAGGAGGTCGAACGCGCTCGGGGTGGAGAGCCCGATCACGCGCAGATCGTCCTGCTCCGCCGCGACCTGCACGGCGATCGCTGCGCCCATCCCGGCGCCGATGAGCATGATCTGGTCGAACCCCTGCGACCGCGCGAAGGCGACCGCGGCGCGAGCGTCCTCGACCATACCCAGCACGTCATCGGGGTTGTCTGCGTCCGTGCCGTGGCCGCGGAAGTCGAAGGTGATCGAGGAGACTGGAAGCCGCCGGACGGTGGTGGCCAGTGGCCACCAGCCCGTCTGGTCGTCGCGGTACTCGTGGAGGTAGATCGCCACGCGCTTCGGGTCGACGCGCCAGACGCGCGCCGAGAAGGCATAGCCATCCGCCGCCTGGATCACGTGCGTGCTGCTGCCGTCCGCCGCCGTGGGTGTGGGTGTGGGGGGCGGCGGTGCCGACGAGCATCCGGCGAGGGTGATTGCCATGAGGGCGATCACCGCCGCTAGTGACCGGCGGGCTGTCATCCGGCCGGCTTCACGACAAGGTTGAGCAGGCGGCCCGGGACATACACCACGCGCACCAGTTCCTGGCCGTCCAGGTGGCTGGCGACGCGCGGGTCTGCCTCCGCGATGGCGCGCGCCGCGGCCTCGTCGGCGGCCGCGGCCACGCTCACGCGCGCCCGCAACTTGCCGTTGACCTGCACCGGCAACTCGATCGTGTCGCGCTCGGCCAGCGTCGGGTCGAAGACCGGCCACGACTGCTGGTGGATCGAATAGCCGTGTCCGGTCTTCGCCCAGAGCTCCTCTGCGACGTGCGGGCACGCCGGCGCGATCATCAGGAGCAGCGTCTCGACCGCCTCGTCCCAGGCCGCGCGGTCGGCGCGGCCGGCATCGCGGAGGCGCTGCATCGCGTTCGTCAGTTCCATCAGCGAGGCGATCGCCGTGTTGAAGCGCTTGGCGTCGTACGCCTCGCCGATCTTCTTCAGCGTTGCGTGCACCTCATGCCGGAGGTCGCGCGCGCCGTCCACGCCGTCCTCCAGCGCAGGCGGGTCGGTGACCACGGCCCAGACGCGGTGCAGCCACCGCGCGACGCCGACGATGCCGTCCACGTCGTACGGGCCGCCCTGGTCCCAGGGCCCGAGGAACATGAGGTAGGCGCGGAACGTGTCCGCGCCCCACTGCGTGACCTGCGCATCCGGCGCCACCACGTTCCCGCGTGACTTCGACATCCGCCGGCCGTCCGGGCCCAGGATCTGGCCCTGCGAGTAGTAGCGGACGAACGGCTCACCGCCCTCCACGAGGCCCATGTCACGCGCGACCTTGTAGAAGAAGCGCGCGTAGAGCAGGTGCATCGTGGCGTGCTCGGAGCCGCCGGTGTACTGGTCGACCGGCAGCCACGCCTCGGCCGCGGCGGGCGAGAACGGGGCGTCCGTGTTCTTCGGGTCGGGGTAGCGCATGAAGTACCACGACGAGCACATGAACGTGTCCATGGTGTCCGTCTCGCGCCTCGCCGCGCCGCCACAGGCGGGGCAGGAGGTGTTCACGAACGCCTCGGAGGTCGCCAGCGGCGACTGGCCGGTCGGGCGGAACTCCACGTCGTACGGCAATTCGACGGGCAACTGGTCCTCGGGCACGGCCTGCGCGCCGCACTGGTCGCAGTAGACGATCGGGATCGGCGCGCCCCAGTAGCGCTGGCGGGAGATCAGCCAGTCACGCAGGCGGTAGTTCACCTTCCGCTCGCCGAGGCCGCGCTCCTCCAGCCAGGCGATGGCCTTCTGGACTGCCTCCGCTTTGTAGAGGCCGTCCAGCCACTGGCTGTTGAAGGCGGGGCCGTCGCCGGTGTAGGCGTAGCCCTCGAAGTCCGCGGGGGGCTGCACGGTGCGCAGGATCGGCAGGCCGTACGCCTTCGCGAAGTCCCAGTCGCGCTGGTCCTGCCCGGGCACGGCCATGATCGCGCCGGTGCCGTAGGAGGTCAGGACGTAGTCCGCCAGGTAGACGGGGACGGGCTGGTTGTTGAACGGGTTGATGGCGTACGAGCCGGTGAAGACGCCGCGCTTCTCCAACGTCCCCTCCGTGGAGAGGCGCTCGATCTCCGTCTCGCGCCGGACGCGCTCCACGAACTCCTCCACGGCGGCACGCTGGTCAGCGGTCGTGATCGCCTCGACCAGTGGGTGCTCCGGGGCGAGGACGGCGAAGGTCATGCCGAAGGCGGTGTCGGGGCGGGTGGTGAAGACGCGGAACGACAGCCCGTCTTGGCCCTGGATCGCCATTTCGAACTCGGCGCCTTCCGACCGGCCGATCCAGTTCCGCTGCATCAGCTTCACATGCTCGGGCCAGTCCAGGCCGGAGTGGTCCAGCAACTCCTCCGCGTAGTTCGTGGTGCGGAAGAACCACTGCTCCATCTGGCGCTGGATGACCTCCGTGTCGCAGCGCTCGCAGCGGCCATCCACGACCTGCTCGTTCGCCAGCGTCGTGTTGCAGGAGGGGCACCAGTTCGCCAGCGCGTCCTTCCGGTAGGCCAGGCCGCGCTTGAACATCTGCACGAACCACCACTGCGTCCACCGGTAGTACTCCGGCGTGCTGGTGTTGACCTCGCGGTCCCAGTCGAAGGTGGTGCCCATCACCTGCAGTTGCCGGCGCATCCGCTCGATGTTCGCGGCGGTCCAGTCGGCAGGGTGCACGCCGCCCTTGATGGCGGCGTTCTCAGCGGGCAGCCCAAAGGCGTCGAACCCCATCGGGAAGAGCACGTTCCACCCGTTCATCCGGTAGAACCGGGCGAGGGTGTCGGAGGGCGCCATCGCGAACCAGTGGCCGACGTGCAGGTCGCCGGAGGGGTACGGGAACATCGTGAGGTGGTACCGGTTGGGCCGGCCCTCCACGTGGTCAGGGGTGCGGTAGAGGCCATCCTGGGCCCAGCGCTCGCGCCAGCGCGGCTCAATCTCGCCCGGCTGGTAGCGCGCGGACTCGGCGGTCTGCGGTTCGGCGGTCATTTGGGGGTCGTCCTTCAACCTGTGTCGGCGTGCGGGCGGCGGCCCGGTGATGGGCCCGGCGACGTCGCGCGTGGCGGCGTCGCCTACCTAAGGACGAGGAGGAGGGCCCGAAGCACCTCGGTGGGGCGGGTGGTCGTCGCCTGCGTCATACCCGGAGTATCCCGACGCCGGTCAGGGGCCGTCAACAGCGGGGCGCCGCTCTACAGGGCCGCGACGATGAGCGCGCCCACTAGCGGTACGCCCAGGGCGGAGATGAACAGCAGCCGCTTCGCCTCGTCCAGCTTCTCGGTTGGTTCCTGGGCGGCCAGCGCCCGCCGTCCCTGCCATGCGGTGGCGACGATGTAGAGGACGAACAGGACGATGAGCGCTTTGATCAGCACTGGGCGCCTCCCTCGGGCACGCCTCATTGGAGCGCACGCGCGCACCAGCCGCCACCGGGCCCTCCGTGGGCTACGGGCTGACGATGCGCCGCAGCGGCTCGCCGAACGCCAGCACGAGGATGTACCGGCCCACCTGCCGGATCGCGGCGACGCTGCCGGCGTCGTTCAGCACCCGCAGCGGCTCGCCCTGGAGGTCGGCCCGGAGCGCCCAGATCTCGCCGCTGCAGAAGTCTGCGTAGAGGTACGAGCCTTCGACCTCGGGCGTCTCGCCATCCCGGACGACGGGACCACCGGTGACGGAGCAGCGCCCGCCGGCGTGGTCGTACACGGCGACCGGGGCGGTCAGGCCGGTCTGGTTGCAGGAGGTGGCGTTGTAGCAGGTGTCGCCCTCCATCACGTTCCAGCCAAGGTTCGCGCCGGAGGTCACGATCGAGATCTCTTCGACCGCGTTCTGCCCCACGTCGCCGGCCCAGAGCAGGCCCGTGGCCCGGTCAAATTCCATGCGCCACGGGTTACGGAGGCCGTACGCCCACACCTCGGCGCGGACGCCGGTGCCGCCGACCAGCGGGTTGTCGGTCGGGATGCGGTAGTGCTCCTGCTTCGAGGCGTTGCGGACGTCCAGCCGGAGGATGGAGCCCAGGAGCGTGCCGGGGTTCTGGCCATTGCCCTGCGGGTCGCCGCCGCTGCCGCCGTCGCCCAGGCCCAGGTACAGCATCCCGTCCGGCCCGAAGCGGATCGCCCCGCCGTTGTGGTTTGCGAACGGCTGGGGGATGTCCAGGATCACGAGTTCACTCAGCGGGTCGAAGACGCCCTGCTCGTCCCGGGTGAATCGGGAGAGCACCGTCCGCCGGGGGTCGGCGGCGGAGTAGTAGACCCACAGGTGATCGGTGCTGGAGTCCGGGTCGGGCTGCGCGGAGAGGAGCCCCTCCTCGTTCCCGCGGGTGCTGACGCGGTCGCTGAGGTCGAGGGCTGGCGTCGCCTCGCCGTCCGCGATGCGGTAGATGATGCCGCCCTGGTCGACGACGTGATACGCGGGGTCGTCCGCAAGGAC
>JAUXUW010000135.1 GCA_030684635.1 Dehalococcoidia bacterium
TACGTCGCGGCGATCTTCCACCTGTTCACGCACGCGTTCTTCAAGAGCCTGCTGTTCCAGGGAGCGGGCTCGGTGAGCCACGCCACGAACACCTTCGAGATGCCGCTGATGGGCGGCCTCCGCAAGGCGATGCCGGTCACCTTCGCGACGTTCGTGATCGGCTCGGCGTCGTTGGCGGGCGTGTTCCCGCTCGCCGGCTTCTGGTCGAAGGACGAGATCCTGCTGGACGCCTGGAACCACGACAAGTTCCTGTGGCTCGTCGGCACCGCCGTCGCGTTCCTGACCGCGCTCTACATGTTCCGCGCAATCTTCATGACCTTCTTTGGCGAGTACAAAGGCGGCGCACCGGCTGAGCACGGCGGCCACGACTCGCACGCCTCCGGTGCGCACGACGCTCCCGAGGATGCCCACGGCCACGGCGGCCTCCATGAGTCGCCGCGCTCGATGCTCTTCCCGCTGGTGGCGCTGTCCGTGCCGGCGATCCTCTTCGGCCTCGTCGCACCGTCCGGCTTCTTCGGCGAACTGGTGGAGGGCGCGCTGCCGGCGGACCTGCGGCACTTCCACTTCCACGCCGAGATGATCGTGATCGCTACCTCCACGCTCGCGGCGCTGGGTGGCATCGGGGCGGCGGCGGCGATCTACTACGCGCAGAGCCCGCGGTCCTCGGTGATCCGAGGTGCACTCGGGCCGATCCCGCGCGTGGTGGAGCGGCTCTACTACGTGAACGAGATCGCGGAGATCGGCCTCGTACGGGGCGCGCTCTACAACGGGGTGGCGCGCGGCGCGGCGCTGATCGACAAGTACGTCATCGACATGGCCGTGAACATGGCGGGGACCATCACGAAGCTCGTAGGCGACATCCTGCGGCGGAGTGAGACCGGCCAGGTGCAGTCGTACACCTCCGTCTACATCCTCGGCGTCGTCGGGGCTGGCGGCGCGCTGCTCGTCCTTGCGGGCGGGCTGCTGGATCGGCTGATGCCGTAATGCTGACCACCTTCCTGCTGCTCCCACTGGGTGGCGCCGTCCTGGCCGCGTTCCTGCCGCACGACCGCGAGCGCGACGCGCGCTGGATCGCGCTGACGTTCGCCCTCGCCGCCTTCGCCGTGTCGATTGTCATGTTCATCCGCTTCGACACGGGCGTGGAGGGCTACCAGTTCGTCGACTCGTTCGACTGGATCAAGGCCGGCGACTTCAACGTCCGCTACGTCGTGGGCGTGGACGGCCTCTCGGCGCCGCTGGTGCTGCTGCTCGGGCTGCTGTCCGTGGTGTCTGTGCTGGTGTCGTGGACCATCGACGTCAAGCCGAAGCAGTACTTCGCCTGGCTGCTGCTGCTTGAGGCGGCGGTCGCGGGCGTATTCATCTCGCTCGACCTCATCCAGTTCTTCCTGTTCTGGGAACTGGAACTCATCCCGATGTTCCTGCTGATCAGCCAGTGGGGATCCGGCCGCCGGCTCTACAGCGCCACCAAGTTCCTGATCTATACGCTCGCCGGTTCCGCCCTCATGCTCGCGGGTTTCCTCGTGCTGGGCTTCGAGGCGGGGACGTTCGACATCGCACGCCTGACCGCGAACCCACCGACCGAGGCCGTGGTGCCGATGGCGGCGGTGTTCTGGGCGATCATGCTCGCGTTCCTGGTGAAGCTGCCGGTGTTCCCGGTGCACACCTGGCTGCCGGATGCGCACACGGATGCGCCGACCGCCGTGTCGGTGATGCTGGCTGGCGTGCTGCTGAAGATGGGTGGCTACGGCATCCTGCGCATCGCCGTGCCGCTGATGCCGGAACAGGCGGTGGAGTTTCAGACCGTCCTCGCCACGATCGCCGGCTTCTCCGTGATCTGGGGCGCGATCATCACGCTACGCCAGACGGACCTGAAGCGACTGGTCGCGTACTCCTCGGTCTCGCACATGGGCTACGTGCTGCTGGGCGTCTCCGCCATGGGGTCTATGGGCTTCGCCGGCGCTGCGCTGCAGATGTTCACGCACGGCACGATCACCGGCCTGCTCTTCGTGATGGTGGGCCTGGTCTACGAGCGGACGCACACGCGCGAGATCGCGCGGATGTCCGGCCTGATGCACCGCATCCCGATCTTGGGCATCGGCATGGTGATCGCCGGCCTCGCCTCGCTCGGCCTGCCCGGCATGTCCGGCTTCGTCGCCGAACTCACGACGTTCCTGGGCTCGCTCGATGCGCACCCGACCGCCACGATCTTCGCGATCTTCGGCGTGGTGCTCTCCGCGGGCTACATCCTCTGGATGATCCAGCGCGTCTTCCACGGCCCGGCGACGGAGGAGTGGAAGCACCTGAAGGACGCGAGCGAGTGGTGGGAGTTCGCGGCGATCGGGGCACTCGTCATCACCATCATCGGCATCGGCATCTACCCGGCCATCCTGACGGACGTGGTTGAGGCTGGCGTGGCCCCGATCGCGGCGATCGTGGAGGCAGTCTCGTGACCCTCGCCGAGCACATTCACTACATGGGCCCCGCGCTCACGCTCTTCGTCGGCGCGGTCCTCGTGCTGCTCGCTGACCTGGTCCTCGGCCGTCGTGCCGCCACGTGGGGCATGGCGCTTGTCGTGGTCGCCGGCGGGCTCCTGTGGAACGCCGCGCAGGCGCTCGCGGGTACCTCGGGCGAGGCGCTGAGCGGCTCGATCGTCGTGGACCGCTTCTCGATCTTCGTGACGTTCATCATCTTCGTGTCCGCGTTCGCGGTGATCGCCGCCGCGCGTGAGTGGCTCTCCAGGCTGGACGGCGACGCCGAGTTCCTCGCGCTGTTGCTGATCTCCGCCGGCTCCATGGCGCTGCTGGTGCAGTCGAACGACCTGATCACGCTGTTCGTGGCGCTCGAGACGACCTCGATCGCACAGTTCATCATGGCCGGCATCGCGAAGAGCGATAAGTCCGCCGAGGCCGGTCTGAAGTACCTGCTCACCGGCGCGGTCGCGGCCGCGGTGCTGCTGTACGGCTTCGCGTTCCTCTTCGGCATCTCCGGCACCGTCTCGCTGCCCGGCATCGCGGAGTTCGTCCGCAGCGGCCCGGAGAGCCAGCGCCTGCCGCTGATCCTGGCGTTCGTCTTCATCGCCGCTGGCTTTGGCTACAAGATGGCGATCGCGCCGTTCCACGCCTGGGCCCCAGACGTGTACGAGGGCTCCCCGGCGCCGGTCGCCTCGTTCCTGTCGGTCGCATCGAAGGCGGCCGGGTTCGCGGTGGCGCTCCGCGTCTTCTACACCGGCCTCGGTGGCGGCGACACCTTCATCGCGCAGGACTGGGCGATGCTGTTCGGCGCGCTCGCCGCGCTCTCGATGGTGTTTGGCAACACCGGCGCGCTGCTTCAGACGAACGCCCGCCGCCTGCTCGGTTACTCCTCCATCGCCCAGGCCGGCAACATCGCGGTCGGCCTTGCCGCCGTGGCCGCGGGCAGCACGATGGGCCCCAGCGGCGTCCTGTTCTTCCTGGGCACCTACGTGGCCACTAACCTCGGCGCGTTCGTCGCGGTCACTGCGGTCGCGGAGCGCCTGGGCACCGAGGAGATCGAGGACTACGCGGGCCTGATGAAGCGCTCACCGCTCACGGGTGGCGTGCTCTCGATCTGCCTGCTCTCGCTGACCGGTATCCCGCCGACTGCCGGTTTCATCGCGAAGGTCTACATCTTCAACAGCGCGATCGCGGCGGACCAGATGTGGCTCGTGGGGCTGGTCGCTCTCGCGGTGGTGAACACGGCGATCTCCGCCTTCTACTACCTGCGCTGGGTGCGCACGATGTGGCTGGACGAGCCGAAGGACGCGGTCACCTTCCGTCCCGCGGGCCCCACGCAGGCCGTCCTGTTCGTCGCCGCGGCCGGCGTGCTGTTCTTCGGCATGGCGCCGACCTGGCTGATCACGGCCGCGCAACGCGCCGCCGAGACGCTGCTCTAGCCGCCCCGCGGCACGCCTCATGGCTGACTCCCGCTACGACGTGACGATCGAAGTCGAAGACGGCTTCGAGGGCCGCGCGGACGTGGGCGCGCTTCAGGCGCTGATCGAGCAGGCGCTCGCAGACGAGGAGATCGAGGACGGCACCGGCCTCGCCCTCGTCATCGCCGGAGACGAGATGCTCCATGCCCTCAACCGCGAGCACCGGGGCGTGGACGCGCCGACCGACGTGCTCTCGTTCGGCGCCGAGGAGGGCGAGGAGATCCCCCTCGCGGAGGGCGAGCCGCGCTATGTCGGTGACATCGTGATCTCGGTGGAGACGGCGGGACGGCAGGCGGAGGCCGCCGGGCTGACGCTGGACGCCGAACTCGCCCACATCGTCCTGCACGGCGTTCTCCACCTCCTGGGGTGGGACCACGAGACGCCCGAGGATGACGCAGAGATGAAAGCACGCGAGGAGCGGGTGCTCGGTGCCGGCATCCACGAGCGCGGCGACGGCCACTCCGACTAGCGCGCCGTCCCGGGGAGCCCGCACCCGGCCACGTTGATACACTGAGCCCCGACGCCCGCCGGACCTCCCCCCGGCGATCGCGGGGGTGCGCGTGGCCCAGGAAGTCCTCTACCGGAAGTGGCGCCCACGCCGCTTCGCGGATGTCGTAGGCCAGGACCCGGTCGTGCAGACGCTGCGGAACGCGGTCGCCGCGGGTACGCCGGCGCACGCCTACCTGCTCTCCGGCCCCCGGGGCACCGGCAAGACCACCACGGGCCGCATCCTGGCGAAGGCGCTCAACTGCGCCACGCCCGTCGGTGGCGAGCCCTGCGACGCCTGCCAGTCCTGCCGCGACTACGACGACGGCCGCGCCATCGACCTGATCGAATTGGACGCCGCCTCCAACCGCGGCATCGACGAGATCCGCG
>JAUXUW010000175.1 GCA_030684635.1 Dehalococcoidia bacterium
CCGTGACCGACGCCGACGGTACCTGCGCCCTGACGGCGACCCGCGCCGCCGACGACAACTACCTGGTCTCGGCCTCGAGCGCCGCGTTCGCGGTCACCCTGCTGCGCGAGCCACAGACCACGGCGGTCGTCGTGACCGGCCCGGTGCATGTGTTCTTCGGCGAGACGGACACCGCCACCGCCACCGGCGGCAACGGCACCGGGGCCCTGGTCTTCAGCCACGGGGCCTCCACCGGTTGCACCGTCAGCGGCACGACCGTGAGCGTGACCAACGCCTCCGGCACGTGCGTGCTGACCGCCGTCCGCCTCGGCGACGCCACCTACGAGCAGTCGGCGGTGAGCGCCGACTTCACGGTGGACCTCCATAGAGCGAATCAACTCGCACCGACCGTGACCGGGCCCACCAGCGTGACCTTCGGCACCACCGGCGTGGCGAGCGCCTCAGGCGGCAGCGGGACCGGCGCCTACATCTTCAGCACCGGCGCCTCCACCGGCTGCTCGGTGGCCGGCACCACCGTCGCCGTGACCAGCGCCAGCGGCTCCTGTGCACTGACCGCGGTCCGCCTCGGCGACACCAACTACAACTCCTCGCCCGCCAGCGCCGCCTTCACGGTGACGCTCGTGAAGGGGAACCAGGCGGCGGTCACCGTCATCGCTCCGAGCACCGTCTCCGCCGCCACCCCCCGCACCGCCGTGGCCACCGGCGGCAGCGGCACCGGCGCCTACGTCTTCAGCGCCGGCGCCTCCACCGGCTGCTCGGTCAGCGTCACGACCGTGATCCTGACCGATGCCGACGGCACCTGCACGATCACGGCGACGCGCGCCGCCGATGGCAACTACCTGGTCTCGGCGGCGAGCGCGCCGTTCGCCGTGACCCTGCTCAGGGAGCCGCAGACGACGGCGGTCGTCGTGACCGGCCCGGTGAGCCTGACCTTTGGCGCCACCGGCACCGCCACCGCCACCGGTGGCAACGGCACCGGCGCCTACCTCTTCGGCCACGGCACTTCCACCGGCTGCACCGTCAGCGGCACGACCGTCACCGTCACCAACGCCTCAGGCACCTGCATGCTCATTGCCGTCCGCCTCGGCGACGCCACCTACAACGTGTCAGCCTCCAGCGCCGACTTCACCGTGAGCCTGGCCAAAGCGAACCAGACGGCCCCCATCGTGACCGGGCCCGCGAGCGTGACCTTCGGCACGACGGGGACCGCCTCGGCCTCGGGCGGACAGGGCACGGGGGGCTACGTCTTCAGCGCCGGCGCCTCCACGGGCTGTTCGGTCAGCGGCACGACCGTCACGGTGATCAGCGCCAGCGGCACCTGCGCACTCACCGCTGGCCGCGCCGGCGATGACAACTACAACCCCTCACCGCTCAGCACCGCCTTTGTCGTCACGCTGAACGGGGCCCCCGGTGGCGGAGCGACCGGTGGCGGGGCGACCGGTGGAGGCGCTCCAGCCCCAGAACCGGCGCCCGAGTTCGTCGTGGAACACGGCATCATCGGGCTGGTCCCGCTGATCGACGTTGAATCAAAGTTGACCTCGCTGACCGGGACGACGAGCGTCTCGTCGACATCGACGCAGGGATCGATGACAGTCAATGTCCCGGCAGGAGCGTTCATGGCGGGGACGACCATCAGGGTGGGTGCCGCGGCCAACCTCGCAGCGTTGTCCCATGGCGCACCCCCACCGGATGGCGTCGACCTGCTGGCCGCGTTCCACGTGGAAGCGCTCTCAGCGTCGGGCACCGAAATCACGGCCGAGTTCGCGCCGCCGGTGACCGTGACCTTGCGAGTCGAGGCGTCGGCTGTGCCCGCTGGCGCGACGCCATCCATGCTGTCGCTGGCCTTCTGGAACGGGTCTGAGTGGGCGATTGTGCCCTCGACGATCGTGGTCAGCCTCGACGGGTCGATCACGATCACCACACTGGTCACGCACCTCGGCCTGTTCAGCGTCCTGTATCAACCGCCGCTCGGGCAGTTCATCCCGATTCCGAACCCGACCACCGGCACCGTGACGCTGACGATCTGGGGCGGTGGTGATTACGCGATGCTGGACGCCGCGCTGACAGTCGGTGATTCGGTCTGGATCACATTCGGCGGGCGCTGGATGGTCTACGTGGTCGGCGCACCGCCGTTCGTGAATGCCGCGGTCCTGGCGATCTACCCGGACGGACTGCCGGACGGAATGCCGGTGGTCGTTTCCCGGTAGCACTCCCTCCGGACGGGTACAGTGCGCGCGAGCACATGCCCCCAGCGGAGGAGCCCCCGAATGGTCGATGAGCCCCGCGTCCGATACGAGACCCGGCTGGAGGGCCGCGTTGCCGTCATCAGCATGGCGCGCGAGCGATACCGGAACGCCCTCAGCCACCAGATGATCGAGGCGCTGGACAGCGCCTTCATCGAAGCCGAGGCAGACCCGGAGGTGCGCGTCATCGTCCTCCGCGGCGACGGGCCGTCGTTCTCCGCCGGCCACGACCTCGGATCTCCCGACGCCGCCGAGATGCGCGCGCAACGCCAGGGCGAAAGCATGGGCCAGCGGTACCCGCGCACGCGGGCGATGGACGTGGACCCGCACCTCCGCTGGCGCGCGATCCCGAAGCCGACGATCGCGATGGTGCAGGGGCACTGCATCTACGCCGGCTGGATGCTCGCCTCCGCGATGGACGTCATCCTGGCCGCCGAGGACGCGCAGTTCCTCCCCACCAACTTCGCCTACTTCTCCGTGCCGTGGGACATCGGCGCGCGGCGCGCCTCGTACCTGATGTACGACAACCGCTTCATCGGCGCGCGCGAGGCGATGGAGTGGGGCTTCGTCTCGGACGTGTTCCCAGCCGACCGCCTCGAGGCGGAGACGATGGCCTACGCGGAACGGGTGGCACGCCAGGACCCGTTCCAGTTGCGGATGATGAAGCACTCCATCCAGCAAATGCAGGAGATCCAGGGCTTCACGCCCCACATCCTCTCCTCCTATTCCGACCGCATGGTGCGTGCCGCGAACGACACGCCGCTGACCGAGCAGCCGGAGGACGGCGGGCGGCGGCGGTACCTGAGCGTGGAACGCGCCCGCGGGCACCGCGCGAACGACGCGCCCGAGGAGAGCGACGACGCCTGAGGCTGTACGCCTCAGGCGAGCAGTAGCGCCGCGCTCACGCCGGCCGCGATCGCGGGGCCGTAGGGGATCGTGAGGTGACGCCGGCGCAGCAGGGCGAGCGTGCCGAGCGCCAGCAGCCCGCCGGCCAGGCTCATCCAGAACAGGAACGCCGGCACCCCGGCGATCCCGGTGGCGGCGCCGCCGTACGCCATCAATTTCACGTCACCGCCGCCGAAGGCGCCCCGCGCGAACGAGGCGAGCACGAGGCCAATCGCCAGGCAGACACCGGCGCCGATCGCCGCCGAGCCGAGCGTGCCCGCCATCGCCGCTACCACGAGCGCCAGCAGCAGCCCCGCTCCCGTCACCCAGTTCGGGATGCGCCGCGTGCGGAGGTCGATCCCCGCTGCCAGCCACGCCGGGAGCAGCAGGAGCGCCGTCACGAGCGCGTCCCGACCGTGTCGATCGCCACCACATCCCCAACCTCGACCTCCGCCGCCACCAGCGTGCCGGCGGGCAGTTCGAGCACGCGCGAGGCGCGCCGCACGAACGGGATGAAGCGCCACGGCGGTACCTCGTGGGCCATGCGCACGACGTGCCCGGCGCGGTCCAGGAACAGCAGGTCGATCGCAAACCGCATCCCCGCGGTATGCACGCCGTTGCACGGGTCGATCAGCAGCGCCGAGCCCAGCGGCAGGCCGTCCCGGCCGAGCAGCCCGCGCAGGCGACCGATCGGGCCTCGTGCGGCCTGCACCCGGCTGGCGACTGGCTCGCCGGTGCGCGCAACCACGGCCGTGAGCATCGCGTTCCTCGCGTAGCGCGCCCCACCCATCAGTTCCCTCCCATCGTGCGCATCAGGTTCAGAACGGGGGGGCCCAGGACCACGATGAAGAGCGAGGGGAAGATGAAGAACATCAGCGGGAACAGCATCTTCAGGGGCGCCTTCATCGCCGCTTCCTCGGCGCGCTGACGGCGCAGGGTGCGCACGTGCGTCGCCTGTGAGCGCAGCACCCCGCCGATGCTCATGCCGGTGCGCTCCGCCTGCAGGATCGCCGTCACCAGCGAGGAGACCCCGGACGCCCTCGCCCGCAGCGCCATCGCCTGGAGCGCGTCGCGTCGCGACATACCGAGGCTCATGTCCGCCAGCACGCGCCGCAGTTCTTCCGCCAGCGGGCCGTCCGACTGGTCGGTGATGCGCGCTACCGCCGCGTCGAAGCCCAGGCCCGCCTCCACCGACACGACGATCAGGTCCAGCGTGTCCGGGAGCGCACGCTGCATCTCCGCCTGGCGGCGCGCGACCCGGCCTCGAAGCCACACGACTGGCCCGACCAGCCCGAGGCCGACCGAGGCGAGCGCCAGCAGCGAGCCGAGCCCCGGTGGGACGCGGGGCGAGGAAAGCACCATCAGTGCGATGGAGCCGCCCATGAGCAGCGTGGACCCTGCGGTGGCCATGACAAAGGTGCCCGGGCGGAAGTCCATCCCGGCGGCGGCGATCTCCTCCTCCAGCCAGCGCCCGGTGTGCTCCGGGAGGAGTGCGCTGGCGGCACGGCCGATGCCGCGCGCCAGCGGCTGGACCACGCGCTGCTGGACGTCCGGCAGCACCTCGCGCGTGCCGTCCCCCTGCGCGATGCGGTCGAGGCGAGCGCGCGTGGCGGACGGTGCGTGCACCAGCACGGCGCGCGCACCTACGAACAGCGCGGCGGCGAAGCAGAACGCGGCGATCAGTTCCATCGCGGTCTCTCCTCGCTAGTACTCGATCGCGGCGACGCGCTGGACGGCCATGAAGCCGATGATCTGCAGCCCGCCCCCGACCAGCACGACGACGCGACCAATGGGATCATCGATCAGGACGCGCATCTGTTCCGGCTGCATCAGCGTGAGCACCGCCGCCAGGGCGATCGGGAGCAGGCCAATGATCCACGCGGACATCCGCGCCTGCGCGGTGAGCGTCTTGATCTCCCCGCGGATGCGGATGCGCTCCCGGATCATGTGCGCGATGTTGCCGAGCACCTCCGACAGGTCGCCGCCGACGCGGCGCTGGATCACCACCGCGTTCACGGCGAGCGCCAGGTCGGCGTCGCCCGTGCGGTCGACGAGGCGCTGCAGCGCCTCGTCCGTGGAGGCGCCCAGGTTCACCTCGTGGATCGCCTGCAGCAGTTCGCCGCTGATCGGCTCGGGCTGTTCGCGCGCGGCGAGGTCCAGACTCTGCGTGAAGCCGAAGCCGGAACGGAGGGAGGAGGCGACCACCTCCAGCGTCTCCACGACCTGCGCGTTCAGTGCGGCAGAACGCCGCGATACGCGGCGATGGATCACAAGCAGCGGGAGCAACGCCCCGAGGAGGCCGATGGTCACCGACGGCACCGCCGCGTTCGTGATCGCACCTACGATCGCGCCGGGGACGGCCGCCGACGCCACCGTCATCCCCGCCAGATCAGCGGGCTCCCACGCCAGCCCGGCGCGTCGCAGCCAGCGCCGCGCGCTGCTGACCGTCCCATCACCGCGGGCCCGCGCGGAACGGCGTCGCTTCGAGCCAGCCTGCGAAGAGGGCGATGCCGCCTCGACTGCCCCGAACGAGGCAAGGCGGTCGCGCGAGTGCCGGTGGCCCTCGCCGAGCGCCAGCGCGACGCCGCGTGCGAGGGCGAACGTGGCGCCGGCGGTCGCCAGCGCAGCCAGCGCGCCCCACTCGCTCACCACGCACCGCCGTGCACGCGGTCGACGCGCAGCGACTCAGCCGGGAACGGGACACCCACACGCTCGAACCGCTCGATAAACCGGGGCTGGAGCCCGGTCGGCATGAGCGTGCTCGTCAGGCGGCCCTCGGCATCCTCCCCGTCGACCACCATCACGAAGAGGTCCTGGAGGGTGATCATCTGCCCCTCCATCCCGGCGACCTCCGTAATGTGGCTCACGCGGCGGCTGCCGTCCGGCAACCGGGAGACCTGGACGATCAACTGGATCGCGGAGGCGATCTGCTCCCGGATCGCGTGGTCCGGCAGGTCGAGCCCCGCCATCAGCACCATGTTCTCCACGCGGCTGACCGCGTCTCGCGGCGTGTTGGCGTGGACCGTGCTGATCGAGCCGTCGTGGCCGGTGTTCATCGCCTGCAGCATGTCGAAGGCCTCGCCTCCGCGGACCTCGCCGACGATCACGCGATCCGGCCGCATACGTAGAGCGTTCCGGAGGAGATCGCGCTGCGAGATCTGGCGGTTGCCCTCCAGCCCCGGCGGGCGCGCCTCCAGCGACACCACGTGCGGCTGCTGCAACTGCAGTTCGAGGGGGTCCTCGATCGTCACGATGCGCTCGTGCGCGTCGATGTACGAGGAGAGCACGTTCAGCAGCGTGGTCTTGCCGGTGCCGGTGCCGCCGGAGACCAGGATGTTCAGTTCCGCCCGCACACACCCACGCAGGAACGCCTCGGCGGCCTCGGAGAGCGTCCCGATCCGCACGAGGTCAGCCGAGAGCAGGCGCTGCCGCGCGAACTTGCGGAGCGTGATCTTTGCGCCGGACGGTGAGGCGGGCGGCACGACAAAGTTCACGCGCGAGCCGTCCGGCAGGCGTGCGTCCGCCATCGGCGACGCCTCGTCCACGCGCCGGCCGAGGGGCGCAACAATCCGCTCGACCACGCGCATGACGTGGCTCTCGTCGCGGAACGTCTGGACGGAGCGCTGCAGGCGCCCGTTCCGCTCCACCCACACCTGGTCGGGCCCGTTCACCATGATCTCGCTCACGGAGTCGTCGCGGAGCAGCGGCTCCAGCGGCCCCAGGCCCAGGACGTCGTCGATGATCTCTTCGACCAGCGCCTGACGGAGTTCCCCGGCGCCCTGGAGCGGGTAGCCCTCCACGATCTCGTGCGTGGCGCGGCGCACCTCCGCGCGCGCCTCAGCGGCGCTCAGCCGTCCGAGGCGGTCCTGGTCGAGTTCCTCGATCAGCTGCCGGTGCACCCGCTCCTTCACCTGCACCAGCGCGGGCGGCAGCGCGGGCGCCTCCGGCGCTACGGGCCGAGGGGGCGCCACGGGCGCCTCCACCGCGGCGACGGAGGGGTCGTGCTCCGCGGTGGAAGGCGCCGGGCGCAGGCTGGCGAAGCGTTCACGCAGCATCTGCTAGCGACCTCGCCGGAACAGACCGCCAAGGACGCTGCGGTTGTCCGCCTCGTCCGGTGCGGTAGCGCCGCTGAGCAGGGCCGCCAGCGCCTCGATGCGCCGGGCCATCTGGGCGCGCGGGGACGCGATCACCAGCGGCTCGCCGCGCTGCGTGGAGAGCGGGACTTCTCGGTCGTGCGGGATCGTCCAGAACACGTCGCAGCGGACGGTGCGGGCGATGTCCTCGTCCGTGATCGAGTTCGCGTTCGTCGCGTGGTTCACCACCAGCTTCAGCCGGTCGTCCTCGAACCCCTCATCGCGGAGCGAGTCGAGGGCGATGCGTGCGTCCTTCACGCTCGCCATGTCCGCGCTGGTCACGAGCAGCGCCGTCGTGGACTCGTCCAGCGCCGCCGCCACCGAAGGGCCGAAAGCGCCCGGGGTGTCCACGACCACGAAGTCGAACGTGGTCGCGAGGGAGCGGATCAGCCCGGCGATCGCGTCCGCATCGGGCGGCGCGTGGACGCCGCCGGCGTGACGTGCCGGGAGCACCCACACCCCGGAGGGGTGCTGGACCAAATAAGACTTCACGTCTGGTCGCTGGCCCAATTCGACCTGTGCGAGCAGGTCCGCGATCGTGCGCTCCGGTTGGATCCCCATCGTGAGGGCCACGTCACCAAAGTAGGCGTCCGTGTCCACGACCACGACGCGGGCGCGCGTCCGTCGTGCGAGCGTGATCGCGAGGTTCGTCGCGAGCGTGGTCTTGCCCACGCCGCCTTTCGGGCCGAACACGGTGACGACGAAGCCGGCGGTTGGCGCGGCCTCTCCTTCCGGGACGGGGTTCACGATCCGGTCGATGGCGTCCGCGTGCCGCGTGCGGGCGGCGCGGAGCACCTGGTCGATGCGATTCGGTGTGGTCGGGCTCACAATGTAACCACGCGCCCCCGCGAGTATCGCCTTGTGGGCGGTGGCTGCGTCGTCGCGCTGGGAGATGACCACCACCGTCGACCGCGGGGAGGCGGCCTGGACCACCTCCAGCGTGCGGAAGGCGAGCGCCAGCGGCTCCTCCACGTGTACCAGCACGATCTCCGGCCGCAATTCTCCCGCGAGCCGGGACGCCTCGATGCCGTAGGTCGCCTCGCCGACGACCGCGTACTCCAGTGAGCCGAGCGTCTGCTTCACCTGCGCCCGATGGTCAACGTCCGCGTCGACGATCAGGACCTGCTGATTCCGCCCCATCGCAGTTCCTCCTACCCGGTCCGCGCCCGCCGGGGGCGCTACTCCGTTACCCGGGGCCGCAGCGCGAGGCGCAACTTGCCGAGTTCGTCCACCTGCACCAGCCGCCGCGCCTCCTCCACCGTGACGGCCAGGGTGACCGTGGTGTCGAGCGAGCGCGGGTTGTCTGCACCGGTCTTCGAGCCGGACTGCGCTTCGTCACCGACGGCGACGCTGGACACCGCCAGGACCGGAATGTCGCGCAGGACCAGTTCGGCCACGCCAGTGGCCTCCTTCGTCACCACACCCAGGACGTCCACGCGGTCACCCGGGGTGATGAAGCCGCCGGTTCGGATCACGTCGTTCACGGCGACCGAGACGGCGACACGTCCTGGCGGGATGAGCACCGCGAGCCCACCGCCGGCGGGCTGGTTGCTGACCTTCGCGGACATCAGCGGCTCGCCCGCGACCATCGGGAACAGCGCGTACTGGCCGATCGCCGCCTCGGTGCTGCTGATCGTGCCGGTGCGGAGCGGTGACCCCGCGTCCACGCGCGCCTCACGCAGGTCGGCGGCGACGAGGCGCGCGCCGACGGCGACGTCGCGGTCGAGCACCAGCACCGTCACCTGATCGCCGCTCGCCTCTACCGAGGCGCCACCGAGCGCGACGTAGGCAGCGCCGCCACCGAGTACCGCGAGCAGCACCGCTGCCAGCATGGAGCCGTTCAAGAACCGTCGCATTGCCGCCCCCTATGCCGTCGTCACTCGACGATTCGAACCATCCGCGAACCTACGCCGGGCTGGAAGGCAGCCCACTCGCCGCCGGGGACCACCGTGTCGATGAACCGGCCGATCACCGAGCCGTTCGTGCCGCAGGAGTCGATGAAGAACACCGCGAACCCGGTCACCAGCGCCTGGTGCGCCTCCGGGAAGACGACCGTGGGGATGAGCACCAGCCGCGTGTTCGCCCAATCCAGGACCCGGTAGCCATCGTCCGTCGTCTCGATGACCTCGCTGAAGGTCGTATCGTTTCCGGAGATGCGGCCACCGTT
>JAUXUW010000190.1 GCA_030684635.1 Dehalococcoidia bacterium
GCCTGCGCCTGCGTGCGGTACGCCTCCGGGTCCGGCAGCGTGTAGTTGATGCTGGCGGCGGTCAGGGCGGCCTGTGCCGCCGGCTGCGTCTCTCGCAGCGCGTCGATCACGGCGAACAGTTCCAGTGCACGCCACCGCGTGGTGGCGCACACGGACTCCACCAGTTCCGCCTGCGAGAGGAACTCCCGCGCGATGTCCGGGATGATCACCCCGGCGCTCTGCGCCTGTGCCTCGTCGTTTCGCCCGACGGCCAATCCGATCACGAGCGCGACCGCGAGCGCGCCCACCGCCACGATTCCAGCCCGGGTGCCTCGTTGCATGAGTCCTCCAGCGATCCAGCCGATGCCACCCGATCGTGCGGTGTCGGGTGGGTGTGCCGTACCCCCATCTGGGGCACCGGCGAGGGGACTAAGGTCATCCGGTGGGTTGCAGGCTCTGACGGCTGCGGCATACTCGTGGGATGGCCGCATCGAACCGTTCCCCCATGTACCCGAGTCTCCGTGGCAAGCGCGCGATCGTCCTCGGTGGATCGCGCGGGATCGGGCGCGCGATCGCGCTGCGCCTTGCGCGCGAGGGCGTCCACGTCCTGGTGAACTATGCGCGCTCCGCGGAGGCGGCGGAGCAGACCGCGGCGGACTGCCGTGCGTTCGGCGTGGAGTCGGAGGCGGTGCCGGCGGACGTGGGTGTGCCCGAAGAACTGGACGAGGCGTTCCGCCGGGCGGAGGCCTGGGGTGGCCTGGACATCTTGGTGAATAACGCCGCTCGTGGCCTGGAGCGCCCTCGGGACGCCTTTGAGCAGCGCCCGAAGCACCTCCATCGAACGATGGAGGTGAACCTGTTCGGCCCGTGGCAGGCCTCGCAACTGGCGGTGCCGATGATGGAGGCGCGGGGTGGCGGGGCGATCGTGAACCTGCTCTCGCCCGGCTCGGATCACTGGATGCCGGACTACTCGGCGGTGGGGATCACCAAGGCGGCGCTGGAGTCGCTGACGCTCTACCTATCCGTGGAACTCGCGCCGCGCGGTATCCGTGTGAACGGGCTCTCGGCCGGCTGGGTGGAGGGGTCAGAGGGCGAGCACTCATACCGCTCGGACGTGAGCGACCGCGTGCGCCCGTTCGTCCCGGCCGGGCGCAACGTGCACCCGGACGACATTGCGGCGGCGCTGGCGTGGATGGTCTCGGACGAGGCGTCCATGCTCGTGGGCCACACGCTGCACGTGGACGGCGGCTTCGGCCACGGCGCGTGGCGCGCCGTACTGGGCAACTGACTCATCGACGCTAGGACTGAGGGGGCTTACGCCCCGGTCCCACCGCCGCGAGGCGGGCGGCAACTGTTGGTGCGGCGGCGGGACCGGGAACGCCTGAACGTGGGGCGGAACGCGCTACTGACGCGCGTCACCGGGGACGCCGCCCGCGTCCTCGGTGAGGTGTGCTGGTGGTTGGCTGGTCTCGCCGTCCGTGTTCGTGGCGCCGCCGAAATGCAGCAGCGAACCGAGATCGACCTCGACGAGGATGGGCGATGAGGGCGCTCGGGAACCGCCGTCCAGCACGGCGTTTCCTGCGAAGACGGCGCTGAGGGCGAAGCCGCCGGCGGCGGCCAGGGTGAGGACCCGGTGTGACGCTACGCGCGTGACCGCTGACGTGAACATCGTCTGGCCTCCCGTCTTCACCCCTTCAAACGGGAGGCAGCGTGGGGCGTTCGCCCTGCGCGGGCGTCCTATCAGGAGATTTGCCTAGATTCAGACGTGGGTGCGGCGCTGAATCGCCTCGGCGATCGCGGCGTCGAGGTCGAGCGGCCGCCGGTCGAGGGGGAACCGCCGGGAGGGATCCGGGCACACCTGGCGCTCGCGGAGCGTTTCGAGCAGGAGCCGCGTCTCACGCCTCGGCAGGCGTGCCAGGCTCCACGCGAGCTGCTCGCCGAGGCGTTCACCCCAGCCGGGCAGCGGCAGATACAGCCGGTGTGCGCCGCTGGCGCGGCCCCAGGCGCGCACCAGCGCGCCGAAGGTCGTGCGCGTGCTTCCAGAGATGTCGAAGGTGCGGTCGAGCCACTCCGGCGTGTCGATGGAGATGCAGAGCGCCTCCACGACGTCGGAGAGGGCTACGGGCTCCACCTCGGTCCGTCGCCAGCGCCAGAGCGGCACCACCGGGGAGCGGGCGACGATGCGCCGCATCGACTCGAAGAGCGTGCCGCCGGGGCCCAGGATGATCGGGGCGCGCAGCACCACCCAGCCGAGCCCGGACTGGCGTACTGCCAGTTCGGTCGCCCATCGCGCGACGAGGTGCTGCGAAAAAGTGCCGTCCGCCGCTGCGATGTGGCCCAGGTAGACGACGCGCTGGACGCCCGCGGCCCGCGCCGCGATCAGCGTGTTCTGCACGGCCTCCAGGTCGTTCGATACGGCGTCGCCGCTGCGGTCCAGCGTGTCCACCAAGTAGACCAGGGTGCGCACGCCACGCATGGCGGTGTCGAGCCCGCGGCCGGTGACGGCGTCCCCGGTCACCGCCTCGATCCCGCGGTCGCGGAGGCGCAGGGCGTCGAACTCACGCCGGACGAAGGCGCGGAGCGCGCGGGGGCTGCCGTCCGGCGCGGAGGTACCTTCGAGGGCGGCGATCAGCGCCGACCCGACGGAGCCGCCCGCGCCGGCGACCAGGATCACGGCCGGCAGGTCACCGCGTGATCGCGCCGCGGTCCGCCTGCGTCACGGTGCGCGCGTACTTCGCGAACACACCGTGCGTGTACCGCGGCGGCAGCGGCTGGCGCGCCGCGAGCCGGCGCTCGATCTCGTCCGCCGGCACGTCCAAGTCCAGGCGGCGGGTGGGGACATCGATCACGATCGTGTCGCCCTCCTTCACCGCGCCGATCGGCCCGCCCACGGCGGCCTCCGGGGCGACGTGGCCGGCCATGAGGCCGTGGGTGGCGCCCGAGAAGCGGCCGTCCGTCAGGAGGGCGACCTGGTCGCCGAGGCCTGCGCCGACCAGGGCGGCGGTGACGCCGAGCATCTCCCGCATGCCGGGGCCGCCGACGGGGCCCTCGTTGCGGATCACCAGCACGTCGCCGGCCTTGATCTGGTGGTCCATCACCGCGGCCATCGCGTCCTGCTCAGACTCGAACACGCGGGCGGGGCCGCTGTGGTGCGTGCGCTCCTCGCCGGCCACCTTCATGACGGCGCCCGACGGCGCCAGCGAGCCCTTCAGGATCACGAGCCCGCCGGTCGGCTTCAGCGCACGGTCGAGCGGCAGAATCACGTCCTGGCCGGGGGTCTCGACGGCGCCGGTCGCCTCTTCCGCGATCGTCCGGCCGGTCACCGTCATGACGCTGCCGTGGAGTTTCCCGGCCTCGAGCAGTCGCTTCGCCAGCAGCGGCGTGCCGCCGGCGCGGTCCCAGTCCAGTGCGACATAGCGGCCGCCCGGCCGGAGGTCGCCGATCAGCGGCGTCTGGTCTGAGATGCGGTCGAAGTCGTCGATATCGAGTTCCACGCCCGCCTCAGCGGCGATGGCGAGGAGGTGGAGGACCACGTTCGTGGAGCCGCCGGTGGAGGCGGCGCACATGATGCCGTTCTCCAGCGCCTCTCGCGTCAGGATGTCCCGCGGGAGCAGGCCCCGCTTCAGCACGTCCATGACCAGCGCGCCGGCGCGCTCGCCGATGTCGTCCTTTTTCGGGTCGGTCGCGCCGGGCGTGGCGGAGCCCATGGGCGAGATGCCGATGAACTCCATGACCGTGGCCATGGTGTTGGCGGTGTACTGCGCGCCGCAGGCGCCGGCACCGGGGCAGGCTGCCGCCTCGAGGGCTGCGAGGCGCTCGTCGGACAGGTTGCCGGCGGAGTGCTGGCCCACGCCCTCGAACACGTCCTGGATCGTGACGTCGTGCCCCTCCCACCTGCCGGGGGCGATGGAGCCGGAGTAAAGCACGATGCCGGGGATGTTCAGCCGCGCCAGCGCCATCGCACCGGCGGGGATCGTCTTGTCACAGCCGACGATCACGACCGCCGCGTCGAACGAGTAGCCGATGCCGCAGAGTTCGATAGAGTCCGTAATGATCTCGCGGGAGATGAGGGATGCCTTCATCCCCTCCGTGCCCATGGAGATGCCGTCCGAGATGGAGATCGTGTTGACCTCCATCGGCGTGCCGCCGGCGGCGCGGATGCCGGCCATCACCCGCTGCGCCAGAATGCGCTGGGAGAAGTTGCACGGCATGGTGCCGATCCACTCGTGCGCCACCATGATCAGCGGCTTCTTGAGGTCTTCCGCGGAGTAGCCGACCGAGTGGAAGTAAGAACGCGCGGCGGCCCGTTCTGGCCCGTCGACAAGCGTGTGGCTGCGGTGGCGCGGGTCGAAGGCCATGGGGTACTCCTCGCGGGGCGCGTCGGCTCAGGGGCCGGGGGTCGGTGAGAGGGGAATGGTATCGCGGCCCCGCCGAGGGGGCACCGGCCATTCCACGTCACCGCGTCCGGGTGGCAGGTCACCATCGCCGGGGGACTTGCGGCCCCTCGGGCCAGACCCCGGCGGCGATACCATCCGGCCCTGGAGGCAACCATGGCTGCTCCCGACAGCACATCCCCGCGCGGGCGCCGCCGCGATTTCGGCGTCTTCCGGTTCGTCCGGGTGCTCCTGGGGCTGCTGATCGCCGTTGGACTCGGCGCCTACCTCATCTCTGACCGTGCAGACGATGAGGCTACCGAGGTTTCCGCGCCGTTGTTCGAGCCGGCGCGGGCGAGTGAGGCGGCGCACGCCGCCCTGATGGGCCTCGCCGACCTGCCCGGTTCCGGGTGGACGGTCACGGCCACCGACGACTTCCAGCCGTCCCCGCCCAGCGATGTCGAGTCATGTGGCGCCTCGGAGGCCAGGGAGGCCGAGATCGATGCCCGCTACGAGCCGGGGCGGATCGCGCGCGCGAATGTGACGTTCGTGCAGCCCGCCGCTGACGCCTTCCTGCCGACGACCGCGGAGGTGGAGGTGCGCGTGTACGGGAGCGCCGCCGACGCCCAGGGGGCGGTG
>JAUXUW010000192.1 GCA_030684635.1 Dehalococcoidia bacterium
ACAGGCCCAGCATCAGCGCCAGGTCGTCCTGCGCGAGCACGGAGCCTGAGACGAGCCGGTGGGAGAGCCAGCCGATGAAGTACGGCTTGTGCACCAGGTAGATGGCGAAGGCATACGGGGCGAGCCAGAGCATCGGCCGGACGGCAAGGCGAGCAGGTGAGTTGAGGGTGGCGCGCGCCAGCGCCGGCCACACGAACATCGATGCGGCGCTGAAGGTGAAGACCGTAATGCCGAAGTACGAGACGGGCGTGTGATCGGCCGTGGCGTACATCCACGCGTAGAGCGCCGCCGCACCCGCCATCGTCGCAACCGCCGCCAGGGTGACCGCGCGGGGCCAGCGTAGGTCGGGCCAGGTGCGCGCGACCGCGAGCCCCACCGTGAAGAAACCGGCCCAGACCAGCGGGTTGCGGTAGGCGAAGACGGCGAGGTTGCCGCGCACTTCCTGCTGCTCGTACCAGGCGACCATGGCCAGGTTTGCCAGCGTCATGACGACGGCGAGCGCGATCGTGGCGCGCCGCGAGGCGTGCAGGAACGGGTAAATCGTGATGGTCAGCGTGGCGAGGACGATCAGGTAGTAGAACTGGCCACTTACATCGAAGAGCGCGTAAGCGTTCAGCAGCGCGCGGTCGATCCCGCCGCGCCGCCAGGCCTCGTACACGAATGCCAGCGTCATCCATGTGAGGCCGGGGATCAGCACGCGACGCGCGCGGCGCCCGGCGAAGACGCCGAAGCCGGGCGAGTGGTCGCGGGCGACCAGGAAACCGGAGATGAACAGGAACATCGGCACGGCGCCGTGGGCGAACAGGTGGGAGAGCCGGATCACCCACTGCTCCCACGCCTGGATGCCCGCGGACTCGCTGAAGTACACGTGTAGCCAGAGCACCCAGATGATCGCCGTGCCCCGGATCACATCGAGTTCCGGGAGGAACGCGGCCCCCGGCCCGGTCGACGGGTCGGGATGGGTGGGCATGTTGGTGGCGGTCACAGGATCGACGATCCTCCCTGTCCTCGTTGCGCTCAAACCGCCGTCCGCCGGGTAGCATCCGCGCGATGAACGCAGACCGCCCCACGATCCTGATCTCCCGCGCCGAACCGATCCCCGGTCAGGACTGGGAGGACTACGCGACGTCCGTCGCGGCGGCCGGCGGCGCCCCGCGCGCGGTGGAGGTGACCGCGCCGCTGGACGCCTCCGGGTTACCGCTGCACGCCGGGGTGATCGTGACCGGCGGCGTCGACATCGACCCCGCGCGATACGGGGAAGCGCCGTCCGAGCGCCTCGGCGAGGTGAACCCGGTCCGCGACGAGGCCGAAGCGGCCCTCATCCAGCACGCATTGCGCGCGGGCATCCCGCTGTTCTGTATCTGCCGCGGCTTCCAGTTGCTGAACGTGGTGCACGGCGGCACGCTGCTGCAGCACCTGGAGGCGCGCGAGCCACATCGCGCGCGCCGCGGCGCCGACGGCGTCAGCATCGAGTCGGGGTGGCACGAGGTGACCGTGACCGTGGGCTCGCGGCTCGCCTCAATCACTGGTCGGGCGACGCTGCGCGTGAACTCGCTGCACCACCAGGCGGTGGAGGCGGCGCGGGTCGCGCCCGGGTTGCTGGTGGCGGCGGTCGCGCCGGACGGCGTGGTGGAGGCGCTGGAGGTGCCGGGGCATCCGTGGGCGCTCGGTGTGCAGTGGCACCCGGAGCGCGCGGAAATGGCCGCGGATCCGGCGCTCGCCGCCGGCGCGGTACCCCTATTCGAGGCGTTCGTGGCAGCGTGCCGCGCGCGAGGAGGTGGGTGATGGCGAACGTGGAACCCGCGGAGCCGGTGACGCCGGACGGGCCGTTCCTCTACTTCTCGTTCGGCTCCAACCTGGAGGGCGCGCGTCTGCGAATGCACTGCCCCAGCGCCCGCTTCATCCTCCCTGCACGCCTCGATGGGTTCCGCCTGGGGTTCACGATCGAGTCGAAGCGGTCGTGGATGGGTGGCGTGGGCGACATGGTGCCGGCGCCGGGCGACCACCTCTGGGGCGCGCTCTGGGTCATCGACGCCGCCGAGTCGCAGGGGCTGGACGAGCAGGAGGGCGTCTTCCGTGACCCGCCCGCCTACCGCCGCGTGACCGTGGAGGTAACAACGGCAGCCGGGGACATCGTGCGGTGCCGCTCGTACCGGGTCGCTCACCCTGACGCGCAGGGCTTCCTGCCGTCGCCTGCCTACCGGGACACGGTGCTGCGTGGTGCGCGCGAGGTCGGACTACCCGCGGCGTACATCGAGCGTCTCGAACGGATCGAGCACAACGGGCGCGAGGGTGGCGCCGCGCACTGAGCGGGGCGCCGGCTACGAGGCACGCGCCTCCCGCGGCAGGGTCATGGTGAACACGGAACCCTTCCCCGGCGTGGACTGCACGCTGAGGCTGCCGCCCATCGCTTCGACCAGGCGCTGAGCGATCGGGAGGCCGAGGCCGGTGCCGTCTGATGAGCGCAGGTTGGAGCGCCAGTACGCCTCGAACAGGTGGGGGATGTCTTCGGCGGCGATACCCGGGCCGGTGTCGCGCACGGCGATCTCGACACGGTCGCCGTCCACCGCGCGCACGTGGACCGCGACCTCGCCCTGCTCGGTGAACTTGATGGCGTTCCCGACGAGGTTCGTGAGGACCTGGCGGAACGCGCGGTGGTCCACGGTCATGCTCAGTGGGGCGGCGCCGACCTCCGCGTAGACCGTCACGCCCGGCCGGGCCAGCGCGGCGAGTTCCTCCACGATGTGTGCGACCCTCGGGCCCGGCTCGCACGGCTCCGGGACCAGCGACGCGCGACCCGCGTCGATCCGGCTGAGGTCGAGCAGGTCGGCGATGATCGCCGCCAGGTGGCGGCTGGAGGCGAGGACGTCGTCCAGGGCGGTGACCTGATCCTCGTTCAGTTCGCCCATCTGGCCGCCGGAGAGCAACTGGGCGTAGCCCAGCACCACGTTTAGCGGTGTGCGGAGTTCATGGCTCAGCGTGCTCAGGAACTCCTGGCGCTGCGTGGCGACGTGCTGCAACTGGTCGTTCTGTTCCTGCAACCGCGCCGTGGCGCGTTCGACCTGCTCGGCGAGCCGGTCCGCGAGGGAGCGCTGGGCCTCCAGTGTCCGAGCGACGATGACGGCGGCGGAGGCGACGGTCGCGAGCTCCATCAGCAGGTCTTCGTCCGCCTCCGTGAACTCGCCTTCGACGCGGTCGGAGAGCTGGATCATGCCGATGGCCTGCCCGGCAGGGCCGCGGAGCGGGGCGGCGAGCCACCCGCGCATGGGCGGATGGTGGTCGCGCTCGCTGCCGAAGCCGCGCCAGGCAGGGTGCGCCTCCAGTTCCTCTTGCGTCATGCGGAAGGGACGGTTCTCTTCCAGCACCAGCCGGTAGATGCCGGAGCCATCGGTCGGCACGTCGTAATCGCGCCAGCGGGCGTAACGGTCGGAGAGCGAGACCGCCGTGATCCCCAGCCGCCCACTGTGGCCGTTGAGCAGGCTGGTGATGGACTGGTGCGCGGGGATGAGGGTGCGCGCCACCTCCGTCAGGACGCGCAGGCGGTCTTCCACCGTGGCGGCGCTGTTCACGGCCATCGCAGCTGACACGAGCGACTGCAGCCGTTGTGCGGCCATGTCGCGCACGGCTTGCTCCTGCTCGTCGTGCCGGACTTCCTCCGTGACATCACGGTGCTCAACGAGGATGGCGGCCGGCTCGCCGGGCGTGGAGATCAGGGTGACAGAACGGTCCACGATCACCACGCTGCCGTCCCAGTGGCGCATCCGGACCCGGTACCGCTCGGGGACTTCCAGGCCAGCCGCGCGCATCCCGGCTATTCCCCGCACCATCTCCGTGTCGTCAGGATGGATGTGCCCGAACGGCGGGAGCGACAAGAACTCGTCCACCGTGTAGCCCAGCATGCTGCCCATGGCCGGGTTGCAGAACATTGGTCGGCCTTCAAGGTCGAAGATGGCGACGCCGCTCTGGAAGGTGTCCAGGATGCGGCGCAGGCGCTCGGTCTCCGC
This sequence comes from Dehalococcoidia bacterium, assembly GCA_030684635.1. GTDB lineage: Bacteria > Chloroflexota > Dehalococcoidia > UBA2979 > UBA2979 > W-Chloroflexi-9. The sequence goes on from JAUXUW010000192.1 coordinate 4,005, forward strand.
TCGGTGCGCGGCCACCTCCTGCTCCTCGCGCAGGACCTGGTCCGTGATGTCCACGTTCTCGGCGAGCGTCCCCTCCAGCACGCCGTCGAAGGTCATCGTGGAGACGTTGCGGTCCACCCAGACCGTGCGGCCGGTGCGGTGCATCAGGCGGACGCGATACCGCTGAGGGGCGTCCTCGTCGACGGTCCGACGGCGACCGAACTCCCGGACCATCTCTCGATCTTCCGGGTGGACGTGTTCCAGGATCGGACGCGCCATGAACTCTTCGATGGAGTAGCCGAGCATCTCCGCCATGGCCGGGTTGCAGAACAGCGTGCGCCCGCCCGGAGCGCGGATGGTCACGCCCACGCGGAAGGTGTCCAGGATGCTCTGGAGGCGCTCCGTCTCTGCGCGTTGCGCCGCGGCTGTCCGCTCTGCCTGGAGCACCTGCTCCGTCACGTCCATGTTCTCCGCGACCGTGCCCTCGATGGCACCGTCGGCGATGACCAACGCGACGCTACGGTCGACCCACACCGTGCTCCCGTCTCGGTGGAGCATGCGGAGGCGGTAGCGGTTGGGGACATCCGTGCCGGCAAGGCGGTCGCGGGCGATGTCCATCGCGCGTTGCACGTCCTCCGGGTGGATGCGCTGCGCGAACGTTGTCGCGAGGTATTCCTCCGGCGAGTAGCCCAGCATGGAGGCCATTGCCTGGTTCACGAACACCACGTTGCCCTGGTTGTCCGTGATGATGATGCCGTTCTGGAAACTCGCGAGGATCCGCTGCAGCCGTTCGGCTTCGGCGCGCTGCGCGCTTCGCTCCTGCTCCGCACGTTCCACGTCTGCGGTGACGTCCCGGTGCTCGATGAGGATGTGCTCCTGCCCATCACCCATGGGGAGCATCGTCACCGAGCGGTCGACCCAGAGCGTTCGGCCGTCACGGTGGAGGAGCCGGGTGCGGTAGTGGGTGGGCGCGTCCTGCCCGGCGCGGCGGGCGGCGGTGTAGCCGCGGATGCGCTCAACCTCGTCAGGGTGGAAGCGGCGCTCGAGCGGGAGATGGAGAAACTCCTCGGTGTCGTATCCCATCATGCTGGCCATCGCGGCGTTGGCGTAGGTCGGCTCTCCGGCGCCGCCAATGATCCAGACCCCATGCTGGGAGTGATCCAGGACGGATCGCAGGAACGCCTCGCGATCCCTCAGGTCAGCGACCTCGGGTGACTGGGCCAGGGCGTCCCGGAACATCACCAGCGCCCGTCCGGGCGCGTCAGGACGGTCATCGGGCAGGCGAGCCAGCACCACGTCCACGAGGATCCGGCGTCCGTCCGCGTGCAGGCGGGTGGTCAGCCCGCGCAGGAACGGCCGGCGACTCGCGAAGAACCGTTCACGCGTGGCGCTCGTCCGCTCGCGTTCCTCCGGGGCGACCAACTGGTTCGCGTTCATGCAGAGGAGTTGGTCGGGCGTGTAGCCGAACATCTCGCACATCGCTCGGTTGACCTGGAGCACCCCGGCCTGGTCGTCCACAACCAGGACGCCGTCCGGGACGCGGTCCAGCGTGGTCGGGTCCAGGGGGAGGTCTGCGCTCATCTGTCCACGATGCTTTCGGCGGGCACCTGTCGGAATCGTGCTGAGAGAACCTTTAGAATCGTCGTTGAATACTAAGGTAACGATGCCGGTCTGCGGTGCATTGTCAGAGACGAAGCCAGCGCGTTCATCGTGCGGTCGGAGAGGAAATCGTGACCACACCTGTCTGGTGCTGTGACGCCCCGATTGTCATGCTGATTTGATGAGGATCCTGGAGCGTCTCGTCGCGCAGATGCACGCCGTCCGGGCCGCGCGGGACGACGCGCTGCTGCGTGATCGCGCGCGCATGCACCTCTGGGAGATGGACCGCGCCCAGACGGGGGCGCTGGTCACGAACGTCGCGGGGCGATACGTCACCTGTAACGCCGCGTTCAGGGCGCTCACCGGGTACACGCAGGCGGACCTTGATCGTCTGCGCTCGCCGGAGGTGATGGCACCGAGCCAGCGCGAGCGGATCCGCGCGCTTCGAGAGATGCGGCTGCAGGGCCGCGCGTCCCCCGACGAGTTCGAGACCGCCGTCGTGCATCGGGACGGCACGGTCATCCCCGTGCTGGCCCGGGCGAGCGCGCTGCACCTCCGCACGGGTGTCGCTGCGACGGTGCTGGAGGTGGTCGACCTCCGCCGTATCCAGACGACGGAGGAGCACACCCGCCTGGTGCGCGAGTCACTGGAGCACCTGGCGTACGCCGCGCCGGTGCCGATGGTGGTCACGGACGCCGAATGGCGGGTGCAGTTGTGGAGCCCCGCGGCGCAGCGCCGGTTCGGCTGGTCGGAGGCAGAGGTGCAGGGACGACCGTTGCCGCTCTGGCCCGCGGAGCGCCTTGAGGCGTTCCGCAGCGAGGCACGGGACGTGCGCTCCGCGGCCCCGCTCACGCTGGTGGACGAGCGCTGCACGACACGGGGCGGACGGTTGCTCGCGGTGGACGCGCGCATCTCCGTCATGCGTGACGGCGACCGGCTCACCGGCTTCGTGGTCTCCCTGGAGGACGTGGTGGACCGCGAGGAGGCGGAGCGCGCGCGGGAACTCGCGCGGGTCCGGGACGAGTTCCTGCACACCATGAACCACGAATTGCGGACGCCGCTGCACTCCATCCTCGGCTTCTCCGAGTTGCTGGACGGCGGCATCTCCGGGCCACTCACCCCCGAGCAGCGCGAGCATGTGCATGACATCCGGTCCGCGGGTCAGCACTTGCTGGCACTGGTCACGGACATGCTGGACGTGGCGGCGATTGACCTGGGCGACTGGCGTACCGCGCGCGAGCCGGTCGGGCTCTCGGGCCTGGCCGCCGACGCGCTCGAGGAGGTCCGCGCGGCCGCGGCGGCGCGCGCCCTGTCGGTGACACTGGACGCCCCGGAGGAGGTGGAGATCACGGCGGACGCGCGCTCGGTGCGCCTCATCCTCCTGCACCTGCTGACGAACGCACTCAAGTTCACTGACCGCGGCTCGGTGTCGGTGGTGGTGCGCCGGGACGGGGACACGGCCCTCCTGCGCGTCGCGGACACGGGGATCGGGATCGACGAGCGCGACCAGCGGCGCCTGTTCGACGACTTCGTCCAGCTCCGGCAGGGCGGCGGCCGGCTTCCGTCTGGCACGGGCCTGGGGCTGGCGCTGGTCCGGCGCCTGGTGGACCTCAGCGGCGGAACGATCGATGTCGAATCGACGGAGGGTGTGGGCTCCACGTTTACGGTCCGATTACCGGGCGGGATGACCTCTCGATGATGGGGCATCCATTCGTGCGAGTGGCCTATGGTGAGCCTCGTGACTGAGAACGGGCACCGCGACCGGCGGACGATGAGCATCCTCGTGGTCGAGGACGACGAGCGCGGTCGCCGGCTATTGGACGTGCTCTTGCGCCAGCAGGGCTACGCGGTCACCGCCGTGGCCGACGCTGCGGGCGCGTTCAACGCCATCGCCAACCAGGTGTTCGACCTCATGACCGTGGACCTGGGCCTGCCTGACCTGGGCGGTATGGACGTTGTGGCGCATGTGCGGGAGGTCAGCGACCTGCCGGTCGTCGTCGTGACCGGCCGCAGCGACCTTGCGGATGTCGTGACGGCGCTGAGCGCGGGCGCGGACGACTACATCGTGAAGCCGGTGAACCCCCCGGAGTTCGCCGCCCGCGTGGCGGCGCTGCTCCGCCGCGCCGCGCCCCGCCGCGAGACGGAAGTCATGTCCTACCGGGACGCAGAGGTGGTGGTGGACTTCCAGACGAACGAGATTCAGGTGGAGGATCGTCGCTCGACGATGAGCGACACGGAACGGCGGTTACTCCGGCTCCTGGTCGGCAACGCGGGCCGGGTGATGACCCACGATGACATCCTGCGCCGCGTGTGGGGAGAGGGGTACGAGGACGCGATCGCGAACCTCCACGTCTACGTGAACCAGTTGCGCCGCAAGATTGAGCCCGTCCCGACGAGCCCGCGCTACATCGAGACGCACCGAGGGGTGGGCTATCGCTTCGTGCCGTCGCCGGACGGCGCGGTGGCGTAGCGTGGTCTCTGGAACCGTTCACGGCTGCGGTGCGTTCTACTGGAGACCGGGCGTCGGTACGCCTCGGCGTGCGCTGCCCGCAAGGAACTCCTCATGACTCGACACCGACTGCTGATCACGGCTGCCGCAGCGCTCGCGCTCCTGGGTGCGGCCTGCACCACCGAGGCCGACCCCACGCCCACCCCGAGTCCGGCCGGCACCGCCTCTGCCACGGCGACAGCCACGCCAACCCCGGCCGGTTCCACGCCCACGCCTCCGGCCACTGAGACCGCGCCTCCTGCCGAGGCAGCGGACTGCGAGGCGCTCCCGGCCGTCCTGCTGGACTCCTCCTTCGTGCTGGTGACCTCCGCTACGGCGGGCACCGTGATCGAGCCTGGCACGGAGGTGAGCGGCTGCTCGCGTACCTTCGAGTCGCACGTGGGCTGGCGGCTGCTGGACCGTGACGGCAACGAGATTGCGGCCGGCTTCACCATGGGCGGCGGGGTGGACGGCGCCGGCGTGTTCACGTTTGTCATCGATGGCTACAGCGTGGCGGAGCCGCAGGTCGGCCACCTGGAGGTCAACGCACCCGACCCGTCCGGCGGGGAGGGCTTCCCGCCGTCCCAGCACCGCTTCCCGGTGGTCCTGTTGCCATAACGGCGGGCCCCGAGGGGGTGGCGATTCTGAGGAGGGCGTCCGCGGGCGCCCTCGTTCGTGCCGGGCCGCGCTGGTAGAATCGAATCTACCCAGCACGTCCCGGCACGAACGTTCGTACGCGTCGCCAGCGCGAAGGGCCCATCATGGTCAACGAGTCCCCGGATCGCGTTCAGCCGCGTCGCGTCGAAGACGAGATGCGGACGTCCTACCTCGACTACGCGATGTCCGTCATCGTGTCTCGAGCGCTGCCGGACGTGCGCGACGGGCT
>JAUXUW010000193.1 GCA_030684635.1 Dehalococcoidia bacterium
CGCCAGGTTCGTCACCAGGTAGCCGCCCAGGTGCACCAGCAGCGCGGACGCCGTCTCCGGGCCCATGCCTGCCACGGCCATCAGCATGTAGCCGACCTGCGCGATGGACGAGTAGGCGAGGAAACGCTTGAGGTTGGTCTGCTGCAGCGCCACGAGGTTACCGACGACCATCGTCGCCACCGCGAGCGTGGACATCATCCAGCGCCAGTCTTCCGCGACCGGGTACAGCGGCCCGGCGAACCAGCGGAGGATGAGGGCGAAGGTGGCCGCCTTGGAGGTGGCGGACAGGTAAGCCGTCACCGGGATCGGGGCGCCCTCGTACGCGTCCGGGGTCCACATGTGGAACGGGACGGCGGAGGCCTTGAAGCCGAGGCCGCCGATCACCAGCACCAGGCCCAGCATCAGCGCCATGTCCGTGCTGCCGTCCGAGGCGGACAGCGCCGCGGCCATCTCCGTGTACTGCGTGGAGCCGGTGACCCCGTAGATGAGGCTCAGGCCGTAGAGCAGCATCGCGGAGGCGACGCCGCCCAGCAGGACGTACTTCAGCGCGGCCTCGCCGGAGCGGAGGTCGTTCTTGGCGAGCGACACGGCGACGTAGAGGGAGAAGGAGAGCACCTCCACGGAGAGGTACGCGGTCAGCAGGTCGCGCGCGGCCGCCATGTAGATGGCGCCCACGGTGGAGAGCAGCAGCAGCGCGTAGAACTCGCCATGGTGGTTGACGTGCTTCTCGATGTACTCGTGCGAGCCGACGATCACGATGACCGTGGTGCCGATGAAGAGCATGCGGAAGAACGTGGTGAAGTTGTCGACGGTGATGAGGCGGGAGAACTCGTCCGTCTCGTTCACCCAGACCAGGCTCAGCGCACCGGCGCCGAGCAAGCCGGCGACGGCGAGCAGCGGGAGGGCGCGGTAGCCCACCTTGAACTCGGCCTTGAATGCGTCCAGGAACAGGATCGCCACCGCCGTGAGGGCGATCACGATCTCCGGGAGCAGTAGTGCGTAGCGGAAGTTGAGCGCGTTTCCGAGCACGTCCGTCACTGGTGGTCCTCCGGCTCTCTCGACTCGCGCGCTACAGGCCCACGCCGGCGATCTGGATGATGGACGGGCCGATGCGATCGATCCACGGCGACGGCCAGAGGCCGAGCGTGAGGATCGCAATCGCGAGGACGGTGGCGCCCGCGCGCTCCGCCCAGGTGATCTCCTTCAGACCGGTCCACCTCGGGTTCATCTCCCCGAAGAAGGCCTGCGACAGCATCCGCAGCAGGTAGGTGGCGGTGATGGCCGCGGTCAGGACGGCCAGGCCGCCGATGATCGGGTAGGCGCGGAACGCACCGATGAAGATGTGGACCTCCGCGACGAAGCCGGACAGCCCGGGCAGGCCGAGCGAGGCCAGCGACGCGAGGATGAAGAACACGGTCCAGATCGGCATCTGCTTCGCCATGCCCGAGAAGTTCGGGATGTCGCGGTTGTGCGCCTGGTCGTACATGCCACCGATGAGGAGGAAGAAGAGGGCCGTCATCAGGCCGTGGGCGGTCATCTGCAGGACCGCACCGCTCCAGCCAATCACGTTCACCGTGCCGAGGCCCAGGAACACGTAGCCCATGTGGGAGATAGACGAGAAGCCCATCATCAACTTCATGTCGGTCTGCTTGAGGGCGGAGATGGCGCCGTACAGGGCGGCGACGATGCCGACCACGATCAGCGCCGGGGCCCAGAACGCGCCGCCCTCCGGCATCATCTGGAAGCCCAGGCGCAGCACACCGAACGCGCCGACCTTCATCAGCACGCCCGCGTGGAGCATGGACACCGCCGTGGGCGCGGAGGCGTGGCCGTCCGGCGACCAGGAGTGGAACGGGAACATCGCGCCCAGCGCGCCACAGCCGATGACCACCAGCGGGAAGAAGACCTTCTGGAAGTTCTCATCCTTCTGGGCGTTGATCAACACTTCCATGTCGAAGGTGCCGGCGCCGACGTGGGTGTAGAGGGCGAAGATGACGGTGAAGATGAAGATGGATCCGGCCATCAGCATCATCATCAGCTTCATCGCGCCGTACTCCTTGCGCGTGGAGCCCCAGATGGCGATGAGCTGGTACATCGGCAGCAGGGCCACCTCGTACGCCATGAACCAGAAGAACAGGTCCAGCAGGACGAAGACGCCGAAGACGCCCGAGGTGAGGATGTACAGGAGGACGAAGAAGTCCTTCGTGCGGTGCTGCACCTTCCATGACACCCAGGTGCCCGGGACGATGACGATGCCGGTGAGGAGGACGAGGGAGGCGGTGATGCCGTCGATGCCGACCTTCACCTGGATGCCATCAGGGCCGAGGACCCCCATGTTCTCCATCCACGTGAACGCCAGGACGCCCTGGAACTGCTGCCCCTCCGCGAAGGAATAGGACGCGAAGGTGTAGAGGGAGAGCGCGAGCATGGCGGTGGAGGAGAGCGCCGTGACACCGATGATGACGGCCCGCTCGCGAGAGGGAACCAGCATCAGCAGCGCCGCGGTGCCCAAGGGCACCAGGAAGAGTGCCAGCAGGACGTAGCCGTCAGATTCGGTCATCGGTCCCTCACGTCCCCATCATCTTCACGCTCACCTGCGGCGCGCCCTCCTCAGAGGACCCGCCGAGGCGTCAACCATCTCCATCGACCGCGCGCTTGAGCCGCGCGGCGCCCCTTCACTTCACGCGCGGTCAGTGCCGCGCAGGCCGGCCTCGGGCGGACTAGCCGCGCGTGCCGACCGCAACGATCGCCAGCGCGACCACGCCCACGGCCATGCCGAGCGCGTAGTTCGGGATGCGACCCGTCTGCAGGAACTTCAGCCGGTAACCGAGGTAGGAGATGGTTTGAGCACCACCATCCACGCCGGTCTCGTTGACGATGCGCTTGTCGAACCAGGCCACCACGGTGGCCGCGCCCAGAATGACGCGGTTGATGATGCCCTGGTACAGGTCGTCCATGTAGTAGCGGTTCGCGAGCAGCGCGTGCAGGTCCGGCGCCCATGCGCGCGCCTGCACGGCGCGGCGGGCGTCGCCCCGCCAGTACGCCATGCCGATGCCGATGCCCGCGAGCGCGGTCAGCGTCGCGATGCCGGCGAAGGCGTAGTCCACCTGCGTGAAGTGATGCGGGTGATCGATGTACACGAGCGCGCCGATGCCACCGGCGAAGCCGAGGGCCTCGCCCACCTGGTCGAAGACGAAGAAGCCGGCCACCGTCGCCAGCACGGCGAGGAAGATGAGCGGCAGCGCCATCGCCGGGCCGGACTCGTGCGCGTGGTCGTAGGCGTGGTGATCCTTCGGCTCGCCGAAGAAGGTGAGCAGGACCAGGCGGGTGGTGTAGATGGCGGTAAGGAGCGCGGTGCCGGCGAGCAGCACGTAGACCACGGGGCCGCCGTCTGCCTGCACGTAGTGCAGGATCTCATCCTTCGAGAAGAAGCCGGCGAAGATCGGGATCCCGGACAGCGCCAGGCTGCCGATGATGAACGTCGCCGTGGTGATCGGGAGCTTCTTCCGCAGGCCGCCGAGCGCGCCGACCTCCTGCTGGTGGGTGGCGTGGATGACCGAGCCGGAGCCCAGGAAGAGCAGCGCCTTGAAGAAGGCGTGGGTGAACAGGTGGAACATCGCCGCGCCCACGGCGCCGACGCCGAGTGCGACGAACATGAAGCCCAGTTGCGACACGGTGGAGTACGCGAGCACGCGCTTGATGTCCGTGGTCACGAGGCCCATCGAGGCGGCCATCATCGCCGTGATCAGGCCGGTGTAGAGGACCACGTCGCGGGCGACGAGGACCTCCGCGTACACGGGGGAGAAACGGGCGACCAGGTAGACGCCGGCGACGACCATCGTCGCGGCGTGGATGAGGGCGGAGACGGGGGTCGGGCCCTCCATGGCGTCCGGCAGCCAGACGTGCAGCGGGAACTGGGCGGACTTGCCGACCGCGCCGCCGAAGAGGAACAGCATCGCGATGGTGAGGTAGCGGTCGCCGATCTGGCCAGAGGTGGCGGCGGAGATGATCTCCTGGATGTCGAAGGTACCGGTGGCCCGCCAGAGCAGGATGATGCCGATGAGGAGGCCCACGTCACCGATACGGGTGGTGATGAACGCCTTCTTGGCGGCCTCCGCGGCCGACTGGCGCTCCCAGTAGAAGCCGATCAGGAGGTAGGAGGCGAGGCCCACGCCCTCCCATGCCAGGTAGAGCTGGATGAGGTTGCCGGAGATGACCAGCGTGAGCATGGCGGCGACGAAGAGGGAGAGGACCGCGAAGTACCAGCCGTAGCGGACCTCGCCGTGCATGTAGCCGACGGAGTAGACCATCACCATGAGGGCGACGATGGTCACGACCGGGAGCATGACCATGGTGATCGCGTCCACGTAGGTGGAGAACTCGATCACGAAGAAGCCCTGGCCGATGTTGATCCAGTCGAAGGCGTAGGCGTTCGCGCCCTCGGGCGTGAAGAGGCCGCCCTGGAAGGCGCCCTGGAACTCCACCAGGATGACGAAGACCAGGCCGACGACGGTCGCCATGCCAAGAATCGCGAGGAAGTCGCCCCGTCGTGGCATCAGCCCGTTGAACAGGGCGATCACGACGAAGAGGACGGCCGGAATGGCCGGCAGTACCCAGGCCTGCTCCATGCCCATGCGGGCCTACCTCCCCCTGCAGCGAGCCGAAGCGCGACGATCCCGCCGCGCGGCCATTACCACTTCAGGCTGTTCGCTTCATCGACGTTGGCGGTGCGGCGCTCGCGGAAGAGCCGGAGCACCACACCAAGCGCCAGGCCGACCTCGGCCGCGGCGACGGTAATCACGAACAGCGCGAACACGAGACCGCTGAAGGCGTCATGGTCCAGGTAGGACGCAAAGGCGATGAAGTTGATCGCCACGCCAGCCAGCATGATCTCGACGGACATCAGGATGAGGATCGCGCTCCGGCGTGCCAGGACGCCGTAGAAGCCGATCGCGAAGAGCAGGGCGGAGAGGACGAGGAAGTTCTCGATCGGGATCACGAGCGGGCCTCCTCGTCGTGCGCTTCGGCGCGCCGCGCGTTCACGAAGGCACCGGTGAGGGCGATGTCCAACAGGACCGCCACGATGATCACCGGGACGCTGAAGTCACGGAAGATGCGCGCGCCGAAGTCCACGAAGGGAATCACGGCAGCCGTGGGGTCGCCCCACTGCGCGTCCAGGAGGGCGGTGACGAAGACGCCACCGATGAGCACCGCGACACCGAAGGCGAACGGCTTCTGCGAGCCGTCCTGCACAATCGGGTCGTCCTGCGCGTTGGTCATCATCAGCGCGAAGAGCAGCAGGATGATGACGCCGCCGCCGTACACCAGCACCTGCACCAGGGCGATGAACTCGGTCAGGAGCAGCAGGTAGAGGGCGGCGACGCCCAGGAGCGTGGCGATCAGGCTGAGGGAAGCGTGGACGATGTTCTTGATGAGGACGGCGCCCAGCGCGCCGCCGAGGACCACGCCCGCCGCCATGTAGAAGACCATCTCCGCGGCGGAGATGGTGCCCGTGATCTGGAGGCCGAGCAGCACGATCAACACCGGCGCGGCCACGAGGCCCGCGATGGTGCCGCCCGCCATGATGGTGCGGTCGAGTTGCGACGGGAGCGGGAGTCGGTCGAACACGCGCAGATCCTCGATCGTTCGGGTCAGGTCAGGCGGGCCGCGCCCGCCGGGGCCGCGCCCGGGTTACTCGTTCGTCTGTCCAATAACCGGCACCCATTCCTTGATGGCGCCGGCGTGGGACTGGGACAGCAGCATCTGGAGGTCCATGACGAGGTCCTTGCGGTCATGCACGGAGGTCTCGTGGCCGGTCCAGGTGTTGTTCATGGCGATCGCGTCGAAGTTGCAGACCTCGACGCAGATGTTGCAGCGCATGCAGCGCGCGTAGTCGATCCAGAACTTGTCGATGATCTTGCGCCGGGAAGAGGTGCCGCCCACGGACTTGTGGTTCGGGTTGTCCTTCATCAGCACGGTCATGCATTCGACGGGGCAGGCGCGCTCGCAGGCGTGGCAGCCCGTGCAGAACGGCTCGTCGATCTCCTGGTCCCAGAGCAGCAGCGGGAAGGCGCGGTCGCGCTCCGGCAGCGTCTTGTGGACGTTCGGGTAGTCACGCGTCACCGGCTTCCGGCTGAACGTCGACAGCGTGGTCAACAGGCTCTTGGCGATGCCCTTCATCTAGGCTGCCTCACCCTTCAGTGCCGCGGCGCGCGCAGGGATCTGGCGCGGGCGGTTCGCGGCGCGGCCGGTGATGGAGACGAGGGCGACAACCCCCGCCAGGCCGACGACGCCGAGGATGGCCTCGCTCCAGCCGTACACCAGCACCAGCCCGTTCACGAGGATCTGCACCAGCACCAGCGGGAGCAGGATCTTCCAGGAGTAACCCATCAACTGGTCGATGCGGAGACGCGGCAGTGAAGCGCGAATCCAGAAGACCGCGAAGATGATCAGCCCGGCCTTTGCGCCCACGAGGACGACCTGCCAGCCGAGCCCGAGTTCCTCGCCGAGCGGCCAGGCGTAGCCGCCGAGGAACACCGAGGCGCCCACGACTGCCATGATCAGCAGGCCGGCGTACTCCGCCAGCATGAACATGGACCAGCGGATGCCGGAGTATTCGACGAACGGGCCGCCGACGACTTCGGACTCACCGACCGGGATGTCGAAGGGGGCGCGGTTCAGTTCCGCGAGGGCGGCGATGAAGAAGATGGCGAAGGCCATCGGCTGCCAGACGATGTAGGGGACGGAGCCCTGCTGGCGGACGATCTCGTCCAGGTTCAGCGTGCCCGCGACCATCGCCACTGCGAGGAGCGAAAGGACGAGCGGGAGTTCGTAGGAGATCGACTGGGCGGCGGCACGGAGGCCACCGATCATCGCGTAGCGGTTGTCCGAGCCCCAGCCGGCCATGACCCAGCCGACGATGTTCACGGACGAGATGGCGACGAAGTAGAGGAGGCCGAGCTCCAGGACCTTGATGTTCCAGCCCACGAGGAACGGGACGATCACGAAGCCCATGAAGATCGGGATGAAGACCAGGAACGGGGCCAGTTCGAACGTCCACGGGTCGGCGTTCTTCGGCCGGAGGTCTTCCTTGCCGACGAGTTTCACCGCGTCCGCGACGGACTGCAGGAGGCCGAACGGGCCGGTCTTCTGGGGGCCGATGCGCTGCTGGAAGCGGCCGAGGATGCGGCGCTCCGCCCAGATCAGCCCCATCACGACCACGGTCATGAAAACCACGATGAGTTGAAGCCGCAGCGCGGCATCCGCCCATACGTTCACCTGGAGGCCGAACAGGTCCGTGTTCACTAGCGGTCGACCTCACTCAGGACGATATCGATCGAACCCAGCACGAGGATCGCGTCGGCCACGTACTGGCCCACGGACATCTGCTTCAACGCCTGCAGGTTGGAGAGACAGGCGCTCCGCACCTTCAGCCGGTAGGGGCGGTTGCCGCCGTTGCTGACCAGGTAGACGCCGTACTCGCCGCGCGGCGCTTCGGTGCGGAGGTAGACCTCACCGGGGGGCGTGCGGAGCATGCGCGGCATCTTCTCGGGCATGATCGGGCCGGTGTCCGGCATCTTCGCCAGACACTGCTCGATGATCTTCACGGACTCGCGCAGTTCCTGGAGGCGGCAGTGGTAGCGGTCGAACACGTCGCCGTGCTCGCCGGTGATGACCTTGAAGTCGATCTCGGAGTACTTGAGGTACGGCTCGTCCTTGCGGACGTCCATCGGGACGCCGGAGGCGCGCAGCGACGGGCCGCTCATGCCGTAGTCGATGGCGTCCTCGGCGGAGATGTAGCCGACACCCTTGGTGCGGGCGACGAAGATCTCGTTCTCGGTGAACAGGCCGTCGAAGTCCTTGATGCCCTGAGTGATGGACTTCAGGACCTCGCGCACGCGCGCCTTGAAGTTCGTCGTCACGTCCCAGGCGAGCCCGCCGGGGCGGAAGTAGGCGTACATCATGCGGTCGCCGGAGATCTCCTCGAAGAGGTCGATGATCCCTTCGCGTTCGCGCCAGCCGTAGATGAACGGGGTGCCCATGACGCCGGTGTCCACACCGAAGGCGCCCATGAACATGAAGTGGCTGGAGATGCGGTTCAGCTCGCAGAGGATCATGCGGATCCACTGCGCGCGCTCCGGAACCTCAAGCCCCGCGAGCGCCTCGACCGCCATGACGTAGGAGAGCTCGGCGTTGAACGCGGCGAGGTACTCCGTGCGGTCCATGAAGCCGATGCCTTGGCGGTAGTCCATGGTCTCGCACAGCTTCTCCGCACCGCGGTGCAGGTAGCCGATGTACGGGATCACGTCCTTGACCAGCTCGCCGTCGATCTCCAGCACCATCCGGAACACGCCGTGCGTGGACGGGTGCTGCGGACCGACGTTGATCAGCAGATCCTGGGTGTCGAACTCGCGAGCGCGCTCGGTGACCATTACGCGCCCTCCTCCGGGTAGCCCATGCCTTCACCCTGCAGGACTTCGATCTCGGCGAGCGGGTGCGACTTCAGGAGCGGGTGGACATCCGTCATGTCCTCCGGCATCAGCAGCGTGCGCGGGTCCGGGTGGCCAGTGAACTGGATACCGAACATCTCCGCGGTCTCGCGCTCCAGCCAGTTCGCCGCGCGCCACACCGTGGTCGCCGTGGGGACGTTGAGGTCCGTGGTCGGCAGCGTGGTTTTCACGGTGAGGTTGTGCTTCTTGTCGGTGGAGTAGAGGTGGTAGACCACCTCGATGCCGTCCGCCTCGCGGTCGATGGCGGTGAGGCTGCGCAGGTAGTCGAAGTGCAGCGCGGCGTCCGTCTTCAGGCGGCGGAGCGCGGTGACCACCTCGTCGCGCGGGATGTGCGCGATGACGTCGAGCAGGCCGCGCTCCGGGCGCACGGTGACGCCAGAGAGTGCGCGGTCAACCTCGGCCCAGATGGTGCCAGAGAAGTCCGCGACGGGCTGCGTGGTTTCCTCGGTCGTCATCGACCCATGCTCCCGCGCTCTTCCATGATCATGTCCTGGAGCGAGAGCAGGGAGTCGATGAGGGCCTCGGGACGCGGCGGGCAACCCGGGACGTACACGTCCACGGGGATGATCTTGTCCACGCCCTGGAGCACGCGGTCGTACCGGGTGTAGGGGCCGCCGTTGGTGGCGCAGGCGCCCATGGAGATGACCCACTTGGGGTTCGGCATCTGTTCGTAGAGCAGCTTCACCGCGGGGGCCATCTTCTTGGTGACGGTGCCGGCCACGATCATCACGTCCGACTGTCGCGGGGACGGCCACGGCACGATGCCGAAGCGGTCGAGGTCGTAGTGCGACATAAACGTGGCGATCATCTCGATCGCGCAGCACGCGAGCCCGAAGGTCATCGGCCAGAGCGAGGACTTGCGGCTGGCGCCCAGCAGCAGGTCCAGCGGGGCCTGCATGACGCCCGGGAGCACCTGCTTGTAGAGGGCCTTGCCGGGGCGCAACTCCACCGGGACCAGGCGAGGGGCCTCGTTCGGGTGTTCGCCTGGGATGACGGGCAGCGGGACTTCCACCGGCTCCGGCGTGATGACCGGGACGGTGACGGGGGATTCCGGGGTCGTGACCATGCCGGGCGTTACCGCCACTGCAGGGCTCCCTTCTTCCAGGCGTAGCCGAGGCCGAGCGCCAGGATGGCGATGAAGATCACCATGAGCCAGTAGGCGAAGGCGCCGATCCCGATGAAGGAGAGCGCCCACGGGAAGATGAACACCGCCTCCACGTCAAAGATGACGAAGAGGATCGCGTACAGATAGAACCGCATGCCCACGTTGGTGGAGGCGCGCCGCAGGGGCAGCATGCCGCACTCGTAGGTGGTGCCCTTGCCGGCTTCCTGGGAGAACGGCGCGAGCAGGCGGGCCGCCAGCAGCGCCGTGATGACCATGATGAAGCCGACAACGGTAGCAAGCAGGACGGGGATGTAATTCGTCAGGAGAAGGTCGGCTGCAGCCACCGGGACTCCCGATCCAGCGCGCCAATCATGGGCGCGCGAACGCCACGCGGGGCCATCCGCCTCGTCGGTGGGGAAACTAACAGTGCCCCTAGTGAGTGTCAACGAACGTGGCATCACAGGAACACGGCTAACCAACACACCGATCGCCCGTGTACCCGCAGGCGACGCTGAGAAGTTACGTCACCTATCCGTTGGCGTCGATCACCAGCGCGCTGAACGCCTCGATCAGCCCGCGCCCAGCGGCGACCCAGGTGCCCGAGGCGACACCGGTCGTGGCTGCGAGCGGCCCGGCGTGGCCGCCGGCCTCACGGACGATGAGCCCGCCCGCTGCGACGTCCCACGGCTGCACGCCACGCTCGAAATAGGCGTCTAGCCGGCCGCAGGCGACCCAGCAGAGGTCGAGGGCGGCTGAGCCGCCTCGACGGATGTCACGGACGCGAGGCAGCACATGGGCGACGACGGCCCCCTGTCGCTCGCGCACGGCGGTCTCGTAGCCGAAGCCGGTCCCGACGAGGGCCTGCCGGGGGTCGGTGGCCGTGCTCGGGGCGATGGGGACGCCGTTCCTCGTAGCGCCGTGGCCGAGGGCCGCCGCGAAGGTCTCGCCGCGCGAGGGATCGAAGACGCAGCCGGCGACGCTGACGCCATCCACCTCGGCGGCGACGGACACGGCGAAGGCGGGAATCCGATAGAGGTAGTTCACGGTGCCATCCAGCGGGTCGACGACCCAGCGGACGCCGCTGGTGCCGGCGCGGCTGGCGCCTTCCTCGCCCAGGATGCCGTCTTCCGGCCGCTCGCCGAGGAGCCGCGCGAGCAGGAGCGCCTCCGACGCGCGGTCGACCTCGGTCACCACGTCCGTGTCGCTCGACTTCGTCGTGACGCTGCGTTCGCCGGGGAGGTGCTCCAGGAGGTACGCGCCCGCCTCCTGCGCCGCCCGCACCGCGAGGTCACGCAGCGCGAGCGGGTCAGTCGAGGCGGGCACCGCGGCTAACCGATCTCGGCGAGGGAGGCGCGCAGGCCCTCCAGCCGGGTGCGGGCGGTGGCGAGGCGTTCCTCCTCCTTACCGACGACATCGGCGGGCGCCTTCGAGCGGAACGCCTCGTTTGAGAGTTTCGCCTCCTGGCGGCCGACTTCCGCCTCCACCTCCGCGATCTGCTTCTCGATGCGCGCGCGCTCGGCGGCCGGGTCGAACAGCCCGGCCATCGGCAGCACGACCGAGCCGGTCGCGAGCACAGAGGTCACGACGCCCTCGGACGGCGCGGCGTCCACCGTGGCGACGATGTGGAGCGGGCGGGCGCGCGACAGGTTCTCGATCGCCTCCTGCAGCGTGGTGGCGGCCGCGGTGATGTCCGCCGCGACGATGTAGGCCTCCACCCAGCGGCCGGCGTCCACGCGCTTCTCCGCGCGGATGTTGCGGATGCCGCGGATGAAGTCCTGCACCGCGCCGAACTGGCGCTCGGCGTCCTCGTCGCGTCGGTCGGTCGCGGCGAGCGGGTAGCGCGCGACGATGAGCGCCGGCGCGCCGGCCGGGTCAGGGCTGATCGTGACGAGACGCTGCCAGATCTCCTCGGTGACGTACGGCATGATCGGATGCAGCAGGCGCAGCACCTGGTCCAGCACGTGGACGAGCACGGCCACGGGCGTGCGATCGCCGGCGCGCACGCGCACCTTCGCGACTTCGATGTACCAGTCCGCGAACTCGTCCCAGAAGAAGTCGCGCACCTGGCGCAGCGCCTCCGACAGTTCGAAGCGCTCCATCAGGCGCGTGGAGTCCTCCACCACCGTCGCGAGGCGGCTCAGCACCCAGCGATCCTCCAGCGCGCCGGTCGCAGGCGTGGGCAGCGCGAGGTCGTCGGCCGGCTCCACCATCTGCAGGACGAAGCGCGAGGCGTTCCACAGCTTGTTGGAGAAGTTGCGGCCGGACTCCAGACGGTCGTCCGTGATGCGCTGGTCGTTGCCGGGACTGGTGCCGGAGACGAGCGCGTAGCGCAGGCCGTCCGTGCCCACCTTCGCGATCACCTCGAGCGGGTCGACGACGTTGCCGCGCGACTTCGACATCTTCGCGCCGTCCGGCGCGCGCACGAGGCCGTGGAGGTAGACCGTCTCGAACGGCACGACGCCGCCCATGTTGTAGAGCGAGAGCATCACCATGCGCGCGACCCAGAAGAAGATGATGTCGTAGCCGGTCTCCATCACCTGCGTCGGGTAGAAGCGCTTCAGGTCGTCCGTCTGGTCCGGCCAGCCGAGCGTGGAGTGCGGCCAGAGGCCGGAGGAGAACCAGGTGTCGAGCGTGTCCTCGTCCTGGCGGATCGCCTCGGAGTTGCAGGACTCGCAGCGCGTCGGCGTCTGCACCGCGACGGTCTGGTGCTGGCAGGCATCGCAGTACCAGACGGGGATGCGGTGGCCCCACCAGATCTGGCGGCTGATGCACCAATCGCGGATGTTCTCCATCCACTGCAGGTAAGTCCGCTCGAAGCGTTCCGGGACGAACTTGATGCGGCCGTCCGTGACCGCCTCGATCGCCGGCTTCGCCAGCGTCTTCGCGTCCACCCACCACTGCATGGAGATCAGCGGCTCCACGATCGTGCGGCTGCGCTGGCAATGGCCGATCGCGTGCGTGTATGGCTCCACCTTCTCCAGGCGTCCTGCCGCCTCGAGGTCCGCGACGAGCGCCTTGCGCGCGGCGAAGCGTTCAACGCCGCGGTACTGGCCGGCGTGCTCGTTGAGCGTGCCGTCCGGGTTCATGATCGAGATGATCTCCAGGCCGTGGCGCTCACCGATCTCGAAGTCGACCGGGTCGTGGCCGGGCGTCACCTTCAGCGCGCCCGAGCCGGACTCGATGCTCACGGCGGCGTCGCCGATGATCGGGATCAGCCGGCCGTTCGTCGGCACGACCGCGCGCTTGCCGATCAGACCGGCGTAGCGCGGGTCCTCCGGGTGCACGGCGATCGCCGTGTCCGCGGGGATCGTCTCCGGCCGCGTGGTGGCGATGACGATGTCGCGCCCGATGGGCGTGCCGTCCACCTCCGCGATCGCGTAGCGCACGTGCCAGAACGACCCGGGCTCGTCCTCGTACTCCACTTCGATGTCGGAGATCGCGGAGCCGCAGTCCACGCACCAGTTGATGAGGCGCTCGGCGCGGTAGATCAGGCCGTCGTTGTAGAGGTTCTTGAAGGTCGTGCGGACGGACTTCTCGCGCTGCTCGTCCATCGTGAACGCCTCGCGGCTCCAGTCCGCGGAAGCACCCAGGCGGCGGTGCTGCGTGGAGATGCGGTCGCGGCTGCGGCGCACGAACTCCCAGGTGCGGTTGAGGAACTCGTCCCGGCCGATGTCGTGGCGGCTGATGCCTTCGCGCGCCAGGTCACGCTCGATGATCGCGTTCACGGCGATGGCGGCGTGGTCCACGCCAGGCAGCCAGAGCGTGTCGTCACCGAGCATGCGGTGCCAGCGCACCAGCGCGTCCTCCACGGTGTTGGTGAGCGCGTGCCCCATGTGCAACTCACCGGTGAGGTTCGGCGGCGGCATGATCACGGTGAAGGAGCGTGCCCCCGGGTTGTTCGGCTTGAAGTAGCCGCTCCGCTCCCACCACTCGTACAGCGGCTGCTCCACGGCCTGCGCGTCGTAGGCCGTGGCCATGTCCTTCGGGTCGAGGTTGGGGGTGGTGGTCATTCGAGGTTCCTCGGTGTGCTGGGGCAAACAAAACGCCCCGCATCGGCGGGGCGAACGGCGACGGGCG
>JAUXUW010000194.1 GCA_030684635.1 Dehalococcoidia bacterium
TCGGCGTCGATCGCGGGGGAGTCGGAGCCGATCGCCTCGGCGCCGAACTGCCACAACTGGCGATAGCGGCCGGCCTGGGGGCGGTCGTAGCGGAAGAACGGCCCGACATAAAACAACCGGACCGGCTGGGGCCGGCTGCCCATGCCGTGCTCGATGTACGCGCGGCACACCGCGGCGGTGCCTTCGGGCCGCAGGGCGAGGCGGTCGCCGCCGCGGTCCTCGAAGACGTACATCTCCTTCTGGACGATGTCCGACTCGTCGCCGACCGAGCGCAGGAAGACGCCAGCATCCTCCACGATCGGGGTGGTGATCTGGCGGTAGTCGAACAGGCGCGCCACGCGCTCCGCGGTGTCGCGGATGAAACGCCAGAGGTCGGCGTCCTCCGGCAGCGTGTCGTTCATCCCTCGAGGCGCCTGGTATTGCGGCATGCGGGCGATCCTACGGGGTGGTGCGCTTCCCGTCAGGCCCGGGGGGCGGTATTACACTGGACTCAGGATGGTTGTTTCCACGCCTCGTCCCGCCGGCGCGCGTGAATTGCTCGCCGAGGTCAGCGAATACTTGCCACCCGACCGGGTGACCGGGATTGAGCGCGTCCTGGAGTTCGCCATCGAGGCCCACGAGGGCCAGATGCGCCGCTCCGGTGAGCCGTACATCACCCACCCCATCGCCGTCGCCCGCCTCGTGACCTCGCTCCACATGGACCCACCTTCGATCTCCGCGGCGCTGCTCCACGACGTGATCGAGGACTGCGGGGTGAGCGCGGAGACGATCCGGCAGAAGTTCGGCGCGGACGTCGCACTCCTCGTGGAGGGCGCGACGAAGATCGACCACCTCCCGGACCGTGCGCTGGACATCGCCCAGCAGGACGCGGAGACGCTCCGCAAGATGTTCCTGGCGATGGCGGAGGACGTGCGCGTCGTCATCATCAAGATGGCGGACCGCCTCCACAACATGCGCACCCTGGAACACCTGCCCGAGGACCGTCGCCGCGCCCTCGCGCGCGAAACCATGGACATCTACGCCCCGCTCGCGTCACGCCTCGGCGTGTGGCAGTTCAAGTGGGAGCTGGAAGACCTGGCGTTCCGCTGGCTCCAGCCGGAGGAGTACCGGCGTGTGGCGACGATGATCGCCGCCAAGCGGAGCGAGCGGGAGAAGTACCTGCGCCAGATGGAGACCGACCTGAAAGAGCACCTGGCCGCCGCCGGGATCAAGGCGGACGTCACCGGGCGCGTGAAGCACCTCTACTCCATCTACGGGAAGACCCGCCGCTACGCCGAGCAGGGGCGGGGCTTCGACGAGATCCGCGACCTGGTCGCCGTGCGCGTGCTCGTAGACACCCTGGCCGATTGCTACAACGCCCTGGGCGTCGTTCACCAGCAGTGGCACCCGATCCCGGGCACCTTCGATGACTACATCGCCTCGCCGAAGGAATCCCTCTACCAGTCGCTGCACACCTCGATCCTGGGCCCGGGCATGCGGGTGTTCGAGGTGCAGATCCGCACGCACGAGATGCACCAGATCGCCGAGTACGGCGTGGCCGCGCACTGGCAGTACAAGGAAGAGCGCTCCAAGCGGGATCAGCAGTACGAAGAGCGCATGTCATGGCTCCGCCACCTGATCGAGTGGCAGCAGGAGTCCTCCGGCACGGACGACTTCCTGGATTCGATCAAGACGGATGTCTTCCGGGACCAGGTCTTCGTCTACACCCCGAAGGGCGATGTGCGCGTCCTGCCCGCCGGCTGCACCCCGATCGACTTCGCCTACCGCGTCCACACGGACCTCGGCCACAACATCGTCGGCGCGAAGGTGAACGGGCGGATGGTGCCGCTGAACACCGTGCTGAAGAACGGCGACGTCGTCGAGATCTCGCGCTCCAAGACGCCTCGAGGCCCCTCGCGAGACTGGCTGCTGCCGTCGCAGGGCTACCTGGGCTCCAGCCACTCGCGCCAGAAGGTGCGCCAGTGGTTCCGCCGCCAGCACCGCGACGACAGCATCGAGCGCGGCCACGAGCAGCTCGATCGCGAGATGAAGCGGCTGGGCATCCGCGAACTGCCTTCCGACTTCCACAAGTCGCTCGGGTTCGCCGACGCGAAGGACCTGCACGCCGCGATCGGCTCGGCCGACCTCTCGCCTCAGCGGCTCATCAACCGCCTCGCCGACCTCGTGCCAGCGCCAGAGGCAGCGGCCCCCGCACCCACCGTCGCCAATCCGGCGAAGACGCCGACGTACGGCTCGTCGGGTGTGCGCGTGCTCGGCGCCAGCGGCATGCTCGCGCAGGTCGCGCGCTGCTGCCGTCCGCTCCCGGGCGACTCGATCATCGGCTTCGTCACACGCGCCCGGGGCGTCACGGTCCACCGTGCCGACTGCCGGAACGTCCACCACGACGCACAGGACCGCCTGGTCGACTGCGACTGGGGCCCGAAGGGCGACATCTATACCGCCTCGGTGGAGGTGATCGCATGGGACCGGGTGGGCCTGCTCCGCGACCTCGCCACCGTCATCGCCTCCTACGGCGTGAACATGATCGGCGTACGCACGCTGGAGCAGCCGGACGGCACCACCATCGTGCAGATCACGCTGGAGACGGAGGGCGGACGCCAGTTCGCCCGCCTGATGACGCACTTCGACTCGATCCGCGGCGTCATCTCCGTCCGCCGCACCCAGGGCTAGTCATCCCGGCGCCCCGGTCTCTGGCAGGACGCTGGCCGCGGTGGCGCTGATGCGTGGCCCAGGAGCATGTAGTCATGGGGACCGCGACCAGGACGGATCAGGTAATACACCACCCGGAACAGGATCGCCGCCAGGATGACCGGCTCAAGCAGTACAAGGCCGCGATCGCCTACGAAGGCTAGACGTTTGTACTGGACGACTGGCTACGCGCGGCGCCCGACGACCAGGTACGTGCTCACGGGAACCTCGAGGCCGCTTGTCGAGATATACGGGGCGAGCGCGGAGAGCATCGCGTCGACAAACCGGTCGCGACCGGCGTCGCCGAGCGCAACCAGGGCCGGAGCGACGGGAAGCGAGAGCGCGTGGCCCCAGAGGAACCCTTCAAGGTCGCCGGTGACGCGGAGGATGCCCTCGAACGCTTCGGTGTCGGCAGGGCAGTCGAGGGCGTCCGCCAGCGTCGCGTTGATCTCCTCCGGTGGACAGGTGAACGCGTCGGCGAGGACCGGCGCGCCGAGGAGCCTCTCGAACGCGGCCAGCTGCGGCCCAAAGTACGGCTGCACGTCGAGCGGACGGAAGCAGGTGACGACGACGCGTCCCCCCGCGCCGACGAGGCGCGCCATCTCGCGGAGTGGTCGAGTGCGTTCCGGGAAGAACTGGATGCCCTGCTGGCAGAGCACCGCGTTGAAGGACGAGTCGGGGAGCGGAACCTCGAGCGCGCTCGCCTCGGTCCATTCGATGTTCGCCGCCGGGCTGAACCGACGCGCTGCCTGAAGCATCCCCGCGTTCAGGTCGATGCCGGTCACGCGCCCGCCCGGCCCAACCACCTCCGCCGCCCGTCGCGCCACGAAGCCAGTGCCGCACGCGATATCGAGGACGGTATCGCCCTCCCGGAGTTCGGCGCGCTCGATCGCACGCTCGACGAAGGACGCCATGACTGGCGCGACATAGCGCTCGTAGCGAGTGGGTGCGTCGTCGGACAATTGGAACGTCGAGGTGCTCATGTGAACCTTCCGGGACTGAGGATACACATGGAAGGGGTAGCCGCAGCCGCGGAGGCACGACTCGACCTGCGCGCGTTCGGACTCGGTCACTCGAGGTTTCTGGTAGGCGTTGCCCGCGGAGCCTCATTCGAGGCCCCCGCTCGCCGCTGATCGCAGGCAGTTCTCGCACAGCTCGTCAGGGGAACCGACCGGCGTCCTGCGGCCGTCATCACGCGGGGAGAGATGGCCACCTGTGACGCGGACGCGCACGGCTCGCGCTGTGCTCCGGTAGGATGCCGCCGTGAGCCTCGCGAAGGTCCGGAGCGTCGCCCTGAAGGGGATCGAGGGCATCCCCGTCGATGTCGAGGTCGACATCGGCAGCGGGCTGCCCGCGTTCAACATCGTCGGGCTACCGGACGCCGCGGTGCAGGAAGCGCGCGAGCGCGTCCGTGCCGCGATCAAGAACGCCGGCTTCGAGTTCCCCCTCCGCCGCATCACCGTGAACCTGGCCCCCGCCGATGTCCGCAAGGAGGGGCCGATCTACGACCTCCCGATCGCCGTCGCCGTGCTCGTCGCGTCCGGGCAGATCATCGACCAGTTCCAGGACGCCGCCTTGGTCGGGGAGTTGTCGCTGGACGGGCGGCTCCGGCACGTCGCCGGCGTGCTCCCGGTTGTCGCGATGTGCCGGCAGGAGGGGATCGCCTCGGTCGTCGTCCCACAGGAGGACACCGCGGAGGCGGGGCTGGTCGGCGGCGTGCAGGTGCGAGGCGTGGAGACGCTCACCCAGCTGAAGCAGCCGCCGGCGGACTGGCCGCAGCCGCTGCCTCCCGTCGAGGGCGAGGCGACCACCCTCGGGCACGACCTCTCGATGGTGCAGGGACAAGAGCACGTGAAGCGCGCGCTGGAAGTCGCGGCCGCGGGTGGACATAACATCCTGATGCAGGGCCCGCCCGGTGCCGGCAAGACGCTGCTCGCGCGGGCGCTGCCGGGACTCCTTGCACCCCTCACCCCAACCGAGGCGATCGAGGTTTCGAAGGTGCACTCCGTCGCCGGCATGCTCAGCCGCGAGCATCCGATGCTGCGCGAGCGGCCGTTCCGCTCGCCGCACCACACGATCTCGCACGCCGGCCTCGTGGGGGGCGGGTCGCAGATCCGGCCGGGGGAGGTCTCTCTGGCGCACCGGGGCGTGCTGTTCCTGGACGAGTTCCCGGAGTTCTCCACGAACGCGCTGGAGTCGCTGCGTGAGCCGCTGGAGTCGGGCGCGGTCACCATCTCGCGGGCGCGCGGCTCGGTGACCTTCCCGGCGCGCTTCCTGCTCGTGGCGGCGATGAACCCGTGCCCCTGCGGCTACTACGGCGACACGGCGAAGGCGTGCTCCTGCCCGGAGGCCTCCGTCTCCCGCTACCAGCGCCGTGTCTCCGGCCCGCTCCTCGACCGCATTGACCTGTTCGCGGACGTGCCGCGGGTCGCCTTCAGCGAACTCTCCGGCGAAACGACCGGCGAGCGCTCCGAGGTGGTGCGCGCCCGCGTGACGGAGGCGCGTGAGCGCCAGGCGGCACGCCTGCAGGGCACCCCGTACGTCACGAACTCGGAGATGGGGCCGTTGGAGGTGCGGAAGTTCTGCCAGGAGGCGCTGGTCCCCGCCGCAGAGCCGCTGCTGGCCGGGGCCATGCAGCAACTCGGTCTCTCCGCCCGCGCCTTCCACCGCGTGCTGAAGGTCGCCCGCACGGTCGCCGACCTCGGTGGATCGGAGCGCATCGAGACCGTCCACCTGGCGGAGGCGATCCAGTACCGGCGTCGCGGCGCTGACTGAGAGGGCACAAGAATGGCGCTGCGCCCGTTCCGTATCGAGTTCACCGAGCGAGCGCTGGCCGACCTGCGTGAGCGGCTGTCGAGCGCCCGCTGGCCCTCGCCGCTGCCGGGCGCCGAGGCGTTTGACGCCACCCTCCGGGTGCTGGCGCGCGACTGGGCCCGGTTGGACTGGGCCGCCTGGCAGGCGCGCCTCAACGACCTCCCGCACCTCCGAGGCGTGGTCGAGGGTGGCGAGGTGCACGCGGTAGTGCTCGGTGGGTCGTGGACGGAGCGCCGGCCTGCGCTGCTGCTCCTGCATGACGCCGCGGGGACGTTCTTCGACCGCCTGGACCTCGCACAGCGGCTTGCTCGGCCCCCCGAGGGCACCCGGGGCGTGGATGTCGTGCTCGCGTCGCTGCCCGGCACCGGCTACTCGGAACGCCTCGACGGCGACCCCATGCCAGAGGCGGCCGCCCGTCGCCTCCGCGCCTATATGACGGCGCTCGGCTACGAGCGGTACGCCGTGCACGGCGACGGATACGGCGCCTCCGTCGCCGGCGCGCTCGTCGTGGCATCCGGAGGTGCGGCGCGCGACCTCGGGCTGGGCGGCACCGGAGCGGCTCCTGGCCTCGCGCCCGCGGGGGCGTACGCGCTGCACGATTCACCCGTC
>JAUXUW010000198.1 GCA_030684635.1 Dehalococcoidia bacterium
CAGGCCGTCCCAGGCCTCCTGCCCGTCGCTCTCGACGAGGCGTCCCGCGGGGCCGTCCACCACGCCCGGGCACGCGACGCCGATGGCGAGCGCCCAGCGCTTGTTGCCCTCGGCGGCGAACAGTGTGGAGATCCGCCCGCCGACCTCCCACGCCCACGCCTCCTCCGTCGGGAGTTCGGGGAGCGGGTGCAACTGGTGGATCAGCGGCTGGCCGGCGAGGTCGGACATCATCAGCCGGAGTTCGGTCGCGGTGAAGTCAACCGCGACGACCACGGGGTCTGGCTCGTTCATGTGCTCCACCGTTCGACCTTTCGCAGCACCGCCGCGACCTGGTCCATGTCCTTTGAGGTCAGCCCGCCATGCAGCGGAAAGGCGACGAGTTCGCCGGAGAGGCGTCCCGCCGCCGGGAAGTGATCGTCGCCCAGCCGCTCGTCGCCGGGAAGCGCCTCGCGTACCGCGGGATCGAGGTAGAGCGGGGGCCCTGCGGCCGCCTCGCACGGGATGCCCTCGGCGCGGATCGCCGCAATCGTGTCTTCGAGCGAGCGCTTCCAGACCACGGCGCGCAGTCGCACGACGTAGCGGTCGTAGGCGTGACGGATCCAGCGGCCTTGGGTCATGGAGGCCAGCCCGCGCACGCCGCGCAGGCCGAAGGTCAGATCCCAGGCCAGTTGCCGGCGCGCCAGGAGCTCCTCGCCCGACCGCCGCAGTTCCGCGAGCGTGCCCCGCGCCGCCGCCTCGTCCAACGCCCCACCGGAGGCGTCACGCGCGGTGCGCGCCGTCTCGGCCAGCGCGGGGTCGCGCAGCACCAGCAGGCCGCCGCCGGAAGTCCGGTCCGGCGCGCCGCCGCTCAGCACGCGCCCGGCGCCCAGCGCGAAGACGGCGCGTCCGAAGCGCCCCACGGCCTCGTCCCGGTACGCTGCGCCGAAGCCGTCCGAGGCGTCCTCGATCACCGCGGCAGCCGCCTCCTGGGCGACCCGGACGATGTCAGCGAGCACCGGCGGGTGGCCGAAGGAGTGGGCAAGGCCCACGATGCCGGTGGCGGGGCCGATCGCCCGCGCCAGTCCGCGCGCGGAGAGCGTTGCGGCGTCCGGTTCCACCTCGGCGGGCACGGGTCGCCAGCCGTTACGCCGGGCGGCAGCCGCCAGCGCCTCGCCGAGCAGGGCGGGAATCACCGCCTCGTCGTGGCCGGGGAGGGGCGTCAGGGTGGCAAACGCGGCGTCGAACGCGGCGGCGTGGTCTCTATAGGCGACGACCGCCGACGCGGCGAGCCCGAGGGCGGCCGCGAATTCCGATTCCAGCGCGGCCAGCGGCGCGATGTCCTCCGCGGGGGCGACCGCCGGCGGTTCCGGCCACGCGGCCGTCCGCAGCGGTGTGCCGCCGTCGATGGCCAGGGCCTCGGCGGAATCCTCGGGCATGCGTGTGACCTCGGTGCGTCAGGTGAGTCTGGAGCGGGTGAGTGAGCGAGCGTAGGCGTTGGAGCGGACGTGCCGCAACGCCGTCCATACACTGGATGCGGGCCGTCCTGACCAGGGAGTCTGCATGCTGCTCCGCCTGCGCGACCGCGAGATCGACTGCACCCACCAGACGCGGATCATGGCGATCCTGAACGTCTCGGACGACTCACCGATCGCCTTCTCTCGCGTCGGCGTCTCGCAGGCGCTGACGCGCGCGCAGGAACTCGCGCGCCACGGCGCCGCCATCATCGACGTGGGGGCTCACTCCACGGCGACCGGTGCCCGCGACCTGACGGCGCAGGAGGAGATCGACCGCGTCTGCCCGGTGATCGAGGCGGTCACGCGCGCCGGGTTGATCGCCTCGGTGGACACGTGGACGCCGGCGGTCGCCCGGGCGGCGGCGGAGGCCGGCGCGCACCTGCTGAACGACGTCACCGGCTTCTCCGACCCGGAGATGGTGCGCGTGGCCGCCGACTTCGGGCTCCCCGGCTGCGTGATGCACATGCGCGGCGAGCCAAAGCACCACCGCGAGGTCTCCCAGGAGTTCGACGATGTGGACGCGGAGGTGCGGACGTACCTCCTGGAGCGCGCGCGGATGCTGGAGGCGCAGGGTGTGACCGCCTGGCTGGACCCCGGCTACGCCTTCGGGAAGAGCGCCACGGACAACATGCGGCTGCTGAACGGGCTCCCCGCGCTCGTGGCGGGCGGGTACCCCGTCCTCATCTCGGCCTCCCGAAAGGGCTTCCTGGCCGAGGTGATGGGGAAGCCCTACTCACAGCGGTCGGAGGGCCTCATGGAGGCCACGCTGGCCTTCAACGTCCTCGCCGCGTGGCACGGCGTCCACGTGGTGCGCGTCCACGACGTGCCGGAGGTCGCCCACGCCCTGGCGATCGTGAACGAGGCGCGCCGGCTGGCCGCTGGGGACTAGGGCTTCGGCGTCGCCGTTGGCGTCGGGGCTCCCGGCGCCGTGCCACCCGGCCGGTCCGGGTAGGCGAAGTCCTCGCACGCCTGGTTGTTGTTGTTCATGTCGATGCGGTTCGGGTCGCCCGGGCGGTTCACCCGCAGGGCCTCCTGCGCGTCTGCGTAGGAGGAGAAGTCGCGGCAGTTGTAGCGGTCCGCCCCGTTCGTGAAGAACGGGCTGACAGCGCCTGTCTCCGCGGCCACGTCCGGCGTGCCCGTGTCGGCGGTCGTGGGGGTCGTCGCCTCGATGCCGTCGTCGGGCGGCGCGAGCGCGGCTGCGGGAGCGGCGCGGTCGAGGGGCGCCCCGGCCGCCTGCAGGTCAGCGACGCGCTCCGCGAGCATGGCGATCTCGCCGTTCAGCCGGTCGATCTCGGTGACCACGGCGGCCATCTCGACCGGGGTGGACTCGCTGCCGGAGGCGGGGAGCGTCGCGATCATCCACCAGATGGTGACGGCCCATGCAACGAAGGCGAGGGCGGCGGCAGCCGGGATCCAGCGGGGGAGGGTGATCGAAGTCATGGCGCACCTCGGGCAGGTCGCTTCAGGGAGTTGTGCCGAGGCTATGGGGCATCCGGGCCCCCGCGAATCGGGGTTTCCCCGGTGAGGAAGTACGGATCAGCGCACCGGCCCGCGGATTGGCCGGTGCGCCGCCCGGTAGGATCGAGGCTCCCCGGAGGCTCCCAATGACCCACACCCCGCCGCCCGCACCTCGGACGAACGAACTGGGACAGCCGATCGGCGCGCCGGTGCCCGGCTGGACGCCCCGCCCGAGGCCATCCCGGGTGTCACTGGAGGGCCGGTTTGCGCGCCTCGAACCCCTCGACCCGGCGCGGCACGCGGACGGACTGTGGGAGGCGTACGCGCTCGACGTGGAGGGTCGGAACTGGACCTACCTGCCCTACGGCCCGTTCGGTACGCCGGAGGCGTTCCGGGAGTGGCTGGGCCGGCAGGCGGCCGGGGACGACCCGCTCTTCTTCGCGATCGTGGACGCTGACAGCGGGCAGGCGGTCGGGATGGCCTCCTACCTGCGCATCGAGCCGACGGTCGGTTGCATCGAGGTGGGGCACCTGAACTTCTCGCCGCTGCTCCAGCGGCGTCCCGCGGCGACCGAGGCGATGTTCCTGATGATGCGGCACGCCTTCGACGACCTCGGCTATCGCCGGTACGAGTGGAAATGCGACAGCCTGAACGAGCCCTCGTGGTCGGCGGCGGAGCGCCTGGGCTTCACGTTCGAGGGCATCTTCCGGCAGGCCGTCGTCGTGAAGGGCCGCAATCGCGACACGACCTGGCTGTCGATCCTCGACGGGGAGTGGCCGGCGCTGCGCGCCGGCTTCGAGGCGTGGCTGGCGCCCGAGAACTTCGAGGCCGCCGGCCAGCAGCGCCGCTCGCTCCGTGCGTGCTTCGAGGCGGCCCGGGGCGCGTGAATCGCGCCCGGGCCGCCCTCGGCGTTACGAAGCGGCCAGGGCGGGCGTGGCCGCCGCGAACCAGGGAGCCACGTCGCGGTAGTCGACGAGTTGCTCGACGACGCGGGCGATCCCGAGCAGCCGCATGTCGTCGAAGTGCGCGCCGGTCAGCATGAGGCCGATCGGCAGGCCCTTCGTGTTCCGACCGACCGGCACGCTTACGGACGGGTGGCCCGTGTAGTTCGCCGGGCTCGTGTTCCGTGCCAGCAGGCCGGCGCCGCTCGGTTGCGTGAGGTCGACCGTCTTCCCCGCCACCGTCAGCTCCGTCGCTGCGATCGGATATGCGGCCACCGGCGTGGTCGGCGCGACGATCACATCGATCTTGTCGAAGAGCGACACGAACTCGCTCACGACGAGGCGGCGTGCGCGGATCGCACGCGAGTAGTCCTCGCCGCGGAGGTACTGGCTGGCGAGCAGCCGGTAGCGGATGTTCTGGTCCGCGTACAGGTCGCCGCGCTCCTCCAGCAGTTTCGCGTGATACAGGTAGCCGTCCGAGCCCGTCAGCATCCGGGCCGCCATCATGATGTCCATCGTCGCGAGCGTGAATGGCACGATCGTGGCGCCGGCCGCCTGCATCTTCGCGACCGTCTCGCGGACGGCGGCCTCCACCTCCGTGTCGACGTCGTCGAAGTAGAACGTCTCCGGCACGCCGACGCGCACGCCGGTCAGGTCCGGCATCAGGGGCATGGAGCCCAGCGCGTGCTCCACGCTGGTGGAGTCCAGCGGGTCGTGGACGGCCATCACCTTCAGCATCAGTTCCGCATCCGCCACCGTCCTGGTGTGCGGCCCCACGTGGTCCCCGGACCAGGTGTTGAAGACGGAGCCGCGGTTGCTGACCAGGCCGTGGGTCTGCTTGAGCCCCACATGGCCGCAGAGGGCGGCCGGGATGCGCACGGAGCCGCCGGCGTCCGTGCCCAGCGTGGCGTACGCGATCCCCGCGACCACCGCGGTGGAGGATCCGCCGCTACTGCCGCCCGTGATGTGGTCAGGCGCCCAGGGGTTCCTCGGTGAGCCGGTGTAGTGGTTGATCGAGGTGCCACCCGCGGCGAACTCGTGCATGTTCAACTTGCCGAGCGACACCGCACCGGCATTGAGCACCTGGTCCACCACATGCGCGTTCTCAGTGGGGACGCGGCCCTTGAGGAC
>JAUXUW010000211.1 GCA_030684635.1 Dehalococcoidia bacterium
GTCCGTGCGCGAACGTGTCCACTCTCGGTCCGGGTTCACGCGCTCACCCTCGATGTTGAGGTTGAGGACGAACTCGCTCAGATCCAGGCCGGGCGGCGCCTGGCTGGTGTCGATCAGGTCTGCGTTGCTCCGGACCTCCACCCGGTACCGGTAACTCTGGAGGTTTGCAGGCGTCCCGATCGGCAGCCCGTCGACTGCCAGCGGGGTGGCGGTGGCTGCGGTCGCCTCGCTGCCGCCGCACGCGACGAGGAGCGCAGTGAACGCCAGGGCGACAAGTCGGAGAAGCGACGAGCGGAACCGGGTCATGCGTCCAGCCGTTTCGCGTACAGGAGGCTCCGAGGTGTGCCCGCGGGAGCATACCCGGCGGCGACCAGCGCCTCCGCCGCGCCGGTGAAGCCGGGCGGCGCCACCGCTTCGATGCGGCGATACCCCTCGACGCGGGCGGCGTCTGTGGCGAGCCGCACGAGGTCGGGTAGCGCGTCGCCGGCGATCCGCTTCAGCACCCCGTGTCCGTCTGTCCCTCGGTCCAGCGCCACGCATCCAATGACCGCGCCGTCCCGTTCGGCGACCCAGAACCCACGCCCTGCGAAGGCGTAGTGCGAGAGGTCCAGGAGGTCCGCATCGAGTTCGGCGTCAGGCGCCGGGAAGCCAGCGGCGAGGAGGGCACGGGCGATGATTGCTCGCACCGCCTCCGCGTCGGCGAGGGTGGCGGTGCGCAGGACGGCCTCGCTCACCGTGCCGTCACCGCGATTGCTCCCACGGGAGCGAGCGGGGCTGCAGGACCTGGCGCACGGTCCCATCCGCCACCACCGCGATCAGGTCCAGCGCTCCGTACGCCGCCGGGCTCATCCCGCGCAGCGCCGCCGTCACCAGTTCGTCCTTCGCGTGCCCCACGGCGGTCACCACCGCCAGCGCGGCCAGGTCGCACGCCCCCTGCTGGCGCTGTTCGACGGCGCGTTGCACGGCCGCGCGGAAGCGTCGTCGGACGTTCGCGCCGTCCAGCGGGTCCAGGTCGGGGGGCGGTGCGATCACCGTCACACCGTTCGGCGCCCCCTCCGGCAGTCGCGACACCACCCAGTAGTCGTGGACGGGCACGTCCGCGTACTCCTCCGCCTCCAGGACCGCGGCGCGGTCGCGGATCCGCGAGACGATGATGTCCAGTTCCGCGCGCTGTTCTGGCATCCGGTGGATGGGGCGGGAGTCCAGGTGGAAGGCACCGGTGACGCCTTCCGACAGTTCGAGCCAGATCGAGGCCAGCCCGCCGGCGACGGAGACGTAGGCCCCGTCTACCTGGATCTTGGCGAGCTTCACCGTGGCCGGCAGGCGCACCTCGCGCCGTTCGCCGGGCTCCAGGCTGCGCAGGCCGTGCGCCAGCATGATGCGGAGCGCGGAGGCGTGCGGCTCCGTCTCCGGCAGGGCGACGCGCGGTGGCACCCATACGACATAACCGCCGTCGCCGACGGCCGGGTCGAGCGCAGCGTCGGCGGTCAGCCACTCACTCAGGGCGGCCGCGTCGGGAGCCGGTGGGTCGTCATCCCAGAGTACGGCGGTCGCCACGCCAATGCGTCGATCCCGCTGCTTCAGGACGGCGTCGAAGGGGTCGGGTGGGGCCTCTGTGTCCAGGCGGAAGGTGCGGTAGTACCGCTCGGACATCCACGCGGACAGCATGTGGAGCGCGGCGGAACGGGCGCCCTCGGACGGCGGCATGGGGGAGGGCGTGCCGGGCGGGCTAGCCCTGCGACTCCGCCGCGGCCTGGCGTGCCTCGCGGCGCACCAGCACCGGGTTCAGGCCGTTCACCAGGATCTGCTGCACGATGGCGACGTTCAGGATGCCGAACGAGACCACCCCGCCCAGCTTCAGCGCCGTCGCGGCGGCAGTGCCGTCGTTCTCGGTGCGCTGCAGCAGTAGCACGCCCACGACGCACCCGAGCAGGAGCGCGAGCGCGCCGAGTGTCAGTTCCCAGGAGCGGATGAAGCGCGAGAAGGCGCCGATGATGCCGGCGCCGATGGCGATGTGGACGGAAAGGATGCCCAGAAGCGGCGTGCCGTGGTGGTGCCAGAGGTCGTAGGAGGCCACCAGGAGCACGAACAGCGCAACCGGCGCGACCGTCGCGATCAACATCCCGGGGAGGTCAGTCCGCTTGAAGCGCATCTGTCGTGTCCTTCCGCCGCTCGCGTGCATCTTCGTCGGCGCGGGCCGTCAGGACAACCCATCAGGGGAATCGGCGGCTGGGCTCGCGGGTTAGATGTTGGAGCGCGACTGCCCACCGTCCACGTTCAGCGTGGCGCCGATCACCCAGGACGCCGCATCCGAGGCGAGGAATACCACCGCGGCGGCCACCTCCTCCGGGTTGCCGAAGCGCCCGCCGGGGATCTGCTGGGCGATGAACGCCTCCATCCCCTCCGGGTCCTCCTTTAGCCGGCGCCCCCAGGAGCCACCTTCGAAGGCGATCGAGCCGGGCGCCACGTTGTTCACGCGGATGCCGAGGGCTGCCCACTCCAGCGCGTAGGCCTTCGACATGGCGATCTGGGCGGCCTTCGAGCCGTTGTACTGCGGTGGCCCGCCGGCCTCGCGGCCGTAGATCGAGGAGATGTTGACCACCGCGCCGTGCCCGGAGGCTGCCAGGTGGGGCTTCGCGAGTTCCATCATCCGCAGCGCGGAGATCACGTTCAGGTCGAAGGAGGCCCGCCACCGCTCCTCCACGCTGCCGTCCCGCACCGTGGCGCCGGCGTTGTTCACCAGCACGTCCACCCCGCCGAAGCGCTCGACGGCAGTGGCGATGACCGCTGCCGCCTGGTCCGCGTCTGTAACGTCGGCCGCAACTGTCTCCACGGTGGCGCCCGGGTAGGCCGTCCGCAGGATCATCGCCGTGGACGCCAGCGTCTCCGCGCCTCGCGCACACAGGAGCACGCGCGCGCCCTCCGCGGCGAACCCGGCGGCGATCGCCCGCCCGATGCCCCGACTGGCGCCGGTCACCACCACCGACCGTCCCGCGAGTCCCAGGTCCATGCGATCGCTCCGTCCTTGCCGCTTTCGCCGATGGTGGCGTGCCATCCGCCGGCCGTCCACCGACATGCGTAATAGGCGCGGTGCCCGCCGGCCGTTCCCGGTGTTCGTGCGCGCCGCATTGACGCCCCGGATCGGCCGCTCGTACGCTCGCCGCACCCCCAAAGGAGTCCCGATGGCCCTCGTCGCGCTCCACGCTGACGGCCCGATCGCCACCCTGACGATCACCCCCGCCGAGGGGCGCTACGACCGCGCCCTCATGGAAGTGCTGGCGGACGCCGCCGGCCGGGTGGCCGCGGACGAGTTCGTGCGGGTGCTCATCCTCCGCGTCGAGGGCGACTTCGGCCTCGGCTGGTCAGCGGCAGCGCTGGAGGAGCCGGAGGGGCTGGCCATGGTGCCGGCGCTAGGTGCGGGGATCGAGGCCGTCGCCGGGATCCCGCAGCCGGTGATTGCCGCCATCGGCGGGCGCTGCGTCTCCGCGGGGCTTGAACTGGCGCTCGCCGCCGATATTCGCCTGGCC
>JAUXUW010000215.1 GCA_030684635.1 Dehalococcoidia bacterium
GGCGGCGAGGCCGGCGGCGACCGAGTCCTGGCGGCGCGCCCCGCCCTCCACGCACGTCAGCACGACGCCGGCGGGCGCGAGCGCCCGTACCGCCTCGTGCTGCGCGGCGGGCGCGACGACGACGATGCGCGCGACGGCGCCGAGCGCGGCGAAGGTGGCGAGGGAGTGGGCGAGGACGGGGCGTCCGCCGAGGTCCGACCAGATCTTGTCCGTCCCGCCCATGCGGCGGGACGTCCCGGCAGCGAGGACGATGGCGACGGTATCGGCGATCACGCCTGCGATTCTAGGCGCGCACCGGCAGTGGGTCGTGCGACAGGTGATCGGGAGGCGGGGTTAGAGGTGGATCGGGGCGGCGGCGGCGCGGCGGTAGCGGGTGGCCGCCATGCGGCGCGGCTGCAGGATGCCCTCGGCGCGGACGGTGTCGCGGCGCTCCTCGTACGTGCCGATCTGGGCCACCTCGACGAGGCCGAGGGCACGACCGAGGATGTAGGAGAGCACGAAGCCAAACAGGAAACTGGCGGCAATTGCCCAGGGCCACGGCAGCAGGAAGCGCTGCTGGTCGGCGACATCGAGGGCGTGGGCCAGCCCCATGAGCGGGAGCAGGCCCATCAGGATCATCGCGCCGTAGCCGAAGAGAATCATCGCTGCGCACTTCCAATATCGTCAGTAGGCTAACACACCCGCGATACCCCGGGGGCGTACCGGGCATCCCCATCATCGACCGATCGGGGCGACCGGCCACCTGTGGGAATCCCCGATCTCTGCCACTCCGGGCCTGACGACCGGGGCTACGGGAAGAAGCCGCGGAGCGTGATGGCCTCGAGGACCCGCTCGATCGCGACCCAGTTCGCCGCCTGACGGAGCGTGCAGCCCTCGCCGCCGACCGGGCAGCGCGAGGAGACCTCCCGGTACGCTTTCGCCATGATCTTGCGGAGCTGCGCGTTCACCTCTTCCTCCGACCAGTGGAGGAACTGGCGACCCTGCACCCACTCGAAGTAAGAGACGGTAACGCCACCGGCGTTCGCCAGGATGTCCGGGATCACGGTGATGCCGCGCCGCTGGAAGATCGCGTCCGCCTCCGGCGTGGTGGGGCCGTTCGCGCCCTCGATGATCAGGCGGGCACGCACGTCCTCGGCGTTCTCTTCCGACAGGACGCTTTCGGTCGCGGCGGGGAGCAGGATGTCCACGTCCGCGGTCAGGACGTCAGCCGCCGCGATCGCCTCCGCGTGGCCGAACTCGCGGTTCCAGTCCGCCAGCGAGCCGCCGGCCTGGGTGTAGATGAAGGCGGAGGTCGCATCGATCCCGGCCGGGTTGTGGATGGAGATGAAGCGGTCGCCGAGGTGCGTGACCTTCGCGCCGGCCTGGTGCAGCAGTTTCGCCGCCACCCCGCCGACGTTCCCGAAGCCCTGCACGGAGACCGTGCGGCCCACCAGCCCGCCCTCCGCGGCCAGGTGTTCCTCCAGCACGTACTGGATGCCTCGGCCGGTGGCCTCGAAGCGGCCTTCCGACCCGCCGAGGGCGATCGGCTTGCCGGTGACGACGCCGGGGATGGTGTAGCCGTGGGACATGGAGTAGGTGTCCATGATCCACGCCATGATCTTCGGGTTCGTGCCCATGTCCGGCGCGGGGATGTCCTTGTCCGGGCCGATGATCGGCACGAGTTCGCTGGTGAAGCGGCGCGTGAGGTTCTGCAGTTCGTTGTCACTGAGGGCGCGCGGGTCCACGACCACGCCACCCTTCGCGCCGCCAAACGGGACGCCCACCACGGCGCACTTCCACGTCATGAGCATGGCGAGCGCCTTCACCTCGTCGATGGTGACGCCGAGGTCGTAGCGGATGCCGCCCTTCGCGGGGCCTCGCGCGATGTTGTGGTGGACGCGGACGCCCTGAAAGGTGCGGAAGGTGCCGTCATCCATCTCCACCGGGAACTCGGTGTGGTAGGTGGTCTTGAAGGAGGTCAGGTAGTCGCGGTGCTGCTGGGACAGCGACAGCTGGTCGGCGGCAGCGTGGAACTGCGCCAGCGCGCTCTCGAGGATGGACGCGGGCATGCGGTCTCCCGTTCATCGGAGGGGTAGTGCATCCATCGTACGGGACGAAGACTGCCCGGGCGTCAGCCCGGATGGATGGCGTGCGCGATATCGACGATGCGGTTCGCGGCATCGACAAAGACGACCTGCGGCTCCACCTGGGCCGCCTCGCGATCGTCGACCAGGTGGTAGGACATGACGATCACCAGGTCGCCGGGGTGGATGAGGTGCGCGGCGGCGCCGTTGGCGCAGATCACGCCGCTCCCGGCCTCGCCCTCGATCGCGTAGGTCTCCAGGCGCGCGCCGGTGCGCAGGTTCACGACCAGCACCTGCTCGTACGGCAGGATGTCGGCGGCGCGGAGGAGGTCGTTGTCGACGGTGAGGCTGCCGACGTAGTCGACGTTCGCCTCCGTGACGGTGGCACGGTGGATCTTGCCGCGCAGCATGGTGCGGAATGCCATGGAGAGTGACCTTCGATGCTTCGCCCCCGAGACGGTGGGCTGCGGGGGAAACCGTACCGGATGCGCGGGCCGCCGAACAGGGGGACGCCGGGCTTCGTGCCCGCGGGACGCAGCAGGGGCCCCGTTGCCGGGGCCCCTGCGTTGTGTGCGTCAGTCGCGAGGTGGCCCCGCGGCTACTCCGGCTCCGCCACGTAGGAGGTGACGCCGGCCAGTTCCGCACGGGCCTCCGCGCCCGGGTCGAAGACCGAGGAGGTCTCGCCCAGGTACATCTCGCCACGCTCGAAGTCGAACGTGAACGGGAGCAGGAGCGACTCGGGCATGGCGATCTCGGCGACCGGCGTGGGCCGTTCGACGATGATCGGCGCCCGCGCCGGGATCAGCTTGCCGATGATCACGTTCTCCTTCAGGCCGAACAGCCGGTCCGTGCGGCCGGCGATCGCCGCCTCCGTCAGGACCCGCGTGGTCTCCTGGAAGGAGGCCGCGGAGAGGAAGGACTCCGTCTCCAGCGACGCCTTCGTGACGCCGAGCAGCACCACGTCCGCCTTCGGCGGCGTGCGGCCGTCAGCCAGGTACTGGGCGACCAGGCGCTCGTAGTCGTGGCGGAGCATGCGCTCCCCCTCGAGGTACTCGGAGTCGCCCGGGTCCATGATCTCCACGCGCCGCATCATCTGCCGGACGATGACCTCGATGTGCCGGTCGTTCAGGTTCACACCCTGGGAGCGGTACACGCGCTGGACTTCGTCCACCAGGTAGAGCTGGCAGGCCTCTGCCCCCTGGATACGCAGGACGTCGTGCGGGTTCAGCGAGCCCTCGGTGAGCTGGTCACCGGAGCGGACGAACTCGCCGCCTTCCACGCGCAGGCGGGCGCTGGCGGCCACCGGGTACTCCCGGCGGTCCGTGATCTCACCGGCCACGCGGAGGGCGACCGGCCGGCGGCGGTTGCCGCTGCGGACGAACTCCACGGTGCCGCTGATGCGCGACTTCATGGGGACGGCCACCGCGGTGGAGGCCTCCTCGCCCGGCGTGGCCAGCACCTGGTCCACCCGGATCTCGTCGCCATCCTCCACCGACAGTTCGAAGCCGTCCGGGAGTGCGTACTCCTCCGACTCCGTGCGGGTGGAGGTGACCGTGATCACCCGCTGGTCGCCGGTACGGGCGATGCTGACGACGCCATCGATCTCCGACAGCGTGCCCTGCCCCTTCGGGGTGCGGGCCTCGAAGATCTCCTCGACACGGGGGAGACCGGAGGTGATGTCGCCGCCGCCGGCGACACCACCGGTGTGGAACGTCCGCATCGTCAGCTGCGTGCCCGGCTCGCCGATGGACTGCGCGGCGATGATGCCGATGGCCACGCCCGGCTCCACGAGCCGGCCGGTCGCCAGCGAACGGCCGTAGCAGTGCTGGCAGATGCCGCGCTCGATGGTGCAGGTCAACGGCGAGCGGACGAAGACGGACTTGATACCCGCCTCCACGATCGCCCCGGCCACGTCCTCGGTGATCTCCGTGTCCGCGTCCACCAGCACCTCGCCGGTGTCCGGGTGGACGATCGGCACGGCGGCGAAGCGGCCGCTCAGGCGCTCCTGCATGGAGGCCAGCAGCGCCTCGCCCTCGCGGTGGTGGATCCAGAGGCCGGGGATCGGCGTGCCCGGCTCATTGCAGCCACCCTCGTGGACGATCATGTCCTGCGCCACGTCGATCATGCGGCGGGTCAGGTAACCGGAGTCCGCCGTGCGGAGCGCCGTGTCGGCCAGACCCTTGCGGGCGCCGTGGGTGGAGATGAAGTACTCCAGCACGGAGAGGCCGTCGCGGAACGACGAGCGGATCGGCAGCGGGATGATCTTGCCGCTCGGGTCGGACATCAGGCCACGCATACCGCCCATCTGGCGGATCTGCGTGATGTTTCCCTTGGCGCCCGAGTTGGACATCATCGCCAGCGCACCGAGCTGAGGCAGGGAGTGCATCAGCGCCATCTGCACCTTGTCGGTGGTCTCCGACCAGATCGCCAGCGACTGCTGGTACTTCTCGTCGTCGGTGAGCAGGCCCATGCCGAACTGCTCTTCCATCTCCTCGATGCGGGCGTCAGCCTGCTCGAGCAGCTGGACCTTCTCCGGCGGCGTGATGATGTCGCTGGACGAGATGGTGGTGCCGGACTGCGTGGCGTAGCGGAAGCCGATGTCCTTGATGGCGTCGACGAGCTTCACGGTCTCGTCCGGGTCCAGCTCGCGCTGGGCGCGGGAGACGAGCTCGCGCAGCTTCTTCTTGTCCATCGTCTCGTTCAGGTAGCCCAGCGCGTCCGGGATGATCTCGTTGAAGAGCACCCGGCCGACGGTGGTGTCCACGCGCGACCCGTCCGGCAGGCGGAGGCGGATCGGCTCGTAGATCTTCACGAGGCCCTTGTTGTATTCGCGCACGACGGAGATCGTGGAGCCGAAGGTCTTGCGGACGATGTCCGTCTCACCGGCGGCGCGGTCGAACGTCATGTAGTAGCAGCCCAGGACCATGTCCAGCGTGGGCGCCACGACCGGGTCACCGTTGGACGGCGAGAGCAGGTTCTTGCTGGAGAGCATGACCTGCCGCGCCTCCGCCACCGCCTCGTAGGAGAGCGGGACGTGGACGGCCATCTGGTCACCGTCGAAGTCCGCGTTGTACGCGAAGCAGACGAGCGGGTGCAGCTGGATGGCGGAGCCTTCGACCAGGATCGGCTCGAAGGCCTGGATGCCCAGGCGGTGCAGCGTGGGGGCACGGTTCAGCAGCACGGGACGGTCCGCAATGACCTGCTCCAGGACATCCCAGACTTCCGGCTGCGCGCGCTCCACGATGCGCTTGGCGCTCTTGATGTTGTGGGCGAGGCCCTGCTTCACCAGCGCGTGCATGACGAAGGGCTTGAACAGCTCCAGCGCCATCTTCTTCGGCAGGCCGCACTGGTGCAGCCGCAGCGTGGGGCCCACGATGATGACGGAACGGCCGGAGTAGTCGACGCGCTTGCCCAGCAGGTTCTGGCGGAAGCGGCCCTGCTTGCCCTTCAGCAGGTCAGACAGGGACTTCAGCTTGTGGTTGCCGGAACCGGCGACCGCACGGCCTCGGCGACCGTTGTCGATCAGCGAGTCCACGGCCTCCTGCAGCATCCGCTTTTCGTTGCGGATGATGATCTCCGGCGCGCCCAGGTTCAGCAGCCGCTTGAGGCGGTTGTTGCGGTTGATGACGCGGCGGTAGAGGTCGTTCAGGTCGGAGGTCGCGAAGCGGCCACCCTCCAACTGCACCATGGGGCGCAGGTCGGGCGGGAGCACCGGCAGTTCCGTGATGATCATCCAGTCCGGGCGGTTGCCGGACTTGCGGAGCGCCTCCACCACGCGCATGCGCTTGGTGGCCTTCTTCCGCTTCTGGCCGGACGCGTCATGGATCTCCTGGCGCAGCCGCTCGCTGAGCAGGTCGAGGTCCATGCGCTCCAGGATGGAGAGCACTGACTCGGCGCCCATCCCGGCCTTGAAGACCAGGCCGAAGCGCTCCTCGTAGTCGCGATACTCGGTCTCGGTGAGGACGGTCAGGTTGTCGGACTCGATCGGGTCGCGCAGCCGGTCCAGCCAGCGCACCAGCGGCTGGTACTCCTTCTGGACCTGGTCGCGGATGGCAGACGCCTGGTCCCGCATCGGCTGCAGTTCCTTGAAGGCGGCGTCACGCTTCTGCTGG
The DNA here is from genome assembly GCA_030684635.1 of Dehalococcoidia bacterium. Taxonomy (GTDB): domain Bacteria; phylum Chloroflexota; class Dehalococcoidia; order UBA2979; family UBA2979; genus W-Chloroflexi-9. Next base: position 6,176 of record JAUXUW010000215.1, read on the forward strand.
ATGGCGGCTTCCGCCATCAGCTGCACGTCCGCCTTCTTGTCGGCGATCGTCTGCTCCACGGCGGCGACGGAAGCGGTGACCGCCTCCTTCAGCGCCTTGAGCGTCTCCTGCGTGATTTCGTCGCCACGCTGGCCCACGGTCTCGTCGCGGAAGGTCATCTTGCCGCGGAGCTTCTCGCCCAGGCGCGACTGCAGGTCTTGCTCCGCCGTCCGGGCCTCCGTCATGACGGAGTCGATGTCGGCCTGGAACTGCGCGTCGGCCTCCGCGAGCTGGGCTTCCTTGCGCTGGAGGATCTCCTGCGACTCGTGCTCCAGCATCTGCTCGCGCAGCGTGATCCGCTTACCCAGGTCGCCTTCGCGCTGGCCGGCGATCTCGTCGATCTCCTCGTACAGCAGCTCAAGCGCGTGCTTCCGGGAGTCTTCGTTGACCTCCGTCACCACGTACTGGGCGAAGTAGACGACCCGCTCCAGGGTGCGCGGGGCGATGTCCATCAGCAGGCCGAGCCGGCTGGGGACGCCCTTTGCGAACCAGATGTGGGTGACCGGCGCGGCCAGGCTGATGTGCCCCATGCGCTCGCGGCGCACCTTGGAGCGGGCAACCTCTACGCCGCACTTGTCACAGACGATGCCCTTGTAGCGGACGCGCTTGTACTTGCCGCAGTGGCACTCGAAGTCGCGGACGGGGCCGAAGATCTTCTCGCAGAAGAGTCCGTCCTTCTCCGGCTTGAGCGTGCGGTAGTTGATCGTCTCGGGCTTGGTGACCTCGCCGTATGACCACGAGCGGATCTGGCTCGGGGAAGCGAGGGAAAGACGGATCGCGTTGAAGTCGTTGACCTCGAGCATCTGCTAGTCCTCCCGGAGTTCGCGGCCGGACAGGTTGATCCCCAGACGGGGGAGGGAGTCGGACTCGTCGGCGAAGCCGACGTCCTCTTCCGCTTCGTTCAGGATCTCCACGCTCAGGCCGAGCGACTGAAGTTCCTTCACGAGCACCTTGAACGATTCCGGCACGCCTGGCTCCATCGTGTTTTCGCCCTTGACGATGGCCTCGTACGTCTTCACGCGGCCCACGATGTCGTCTGACTTCACGGTCAGCATTTCCTGCAGGATGTGGGCGGCGCCGTACGCCTCCAGTGCCCACACCTCCATCTCGCCGAAGCGCTGGCCACCGAACTGCGCCTTGCCGCCCAGCGGCTGCTGGGTGATGAGGGAGTAGGGGCCCGTGGAGCGAGCGTGGATCTTGTCGTCCACGAGGTGGATGAGCTTGAGGATGTACATGTAGCCCACGGTCACCGGCTGGTCGAAGGGCTCGCCCGTGCGGCCATCGAAGACCGTCTGCTTGCCCCAGATCGGCGGCGCCGTGTTGGTGCGGCCGGCGACATCCGCCACCCGCTCGCGCAGCGCCGCTGCGGAGAGATTGCGGACGTTCTTCTCGCCGAGGCCTTCCATCCACAGCATGACGGAGGCGCGGGCGGCGGTCCCGGCGGGACCGGTGCGCAGCACCTCGTTGGCGTCGAAGCCGGCCTCCGTGAGATAGGCCTCCATCGCCGCGACGTCCACGCGCTGGCCGATTTCGGCGTCACGCGCCACGAAGGCGTGCTCCGTCTCCACCGCGTCCGCCTGGATGGCCATCCACGCCCGCGCGAGCGCGTCCTGGATGTCTTCGTCGCTGGCGCCGTCAAAGACGGGCGTCACGGCGCGGAAGCCCAGGGTGGACGCCGCCCAGCCGAGGTGCGTTTCCAGCACCTGGCCGACGTTCATGCGGGACGGCACGCCGATCGGGTTGAGGATGATCTCCACCGGGCGGCCGTCCGCGAGGTAGGGCATCTCCTCCGAGGGCTGGATCTTGGAGACCACGCCCTTGTTGCCGTGGCGGCCGGCCATCTTGTCGCCCTCGGTGATCTTGCGCTTCTGGGCGATCGAGACGCGGACCATCATGTTGACGTCCGCCGGCAGCTCGTCGTCGTTCTCGCGGCGGAACACCTTGACGTCGATGACCTTGCCGCGCTCGCCGTGCGGGACGCGGAGGCTGGTGTCCTTCACCTCGCGCGCCTTCTCACCAAAGATCGCGCGGAGCAGTTTCTCTTCCGGCGTCAGTTCGGTCTCGCCCTTGGGGGTGATCTTGCCGACGAGGATGTCGCCTTCGCGCACCTCCGCACCGATGCGGATGATGCCCTCTTCGTCCAGGTCGCGGAGCGCCTCGTCACCCACGTTCGGGATGTCGCGCGTGATCTCCTCCGGGCCCAGTTTCGTGTCTCGCGCCTCGACCTCGTACTTCTCGATGTGGATCGAGGTGAACTTGTCGTCGCGGACCACGGACTCGTTCAGGATGATCGCGTCCTCGAAGTTCAGGCCCTCCCAGGACATGAACGCGACGAGGACGGACTGGCCCAGCGCGAGTTCGCCGCCGTCCGTGCTGGAGGAGTCCACCAGCGGCTGGCCCTTGCGGATCTTCTGGCCCTTGTTCACCAGCGGGCGTTGGTTCATGCAGGTGCCCTGGTTGGAGCGCACGAACTTGAGCAGCGGGTAGGCCTCTTCGCGGCCGGAGGCGTACTTCACCTTCAGGAAGGAGGCGGTCACGGAGGTGACCTCACCGTCTTCCTCGGCGACCACGACGTGGCCGGAGTCCGTCGCCGCCGACAGCTCGATGCCGGTGCCCACGAGCGGGGCCTCCGGGCGGAGCAGCGGCACGGCCTGGCGCTGCATGTTCGCGCCCATCAGGGCGCGGTTGGCGTCGTCGTGCTCCAGGAACGGGATCATCGCCGCGGCCACGGACACGATCTGCCGGGGCGAGACGTCGATGAAGTCCACGTCCACGGGACTGGCCATCAGCGGCTCTTCACCGTGACGGACCTCCACGCGCGTGGCGATGATGTTGCCGTGGCCGTCCGTCTTGGTGTTGGCCTGGGCGATGCGGTACTTCTCTTCCTCGTGCCCGTCGAGGTAGCGCACCTCTTCGGTCAGGAACGGGAGTACCGGCACCATGTCGGTGGCGGCTTCGGCCAGGGCCTTCGCGGTCGCCTCGTCGATGAGTTCGCCGCCACGGGCCAGGATCTTGCCGGACTTGCTCTTCACGTCCTCGCCCGGGATGCGGTTGAGGAGCGCCTTCGGCTGGTCCTTCGCGACCTCGTGCGCGACGACGCGGTACGGGGTCTCGATGAACCCGAAGTCGTTGACGACGCCGAAGGTGGCGAGGGAGCCGATCAGGCCGATGTTCGGGCCCTCGGGCGTCTCGATCGGGCAGATACGGCCGTAGTGGCTGTGGTGGACGTCACGCACATCGAAGCCGGCGCGGTCGCGGGAGAGGCCGCCCGGGCCCAGCGCGGAGAGCTTCCGCTTGTGGGCGATCTCCGAGAGCGGGTTGACCTGGTCCATGAACTGGGAGAGCTGGCTGCCGCCGAAGAACTCCTTCATGGCCGCCACCACGGGGCGGATGTTGATCAGGGCGGACGGGGTCGCCTCGTCCGGGTCGGTGATCGTCATGCGCTCGCGGACGACGCGCTCCATGCGGAGGAGGCCGACGCGGAACTGGTTCTGCATCAGCTCGCCGACGGAGCGGACGCGACGGTTGCCCAGGTGGTCAATGTCGTCCGCGGCGCCGTGGCCGTTGTTGATGTCGATGATGCGGCGGACGATGCCGATGATGTCGGCGCGGCGCAGCGTCCGGATCTCCGGCGCGTCCACCAGGGCCAGGCGCTTGTTGAGCTTGTACCGGCCCACGCTGCCGAGGTCGTAGCGGCGGTCAGCGAAGAACAGGGTCTCGATCAACTCGCGGGCGTTGTCCGCCGTGGGCGGGTCGCCAGGGCGCAACCGGCGGTAGAACTCCTCCAGCGCCTCGCGGCGGTTCGTGGTGGCGTCCTTCGCCAGCGTGGTGCGGACGTACTGGTGGTCGTCGTTGGTGTCGATGTCCGCGAGGAGGGCGGCGACGCGCTCGTCCGTGCCGAGCTCCTCGTCCGTCATGCCCTCTTCGTTGTCGATGCAGCGGAGCAGCACGGAGACCGGGATGCGGCGCTTGCGGTCGACCTTCACGGAGATGACGTCACGGGTGCTGGTCTCGAACTCCAGCCAGGCGCCGCGGTTCGGGATCAACTTCGCGCCGATGAGCTTGCGGCCGGTGGCCGGGTCGATCTCCTGGGTGAAGTAGACACCCGGGGAGCGGACCAGCTGGGAGACCACCACGCGCTCGGCGCCATTGATGATGAAGGTGCCGTGGGTGGTCATCATGGGGATGTCACCCATGAAGATCTCCTGCTCCTTCACCTCACCGCTTTCCTTGACCAGCAGTTCCACGCGGACGCGCAGCGGCGACGCGTAGGTGCGCTCGCGGTCACGGCACTCGGTCTCGGTGTACTTCGGGTCTTCGAAGCGGTAGTCGCCGAAGCGGAGCTCCATGCGGCCGCCGGTGAAGTCTTCGATCGGCGAGATCTCGTCGAACAGCTCGCGCAGGTTCTCCCGGAGGAAGCGCTCGTAGGAGCGGCGCGGCATGTCGATGAGGTTCGGCATCTCCATCTCGGGCTGGGCGGAGCCGAAGACCTTCTTCATGCTCGGGACCCGGCGGTTTGAGACGACGATGCGGCGGTTGGTGGCCAAAGTGTTCCCCTTCACGGGACCGGCCAGCCGCGGAAGGCTGGCGGGTACGGGGTGGTGTAGTGCCAAACGTGAGTCACGAGCCGGGCAGCCATACCGGGGGACGAACCCCCTCCCGCCGCCACACAGCCGGACACCGAACAAACCCCGTACGGCTCATCTTGCCGTCGGGGTCGTGATGCCTCGTTACATATTACCTGAGAGTGCCCACGCGAATATCAGTGTACGCGCGCTGAGGCAGATTGACAACGGTAGCCACGTTGCCGGTGCGCTGTCAACGAACGCGCGCGGAGCCGCCTCTGGCGATTACCCCTGCTCAGTCGGCCTCGGGCGTCGGGGTCGCCTCCGGCTCGGGCGTGGCGGTGGCAGCCTCGGCGTCCAGTTCTGCCCGACGGGCGACGGCGGCCTCCGCGTCGATGGGTCTGTTGGAGGCGGCTTCCCAGACGGGCCAGGCCTCCTTCGGGGCGTTCGTTGCGTCCCGCAGGCCGATCGTCGCCAGCAGGTCGTAGGGGGGCGAGGCCGCGAAGGCGAGGTCGCTCGCCGCGAACCAGATCACCAGCGGCGAGCCGAGCCGGTCGGCGTCCTCCAGCAGCCGCTGGAGGAACCGGCGCTGCTCCGGCTGGGTCCCGGAGTTCACGCCCTCCCGCCCGGCGGTGGAGGCGAACCCCACGCCGAGGAATGCGATCGGCCGGTCGGTGTGGTCGGCCAGGTCCAGGTAGTACCTGGGCGGCACCTTCCGCGCGGTCGGATAGGCAAACGAGGGGTACGAGGTGATCCCAACCAGGTCCAGTCGCTCGCCGAAGTCGTCCAGGAGATCCCACCGGGGGGCGTGCGGCGGCAGTTCCGGCACCACCCCCATGAACTCCTCGAATTGGTAGGTCACCAGCACGCGGGTGCGGGGCGAGGCGGCCTTCACTACGTCGTAGGCGGCCGCGTAGGCCTCCACGAAGGCGAAGTACCCCTCCGGGTTGCGCTCGAAGGTCGAGTTGATCTCGGTGCCCAGCACCAGATAGTCGGGCTTCATCACGCGGGCGACGTACTCCGCCTCGGCGACGAACGCCCGACGGAGGTCCTCGTCCGCGAGCGACCGCCCGGCGTACGCCGCGGGCAGGTTGGCCAGGCGACCGCGCTGGGCCGGATCGAACGGGTCGAGGGCGGCGACGATCTGGAGGCCGCGCGCACGGGCGGCGTCCCGGTCGGCGGCGAGTTCCTCCGCCAGCCGGTCGGAGACGCGCGCGCCAGGCAGGAACTGGTCCCACGCGGACGCCCGCTGGATCATGATCGCCTCGCCGTAGTTCGCGGCCAGGTCAAAGACGGAGGTGTAGGCCTCCGTGGTGAGCGCGCCGGGGACGTCCGAAAAGCCGAGGGCAAAGGCGCGCGGGTCGCCCTCCACCGTCCGCTCGCGAGCGGTGAAGGTGGAGATGGTCTCCTCCGGCCGGCAGCCGGCGAGCAAGAGCATCGCGAGGCCGGACAGGAGCAGCGCCGTGAGGATCGAGGCGCGCGGCCGCAGGCGGGTCACCGTTCCATCATCCGGGCGCCCTGCGCGGCAGGCAAACCACCGCCGGCGCGGATTCGGGACATTCCCTGATGTTTCGGGGGCGCCCGGCGCCGAAAGTCCGGGAAAGGTCTCGATCAAGCGGGGGGTCCATGCACGGGGTAGCCGGCAACCACAGCACGGATGACGTCCTACAGGCGCTCCACGCCGTGACCACAGACTCGCACGCGCGCGCGCTGATCGCCCGGGCGGCACGGGTCGCCGGCGTCCGCCGGGGTTCGCGCCTGGATGCCGATCAGTTGTTGATGCTCTGCTCCGCGCTGGCGGCGGAGGGCGGGCACATCGAGCAGATCGCGGTCGCCCTGGCCCAGCGGGCGCTGGACGAGCCTACGCGTGGCCGGGGTCGTCAGCCTCGTCCGTGAACACCGTTTCACGTGCAACGTCGCCCCAGGAGAAGAGCGCCGCGGCGAAGCGGATCGACTGCCCCTCGCGCTGATTCAGCGTGTCCAGCGAGATCGCGTGGAGGTACGTCTCCAACCGCCGGGCGACGCCGTCCTCCATGTAAAATTCCACGGGGCGGAACACGCCGAACGTGGTGGAGGCAAGCGGCTCCCCGCCGGGCACGGCGCAGGCGAGCGCCAGCGCCATCTGGTCAATGCCATACGGCCGGCGCGTCTCGCCCATCTTCTGGCGACACCACTCCGTGACGTCGTCCGCCAGTTGCTGCATGGCGGCAGCGGTCAGCGGCTCCGGGCCGAAGAGCCACTCGTGGCGGAAGAGTCCCGTCCCACGACGGATCGAGGCCTCCACGCGCGTGCGCAGAGAATCCGGTCGGAAACGGTCGAGCAGGGTGCCAAACATGCGGGTCGCCTTCCCATCGAGGCAGCCTGGTCGTCAACCGGCCATCGAGCATTACGGGCTGCACCCCCCGCCTCGGGGAAACCCTTACGCCAATCATCGGCGGGTTCGCCGGGCTCTCCACCCCGCCGTCTGACGCGGAGGACGGCGACCGCGCCCACGGCCTCCCGTAGACTCGACCGCATGGACCGAGGTGAGTTCGAGCGGATCGTGGAGGAGGCCCTGGGCGGCCTCCCGGAGCCGTTTGCCAGCCGCCTGGACAACATCGCGATCGTGGTGGAGCCCGAGCCCGACCCGGAGGAACTGGACGAGGCCGGGCTGCCGGAGGACGAGGAGTTGTTCGGCCTCTACGTTGGCGTCCCGCTCACCGACCGCTTCGACTACCACATGGTGCTGCCGGACCGGATCCTCATCTTCCAGGGGCCGCACGAACGGCATTTTTCGCCGGAGGAGCTGCCCGCCGAGATCCGGAAGACCGTGATCCACGAGATCGCCCACTTCTTCGGGATCGACGACGACCGCCTGGAGGCGATGGGGATGGGCTAGGAGCGGCCCGGACGGGGAGCCCGCACGGCCGGGCTCCGGTAGACTGCCGCGGCGCCCCGATCGGGGCCCGGGCCGGGAGGAGTCACCGATGACGGCCGAGATCACCGAGCAGTACATCGTCGGCCTGGACGACACGGACGGGACCGGGGTGGAGGGCACAGGCGCCCTGGCGCGCGCGCTCGCCGCCCACGTTGCGGACGCCGGCTGGGGCCGCTCGCTGGGCGTCACGCGCCACCAGCTCTTCGACAGCGAGAAGCTCACCTACACCACCGGCAACCACTGCTACGCCGTGGGGATCGAGACGGACCGCAACGCCCTGGACCTGGAGGACGACCTGGTCGAGTGGGTGCGGAAGCACGCCGCGAAGGACGCCGACCCGGGCGTCGCGATCCTGAGCCGCCACTCCGACATGCCCCACGTGCTCGCCTTCGGGCGGCGGTCGCAGACCGAGATCATGAAGCTGGAGTGGGCGGCGACATTTTCCACGGAGGCTAACGTCGCGCTGCGCGCACTTGGCCGGAAACGCCTGGGCACAATCGGCGCGCTCGCCGCGGCGGGCCTCCGCGCCGGCGGGCGGGACGGGCGCTTCATCGACCTCCCGACGATCCGTGACCTGAATGGCCGCGTCACGGCGGGGAACATCCGCGAGCGCACCGGCGTGGAGGCGGTCCTGGACGAGGCCGGCGAGCCGCTGGACCGCGACGACCTGGTGGAGACGTTCGGCTGGCTGCGGCCGAGGCTGGAGGAGGGCCGCCCGGTCATCCACACCAGCCGCTCCCCGGAGGGACGCTTCTGGCTCGTCACCGACCGCCGTCCCTCGAACGAACCCGCGGGGGATTAGGCCCCGAGCAGTTCTTCGCGGACGAAGTGCAGCCGGATGATCTGAGGTGCGGCGTCATCGTCAAAGTGGACGGAAACGGCGTCTCGCACCATCGCGCGCAACTCGTCCAGGGTGTCCGCCTCCGTGAAGATGCCTTCGCCGACGGCGCGCGCGAGCCAACCCCCCTCAGGGGCCTCTTCAGCCACGAACACGACTTCTGTTGGTACGAGCGGCATACGTCGATTCTATCCCTTGCCGGCGAGGATCAGGATCTGCGCCGCCTCATCCAGCGCGGAGATCCACTTGAGCGCCTCCCAGCCGTCTGAGCCACGCGCGTAGGCGCCGTGGCCACGCACCATCACGACCGGCACCTCGCGGAGCGCCTCGGCGACCGGGCCGGCGGAGGCCTGCCACGCCGCCTCCACCACGGGCACACGCGGGATGAACAACTGGCCCTCGAGGTTGATCGGCAGGATCGCGTCCCAGTCGAAGGAGAGTGCGATCGCGTGGACGGGGTGGGCGTGCACGACGACCCGTGCTTCCGGGACGTGCTCGTACACCGCGAGGTGGATGGCGGTGTCGGAAGACGGCGGCGGGTCGTGCATCCCCTGCGCGCGGCCTCGAGAGTCGACGACGGCGAACTGCTCCGAGGTGAGCCGCCCGAGCATGGTGCCGGTGCCGGTGATGCAGGCGCCCTGTCCCCACCGCGTCGAGAGGTTGCCGCCGTGCGAGGTCACGAGGCCGGCCGAGCGCAGGTCGCGCCCGACTTCGATCAGCATCTCCACCAGCGGGGTGAGCGCGGGGTCCCACGCCACCGCTAGAACCCGCCGCCGTTCACGGTGATGCGCTGGCCGGTGACGTAGGAGGCCTCCTCGGAGCAGAGGAAGGCCACCGCGTCCGCGATGTCCTGCGGCTGGCAGACGCGGCCGAAGGGCGAATCGGCGTCCAGTTCGCGCATGCTGGTGATGTTCCGCCGCGCGCGCATCAGGCGGTTGCCCATGTCCGTCTCGACGAGGCCGGGCGCCACGACGTTGACGTGGATGCCGTGATCCCGCTCCTCCTTCGCCAGCGTGTACGCCAGCGCCTCCATGCCCGCCTTCGCCATGTTGTACGGCGCACCGCGACCGCCGAAGGACTGCGCCGCACCGGAGGAGATCATCACCACGTCGCCTCGGGGCTGGGTGCGCATCTGCGGCACCAGCAGGTGGCTCATGTGCTGCGAGCCGAAGACGTGCGTGCGCACGACGCGTCGCATCTCCTCCGGGTCCGTGTCCACCACGGCGTTGCCGCGGCTGGCGATGCCGGCGTTGTTCACGAGGATGGAGAACGCGCCGAAGTCCTTCAGCGCCTGCTCCGTCATGCGACGGCAGGACTCGAAGTCGCCGACGTCGCGCTGGTAGGCGGCGGCCTTGCGGCCCAGCGCGGTGATCTCGGCGACGGCCTCGTTCGCGTCGTCCGGGTGGCGGGTGTAGTTGACGGCGACGTCCGCGCCGGCGGAGGCGAGCGCGAGGGCGATCGCGCGGCCGATGCCGCGGCTGCCCCCGGTGACGAACGCGGCGCGGCCGCTCAGGTCGATGGTCATGGTGGACTCCTTCGCGCTCGGGCTATCCGCCGGAGACCGTGAGGCGCTGGTTCGTGATGTAGGAGGAGCGCGGCCCGCAGAAGAAGGCGACGGCGTTGGCGATGTCCTCCGGCTGGCCGACGCGGCCGAAGGGCTGGCTCGCGTCCAGTTCTCGCATGCTCTGCACGCCGCGCGTGAACTTCACGAGGGCGAGCCCCATGTCCGTCTCGACGAGTCCCGGGGCGACCACGTTCACGTGGATGCCGTTCGCCCGCTCCTCCTTCGCCAGCGTGTACGCGAGCGCCTCCATTGCCGCCTTCGCGGCGCTGTAGGTGCCGCCCGTGGCGCCGAAGCCCTGCGCCGCGATCGAGGAGATCATGACGACGTCGCCTCGGGGCAGCGTCCGCATCTGGGGGACCAGCGCCTGGCAGAGGTAGAACGGCCCGAAGGCGTGCGCCGCCATCAGGCGCTCGAACGGGTCCGGCCCGGAGTCCGCGACGTGCGGACGGCCCACGGCGGTGGCGCCGATGCCGGCGTTGTTGACGAGGATCTCGACCTTACCGAAGTCGTGCAGCGCTGCCTCGGCGAGGCGGGCGCAGTCTGCTTCCTCCGCCACGTCCGCCTGGTACACCTCCGCGCGCCGCCCGAGGGCACGGACCTCGGCCGCGACCGCGGCGGCCGCGTCCGGGTTGGCGTGGTAGTTGATGGCGATGTCCGCACCGTCCGCGGCCAGCCGGAGGCTGATCGCGCGGCCAATGCCGCGACTGCCGCCGGTGACCAGCGCGGTCCGCCCGTCCAGGTCGCCCATGTTGGCGCTCGCTTTCGTGTGTGCCGGGTGAGGCGTCGAGTCTACCCGTCGGGCAAGCACGGGAGGGCATGAAGAAGGCCGCCCCGGAGGGCGGCCTTCCGTCCGCGCGAAGGGGCGGGTTACTTCGCCTTGGCGAGCTTCGGCGCGGGGGCCTCACCGTTCACGACCGACTTGAGGCCAGCCGCCGCGGTGAACTTCGGCGCCTTGGACGCAGCCACCTTGATGGCGGCGCCGGTCTGCGGGTTGCGGCCGGTGCGCGCCTTGCGGGCGACACGGCTGAACTTGCCGAGGCCCGGGTAGGCGACGTCTTCGCCGGCCTTCAACTTCGCCTGCACCACGTCGCGGAACGCGTTCAGGACGCGCTCCGACTCCGCGGAGGTCGCGCCTGCCTGCGCGGCCACCAACCCAACCAGTTCTGCCTTCGTCATCTGAAACCTCCCCTGTGGCGGCGAGTGCCGCCGGATCACCTGCCTATGCACATCATCATTTCTGACGGAGCATGTAAATGTCAAGCGTTTACAGGGGATTTCTGCAATTCATTCTCTGATCCCCTGCAATACCGCGCTCTGACGAGGCGGCCTCGCACGAAGTCCAGAAACCACGCGGGTCTCCCGGGCGCACCGACGATCGGATCAGGGTTGGAGGTGTCGGGGCGGGCCTCGCCGGGCCCTGGGGCGGACGCTCAGGCGGTCTCGAACCGCCGTGCGAGGCGCTCCGCGGCGTCCGCGGCGAGGCGCGCGGCGTCTCGCATCGGATCGCCGTCGACCGTGCTCAGCGGCTCGGCATCGGCGATGCCGGAGGGTCGCACGAGCACGCGACCGGCCACGGCGAGGCACGGGATGCCGGCCGCCGTGGCGAGCGCGACCACCTGCGCGACGGCCTTGCCGTGCGCCGTCTGCGCGTCCAGCGAGCCTTCGCCGGTCACGACGAGG
>JAUXUW010000217.1 GCA_030684635.1 Dehalococcoidia bacterium
ATCATCGTCCTGCACCAGGGCGAGGTGGTGGAGGACGGCTCCCACGCAGAACTGATGGCCCTCGATGGGATCTACGCGCGGCTGTACGAACTCCAGTACCGGGTGCAGAGCGCGCCGTAGGCATAGCGGCTGCGCGGCCTCCCCCGCTCATCCTGAGCCTATCGAAGGACGCGGCGGAGCCGCGCTCGTGGCCGAGCACGACGGATCGATGGAGCGGAGGGATTACTCCCCGGTGAACCTCGGCGGACGCTGCTCGAAGAAGGAGGCGCGGGACTCCGCCGCGTCCTTTGGCGCGCGGCGCGAGAAGACGTGGCCGAAGGTCTCGTTGCGGAGCGCCTCCTCGAGGTCCACGAGCATGTTGCGCTGGATCGTGCGCTTCGCCGCACGCATCGCGAGCGGCGGCCATTTCGCGATGTCGTTCGCGAGCGCCAGGCTCTCCTCGATCAGCCGGTCGGCCGGGACGAAGCGGTCGACGAGGCCCAGCGTGAGCGCCTCTTCGCCGCGGATGTCGCGGCTCGTGAACATCAGGTCGACCGCCTTCGAGTAGCCGACGATGCGCGGGAGCAGCCAGGACATGCCGGAGTCCGGCGAGAGGTTGCGCTCGATGAACGTGGTGCGCATGCGAGTGTTCGGCGTGCCGACGCGCAGGTCGCACGCCAGCGACAGGCTCATCCCCGCGCCCACCGCCGCACCGTTCACCGCCGCGATCGTCGGCTTGGTCATCCGGTAGAACGCCATCGCCTGGCGGCCGATCCAGCCGTACTCGTCTAGCCTCGTGCCCTGCGGCGGCGTGCCCGGCACCTCGTCGCCGTCCGAGGCCTGGCGGCTGTCGGCGCCGCTGCCGAGGTCCGCGCCGGCGCAGAAGGCGCGCCCGGCCCCCGTCACCACCATCACGCGGATGCTGTCGTCCGCCTCCACCTCCGCGCAGGCGGCACGCGAGTCGTCCTGCAGCGTCTTGTTCAGCGCGTTCAGCATCTCCGGCCGGTTCAGCGTGACCAGCGCCACCGGCCCCATCCGCTCGAAGGTGATCGCCTCGTACGTCATCGCCCGCTCCTCGCCTGTCCGTGCCTACGCATCCGCAACCGCTTCGCGCACCCGCGCCAGGCGTGCCGTGCTTGCCAGTACCTGCGCGTGGTCCGGCACCAGGTGCCGGATGATCACGTCCGTGAAGCCCATCGTCGCCAGCCGCCGGAACTCCGCCGCCACCTCGTCCACATCGCCGAAGACCACGGCGCTGCGGTCGAAGCCGCGGTAGCCCTTCGCCACAATCGGGCCGGCGACGGCGCGAGCCTCCCCGGCGTCCGCGCCGACGAAGATATCGCGCCGGATCGCCACCACGCCGCGCTCCCGACCGAGCGCGCGGCGCTTCGCGAGGTACGCGGCGGCCTGCTCGTGCGCCTCGATGTCCGTGAGGCTGGGGTCGCCGAGCCAGCCGTCGCCGAGGCGCGCCGCACGGTCGAGCGCCGCCGGCGCCCCGCCACCGAGCCAGATCTCGACCGGCTCGGGCGGCACCGGCGCGACGCGCGCCTCGGCGAACCGGTAGCGCCGGCCACCGCTCACCGACTCACCGGCCCACAGGCGGCGCATCGCATCGAGCGCCTCGTCCATGCGCGACGGACGGTGCTTCGCCTCCACGCCCATCCCGGTGTACTGCTCGTCGTCGCGGCCGACGGTGGCCTGGAGGATAAAGCGGCCCCGGTGGATGGCGGCGAGCGTGCCGATCTGTTCCGCCACCAGCACGGGGTGCCAGAGCGGCAGCAGCATCAGGATGCCGGCGGGCCGGTCGCCCCACTCCGCCAGCAGCCGGCCCATGATCGGGACGTTCTGGTAGTAGTTGCGCGGCCCGGTGTTGTGGTGGTCGCCGACGAAGAGCGAGTCCAGCCCCGCATCGCGCGAGGCGGCGGCGCGGTCGATCATCCGCCGAGCGCCCTCGCGGACGTCGCTGACGTCGTGCGAGGAGGAGAGCGAGACCCCGATGCGCATGGCCACTGCCTTTCCGCGCCGTGATTCTAGCGGGCAGGCAAGCGGTAGACTCGGTGACTCGACACACCGGGGGAGGAGCAGCGCCATGTGCCGATCGATCAAGCAACTGCGCCCACCGAAGGGCAGCGACCTGCCTCCGGCGACCGACGACGAGATCAGCGCCGCCGCGCTCCAGTTCGTCCGCAAGGTCGGCGGCTATCGCAAGCCGTCCGCCGCGAACCAGGCCGCCTTCGACGCGGCGGTCGAAGAGATCGCGGAGGCGACGCACCGCTACCTGCACGCGCTCGGCGTCCCGGCGCACGCGCACTAGCGTTCGTCGCTACGCTTCGAGCCCGATCTCGCGCAGGAAGGCGTCCTGACGCGGCTCTCGGCCGAGGAACTCCCGCACGAGGTCGGCACCGTCGCGGGTGCCGCCCGCTTCCAGGATGAGGCGGCGGTAGTCCGCGCCAGCCTGTGGGTCGCCGGCCTCGAAGCGGGTGAACATATCGTCACCGAACACCTGCGACCACAGGTAGCCGTAGTAGCCGGCGTCGTAGCCGAACAGGTGGCCGAAGCCGGCCTGGAAGTGCGTGCCCGCCGGGAACGGGAACCCCGTGACCGGGTGGTTCGCCTCGGCGAGCGCGTCCGTGTCCTTGTCGCGGCCTGGCGCGTGGTAGGCGAGGTCGAGCGTCGCGAAGTAGATCTGGCGCAGATAGTGCAGCCCGCTCGCAACGTTCTTCGCGTCCACCATCCGCCGCAGCAGGTCCTCGGGCAGCGGCTCGCCGGTGCGGACGTGGCGCGTGAATCCGCGGAGGACCGCCGGGTCCCACACCCAGTGCTCCAGCATCTGTGACGGCGCCTCCACGAAGTCGCGCTCCACGTTGGTGCCGTTGAAGCGCTGGTAGGGCGCCCGCGTCATCACCTGGTGCAGCACGTGGCCGAACTCGTGGAAGAGCGTCTCTACTTCCGAGTGACGGAGCAGGCTGGGCGCGTCCGCCGAGGGCTTCGTGAAGTTGGAGACGATGCTGCAGATCGATCCCTGGTAGACGCCGTCCCGTCCCAGGCGGCCGGGACGCAGCGTGAACTCGGCGGCGTGGCCGTACTTACCGGTGCGGGGGTGGAGGTCTGTGTAGAAGTAGCCGATGTGGTGGCCGTCAGCGGCGTCCTCCACCCGGTACAACCGCACGTCCGGGTGCCACGCGCGCGCGTCCGGCTCCTCCGTGAAGCGCACGCCGACCGCGCGCTGGTAGACCTCGAACAGCCCGTCGAGGGCGGCCTGCAGCGGGAAGTACTCCGCAACGGCAAACTGGTCGACCTCGTACCGCTCGCGACGGAC
>JAUXUW010000222.1 GCA_030684635.1 Dehalococcoidia bacterium
CGGCCACGCGCGGCTCCCGCAGGAACGCCTCGATCTCCTCGGCTGACATTTCGGGCACCGGCGTCCTCCGCTCGTCCGGAGGATAGCGCCGGGCGGCTAGGAGCCCCGGATGAGCGTGAGGGCAGTGTAGCCGATGAAGGCCACGACCAGCAGCCCGCCCTCGATCCGGCCGATGCGCAGACGCGGCCAGGCCAGCGGCACCAACACCAGCGCCGCGACCGCCATCGCCGGCAGTTCGAACTGGAACAGCTCGAGGTCGATGTCGACCGGGCGGGCGAGCGCGGCGCCGCCCAGCACGCCCAGGATGTTGAACAGGTTGGAGCCGACGACGTTGCCGATGGCGATGTCGTCCTCGCGCTTCCAGGCGGCGATCACGCTCGTGACCAGTTCCGGCAGACTGGTGCCCAGGGCCACCACGGTGGCGCCAATGGCGAATTCGGAGACGCCGGCGCGCTCCGCGAGGTCCGTCGCACCCCTGACGAAGAGCCATGAGCCGGCGGCCAGCACCGCCACCGCCACGGTGACCAGGGGGAGTTCGATGATCGCGCGGGGATGGTCGCCCTCGTGCGGGACGGGGAAGCCCTCGAACTCGACGGGGCCTTCCGCCTGGACGTCGGAGGAGCCGAACCACTTGAGTTGCGCGGCGCTGAAGACGAACAGCAGCAGCACGGAGATGCCGCCCTCGATCCGGGTGACGACGCCATCCATCAGCAGGAAGAGCGCCCAGCCCGTGACCACCACCAGCACCGGGATGTCGAACCGGAGCATCCGGCGGTGCACCGCGATCGGCGAGATCAGCGCGGCAAACCCGAGCACCGCGAAGATGTTGATGATGTTGGAGCCGACCACGTTGCCGGCAGCCACGCCCGAGGCACCCTGGACCGCACCGATCACGCTGACCGTGAACTCCGGCATCGACGTGCCGAAGGCGACGACCGTGGCGCCGATGACGATCGGCGGCATGCCCAGGAGTAGCGCCAGGCGCCCCGCCGAACGGACCAGGCGGTCGCCGGCGAGGACCAGGATCACCAGGCCCGCGACCAGCAGCAGGACGGAAACGAGCACGCAACCCTCCAGACGACCGGCGCTGATTCAGCGCAGTCGGAAGATCATGGGGCGCGGCGGGCTAATGCTCGAACGGTCAGGCCGCCCCGCCACCCCGGACCAGGGTGATCGCGGTGAAGGCGATCCAGCCGGCGACGAGCAGGACGCCCTCTGTCCGGCCGATGCGGAACCTGCGCCAGATGAGCGGAAAGAGGAACAGCGCCGAGAGCGCCATCACCGGCAGTTCGAACGCGAAGAGCGACCGGTCCACCAGAATCGGGCGCGCCAGACCGGCCGCGCCGAGGACCGCCAGCACGTTGAAGACGTTCGAACCAATGACGTTGCCCACCGCGATGTCGTGCTCGCGCTTCCACGCGGCGATAGCGCTCGTGATGATCTCCGGGAGGCTCGTCCCGATCGCGACCACCGTCGCGCCGATCGCGAACTCGGAGATGCCCGCCCGCTCCGCCAGGTCCACAGCGCCCGTCACGAACAGCGTGGATCCCACCGCCATTGCCACGACGGCCCCGAGGAGCGACATCGCGTCGATCGAGAGCCGGCCGCGAGGTCTCACAGCACCGGGGGTATCCGGGATCTCCAGACCGCTCTCTGACGCGAACCAGAGCAACTGGGCGACGGTGAACAGGGCGACGAACGCCAGGCTCGCGACACCTTCGAGGCGTGAGACCTCTCCATCCGCAAACATGAACAGCGCCCACGCCGTCACGGCGAGCAGGATCGGGATGTCGACCTTCGGCATGCGCTGGTTCACGGACATCGGCGCGATCGCTGCCGCGAGGCCCAACACGAGCAGGATGTTCGTGATGTTGGAGCCGATGACGTTCCCGGCAGCCACGCCGGAGGCACCCTGCAGGGCGCCGACCACGCTCACCGTCATCTCCGGCATCGATGTGCCGAAGGCGACGACCGTAGCGCCGACCACCACCGGCGCCAGGCCGAAGCGGAACGCGATCCGCGCCGCAACCCGGACCAGGAGATCGCCGGCGAATACCAGGACGACCAGGCCAACCGCCAGCAGACCCAGCGAGACAGCCACGGTGGCCCCTTCCGCGGGGCCAGTCGCCCCCGACCCTCAGTTTGTCTACCGCACCGGGGGGCTACGCGCGCTCCACGTACTCCCAGACGTACCCCGTCTCCACGCGCCGCACGCGGCCCAGCGTGAGGATCGGGAAGTGTCCGCCGGTGACCAGCGCGTCCCGCTCCACCGCCAGCGCGCTCAATTTCGCGCGTGACTCCGACGACGACGCGGGGTCGATGTCCACGCCCGGGATCCAGTCGTGGTGCTCGAAGTGCACGGGGTGGTGGGCGGCATCGCCGGTGATCAGCAGGTGCTCGCCCTCCGAGGCCACCATGTAGGAGGTGTGCCCCGGCGTGTGGCCGGGCGTGGGCACGGCGGTGATGCCCGGCGCAACCATCGCCTCGCCATCGAACAGGCAGAGGCGGCCCGCCGCCTGCACCGGGAGGCTGTGCTGCCGCGCGACGGCGGCACGCTCCGTGCCGTCCACCTCCGCGCTGGTCCAGTACTCAAACTCGCGGCGCGAGACGAAGACCTCCGCGTTCGGGAAAGTGAGCGCGGCCGGGCCGCCCTCCTCGGTCGTGTCCCAGCCGCAGTGGTCCGCATGCAGGTGGGTGTGGACGACGGTGTCGATCTCGCCGGGCGCCACGCCGATCTCCGCCAGCCGGGCGAGCAGTTCGCCGCCCCCGGGGATGTTCATGGCCCGGCCCGGGACGCCCAGGCCGGAGTCTACGAGGATGGTACGGCTGCCATCGCGGAGCAGAAAGGTGCCGAAGTTGAAGGGCACCGGGTGCTCCGGGTCGGTGATCCCGAGCGCCTGCGTCCACTGTGCGGCCTCCACGCCGTGGAAAAATCCGCCCAGGGCGCGCTCCGGGGCACCGTCCGAGAGGGCGGCGATCCGAACGTTCCCGAGGGTGAAGGTGGCGGTGAGGCGTGGCATTGGCATCCCTCCCGGGATCATGGCCGGTTGATGGTGGCTCTGCCCGAATCCTATGATCCCGCCCACGTCCGGGATCGCCCCCGTCTTCGGGTCACGCGCACTCCCCCCAGATTCAGGAGTCACCATGCCGACACCGACGGCGTTCTTCCGTGGCCGGTTCGTCCCGCTTGAGCAGGCGAACATCAACATCATGACGCACGCCTTCAACTACGGGACCGCCGTCTTCGAGGGCGTCCGCGGCAACTGGAACGACGACGAGGGCGAGTTGTTCCTGTTCAAGGTGCGCGAGCACATCCAGCGCATCCGCCAGAGCGCCAAGATCATGCGGATGAGCCTGAAGTACTCGGACGACGAGATCCTGGAGACGATCCACGACCTCGTGAAGCAGAACGGATACCGGGAGGACGTCTACATCCGCCCGATGGTCTACAAGTCCTCCGAGATGGTGGGCGTGCGGATGCACAACCTGGAGGACGACTTCCTGGTCTACGTGACGCCGTTCGGCGCCTACCTGGACCCGGAGGCCGGAGCACGCTGCATGACCTCTTCCTGGCGGCGCGTGGACGACACTTCGATCCCGGCGCGCGCGAAGGTCAATGGCCTGTATGTGAACAACGCCATGGCGAAGACCGAAGCGCAGCTCAACGGCTTCGACGAGGCGATCATGCTCAACCATGACGGGCACGTCTCGGAGGGCTCCGGCGAGAACATCGTCATGATCCGCCGCGGCGTCCTGGTGACCCCGCCCGCCAGCGACAACATCCTGGAGGGCATCACGCTGGAGACCGCGCTGGAGATCGCCCAGCGCGAGTTCGGATTGCGCGTGGAGCGCCGGAGCATCGACCGCTCCGAGCTGTACATCGCGGACGAGATCTTCATGACCGGCACGGCCGCCCACGTCACGCCGGTGGTGGAACTGGACCGCGTGCCGGTGGGTGACGGGAGCCCGGGCGTGGTCTCCAAGCAGATCCAGGAGTTCTACTTCAAGGCGATCACCGGCCGCCTCCCGCAGTACCGCGAGTGGCTGATGCCCGTGTACCGCGGCGCGAAGGTCACCGCCTCCTAGACCCCTCCGGGGACGCCCCTCGCGTCCGTCCTGCCCCCTCACCGGCTGGCCTCGTAGACTGGACTCGAGGCCAGCCGGCGACAGGAAGGGGGCAGCCGCGTGTATTACCAGCCACCGCGCGCCCTGGGACTGCTGGTCGGCGGGCTGCTCACCTCCTGGGCGCTTGGCATCGCCACGGTGCTGGCGATCTTCGCCGCCGGGCGCGAGTTCGACGTGGTCACCGCCGCCACCTACGTCCTGATCGGCGGCGCGTGCGTCCTCGCGGCCATGTTTGGCTACTGGACCGCCTCGCTCGCCACCCTCTCCTACGCCGTTGACCGGAACGGGCTCGTCATCCACTGGGGAGCGACGCGCCAGATCGTGCCGCTGGGCGCCATCGAGCGGCTCGTGCCGGGCACGGCCGTGGGCATCCCGCGCGTACGAGGCGTGACGTGGCTCGGCTACCACGTGGGCTCCGCGACCATCCAGCGCATCGGCGATGTGCTCTTCTACTCCACCCACCAGACGCCGGAGCAGGTGCTCTACGTGATGACCACGGAGCGGAACTACGCCATCTCCGTGCCGGACCCGGCGGACTTCGCTCGCGAGATCCAGTTGCGCCAGGACCTGGGGCCCACGGCGCTGGTCTCACACCATGTGGAACGCTCCGCGCCCGGCCTCCAGGGCTTCGTCCACGACCGCCGGGGGCTCACGCTGGCCGGGGTCGCGGCCCTGCTGGGCGTACTGGTCTGGATCGTGGTCGGCTGGCAATACGGCTCCATCCCAGAGACGTTCGAACTCCGCTACCCGCCCAGCGACCCCTCCCCCCTCATCGACGTCGTCCGGCGCTCCCAATTGCTGGAGATCGCCCGCGCGGGCTCCATGGCGCTCGTGATCAACATCGTGGCGGGGGCGATGCTCTACGCTTGGAACCGGTGGGCCGCCTACGTCCTCTTCGTGACCGCCGCCACGCTCCAGGCCGGGTTCCTGCTCGCATTCCTGCTGATCTCCACCAGCCTCTAGCACCGCCCTGACCGAGGCCGCCCGACCCGCTAGCATCGATTCATGCAGACAGACGTGATCGTCGTGGGCGCCGGGCCCGCCGGCAGCACCGCCGCGCGAGGCATCGCCGAGCGCGGGGGCGAAGTCCTCCTCCTCGACCGGGCGAAGTTCCCGCGGGACAAGCCGTGCGGCGGCGGCGTCACGATCCGCTGCGCCTCCCTCCTCCCGTTCTCGCTCGACCCGGTGGTAGAGGACGTGATCACGGGCGCCCGGATGAAGATCCGCGGCCACCGGGAGGTCACGCGCCAGGCGACGGCCCCGATCACCTACATGACCCAGCGCCGCCGCCTGGACGCGTTCCTCGTGGAGCAGGCGCAGGCCGCCGGCGTCGAGTTCCGCGATGGCCAGGGCGTGACGGACATCACCCGCCTGGGCGACGGCACCTTCGAGGTGAAGACGAAGGGTGAGACCCATCACGCCCGCGTGATCATCGGTGCGGACGGGGCGAACGGCGTCGCCGGCAACCGCCTGGGCTACGAGGCGGCCGGCGAGAGCGCCGTGGCGCTGGAGGGCAACTACCCGTACCCGGAGGGCGTCCCCGCCGAATTCCGCAACCGAGTAGTACTGCATTTCGGCGACTACCCGGGCGGGTATGGCTGGATCTTCCCAAAGGGCGACCACGTCAACATCGGCGTGGGCGGGTGGAAGTCGGCAATGGGGCCGCGCCTCCGCGAGTTGCTCCAGACGATGTGCCAGACGTACGGCTTCGACGTCACCGACCTCCAGAACCTGCGCGGCCACCACCTCCCCATGCAGCGGCGCGGCATGGTGATGGCCGCGGCCGGATCCGCGGTCGTTGGCGATGCCGCGGGCCTCGTCGACCCGCTCTCGGGGGAGGGCATCTACGGGGCGCTGCGCTCCGGCGTGCTGGTCGCGCCGTTCGTGGAGGACTACCTGGCCGGGCACACGAAGACGCTCGCGGGCTACCAACTGGCGGTGCAACGCGACCTGATGCCGGAAGTCGAGACCTCCGTGGCGCTGATGGAGATCTTCCACGCGTGGCCGGACCCGTTCGTCTGGCTCCTGCAGCACTTCGGCCCGTTCTGGGGCGGCGCCTGCGCGGCGATCCGCGGCGAGACCACCTACGTGGACCTCACCTACCGCCTCGGCAGCCCGGGCCGCGCCCTGCTGGGACCGGTGGCCCGCGCCGGGCGCTTCGTCTCGTCGCGCCGGGTCGCGCGAGGCTGACCGTGACGCCGGGCCGCGGACACGCTGCCCCGGTCTCGCTGGCCCTCGCCGTGGTCGCCGCGATCGGCCTCGTCGCCTGCGTGGCGAACCCGGGCATCCCGGCCGGTGCACCGGCCACCCCCACCACGGAGCCGGTGTTCCAGCCGATCGCCCCGGTGGAGGCGACTGCGGCGCCTGCCGAGCCGCTGACCGCCGGCGAGATCGGGGCAGCCCTCCACGACCTGGTGTGCTGGTACGACGACCCCGCACTGGCCCAGCAGTGCCTCCCGCCGGGCGAGGAGTTCGTCACCGTCCTCCAGCGTGTCGTCGCCTCCAGCGACCGGCGCTTCATCGCCCCCCTCGTGGACATGCTGTGGCTGGAGGTGGGCTGGGAGCGGTGGGTGCGCGAGGCGCTGGAGGCGCTGACCGGCGAACGTCACGCGACTGCGGCGGAGTGGTACGCATGGATGACGGCGAACCCACCGCCACTGCCGGACGAATACGCCACATGGAAGGGTGAACTGCTCGCCCTCATCGACCCGCTGTTCGCACGGCTGATCCGTGACCGTGCCTCGCCCACCGGCCCCGGGCCGGAGGAACTGGTGTGGGGCCTCCAGGGCGTGGGCCAGGTCCCGCCGCTGGTCGCGCCGGACACCGTGCACCGCGTGGAGGAGCGGTACCTCTCCCGCGGTGACATCGTCTACGGCGTCGTGATCGATGGCGTCGCGCGCGCCTACCCGGAGCGGATCGTGGCGTGGCACGGTGTCGTCGTCGACGACCTCGAGGGCACCGCGATCCAGGTCTGGCACTGCATCGCCTGCGGGGGCGCCGCGGTCTTCAGCGGCAGCGCCGCGAACGGCCAGCGGTACACGTTCGCCTCCTCCGGGCTGGTCTGGAACGGCCGGCGGCTGTTCTTCGACGAGGAGACCTCCAGCCTGTGGGACGCGGTTACGGGCCGGGCGGTCGCGGGGCCCTCCACCGGCACGGGGCTGGTGATGCGCACCTCCACGCGCACCACCTGGGGGGAGTGGAGCGACCGGTACCGCAACACCCGCGTGCTGAGCCTGGATACCGGCTTCGTCCGGGACTACTCGGAGGGCGCGGCGATCGCTGCCGACCTCCAGTCGGAGGTCCCCCTCTACCCCGTGGCGCGGCTGGACAACCGGCTGCCGGCGAAGACACGCGTGCTGGGCGTGGTGGTGGACGGGGTGGCGCGCGCCTACCCGCTGGAGCGGCTGGAGGCGGCGGGCATCCTCCACGAAGACGTGGGCGGACGCCGGCTGCTGTTCCTGTCGCCCGGCCCGGGCCGCGGGGTCTCGGTCTACGAGGCGGGCGGCGTCACCATCGAGCGCCTCGATGGTCCGGCGGACGACCGGGAGGCGGTCGACTCGGACGGGCTGCGGTGGTTCGTGGACGAGGAGCGGCTGCTGAACACCCGGAACAGCCGCGTGCTCTCCTCCGTCCCCTCGCAGGTCGTCTACTGGTACGCCTGGAGCGGGGCATACCCGCTCACCCAGGTGCGGGAGTGAATCAGGGCCGCCCCGAGGTTGACGGCTACGCCGCAGCAACGCACACTGAACTCCTTATGGCGATCCAGACGTCCCGCATCGCCCCCCTGTCGCCCGCTGCGCCCCTGCGCGGCCTGGGCCTCCTCGTACTCGTACTTATCTAGGCGGCGCCTGCGCGTTGTCGCATGCGTCGCCTGCCGCCCGCGTGTCGGGTGGCTTCGCGTGTCCCCAGCGAGAGACCGCGACGCCGAAGCGCGTCCGGACACCCAAGTAGAGACGGAACCCCACCCATGGTCATGATGAGCGGCGCTGACATCCTCCTGGAGTCGCTGAAGCGCCTGGGCGTCGACACCATCTTTGGCTACCCCGGCGGCGCGGTGCTCCCGCTCTACGACCGGTTCCCGGCGCACCCGGAGATCCACCACGTCCTGGTCCGGCACGAGCAGGCCGCCGGCCACGCGGCGGACGGCTACGCCCGCGCTTCCGGCCGCCTGGGCGTGGCGCTGGCGACCTCCGGCCCCGGCGCGACGAACCTGGTCACCGCGATCACGAACGCACAGATGGACAGCGTGCCCACGCTGTTCATCACCGGGAACGTCATCCGCGCCCTGATCGGCCGGGACGGCTTCCAGGAGGCGGACATCACCGGCATCACGATGCCGACGGTGAAGCACAACTACCTGGTCATGCAGGCGCAGGACATCGCGCGGACGATCGCTGAGGCGGCCTACCTCGCGACGACCGGGCGCAAGGGCGCCGTCCACGTGGACATCCCGAAGGACGTCTTCATCGAGCAGGCCGAGTTCGAGTGGCCGGAGCACGTCTCCGTGCGTGGCTACCGCATCCCCGGTAAGGCGGACGCGGAGTCCGTGCGCGAGGCGGCGGCGATCATCAACGCGGCCGAGCGGCCGGTGATTTTCGCCGGGCACGGCATCATTCAGGCCGACGCCGCGGAAGAATTGCGGCGCTTCGCGGAGCGTGGCGGGATCCCGATCCTGAACACGCTGCTGGGGCTGGGCGGCATCCCGCAGGACCACGCGCTGTCCTACGGCATGATGGGCATGCACGGCTCCTACTGGGCGAACCACACCGCCAGCGCAGCGGACGTGATCATCGGCCTGGGCATGCGCATGGACGACCGCGCGATGGGCCGCTTCGCGGACATGAACCCGACCGCCAAGATCGTCCACGTCGACATCGACCCCGCCGAGCACGGCAAGAACCTGTTCACCCTGTGCCCCGTGGTGGGCGACGTGAAGCAGGTGCTGCCACAGCTGACGGACGCGATCGAG
The DNA here is from genome assembly GCA_030684635.1 of Dehalococcoidia bacterium. Taxonomy (GTDB): domain Bacteria; phylum Chloroflexota; class Dehalococcoidia; order UBA2979; family UBA2979; genus W-Chloroflexi-9. The sequence goes on from JAUXUW010000222.1 coordinate 9,095, forward strand.
AAGCGCTCGCACGTCGAGTGGATCCGCTGGATCGACACGCTGCGCAGCGAGCACCGTCACTCGATGATGGTGCCGCCGGGCAACGAACTGACGACGCAGTACGCGGTCAGCAAGATCGCGGAGTTCGCCGGGCGCGAGGCGATCTTCACCACGGGCGTGGGCCAGCACCAGATGTGGGCCGCCCAGTTCATGGACATCAGCCGGCCGCGCCAGTTCATCACCTCGGGCGGCCTCGGGACGATGGGGTTCGAGGTCCCCGCGGCCATGGGCGCGCAGGCCGCCTGCCGCGACCGCCAAGTCTGGACGATCTGCGGCGACGGTGGGTTCCAGATGACCTTCCAGGAGATCGCCACCATGGTGGACGAACGTCTGCCGGTGAAGATGGCGATCATGAACAATGGGTTCCTGGGCATGGTTCGCCAGTGGCAGGAACTGTTCCACAACGACAACTACGTCTCCGTGGCCATGTCCCAGCCGGACTTCGTGAAGATCGCGGAGGCCTACGGCATCCGCGGCATCCGCGTCTCCGATCAGTCCCAGGTGGAGGACGCGATCCGCGAGGCCGCGGCCGACCCCGGGCCGGTCATCCTGGACTTCCAGGTGACTGCGGAGGAGAACGTCTGGCCGATGGTCCCCTCGGGCGCCGCGCTCAAGGAGACGATCGAGGGCCCGCAGCGGGTTACGCGGTAGGCACGGGGACAGAGGGCACGCACATGAGCACGAACACACACACCGTCTCCGCGCTGGTCGAAGACCATCCGGGCGTCCTGAACCGGGTCTCCTCCCTGTTCCGGCGGCGCGGCTTCAATATCGAGAGCCTCGCCGTGGGCACCACGGAGGAGCCGGGCATCTCCCGGATGACGATCGTCGTGGAGGGCCCGCCGAACATCGCCGACCAGGTGCAGAAGCAGCTGGACAAGTTGATCGACGTGGTGACGGTCGAGACGCTGAACGAGGACGAGTCTGTCGTCCGCGAGCTGGCGCTGATCAAGGTCGCCTGCCGGCCGGACCAGCGGCGCGAGATCCTCGATGTCGTCGATATCTTCAGGGGCTCCGTGGTGGACGTCTCCACGACCACCGTCATCATCCAGTTGACGGCGGCGGCGGACACGCTGAACGCGCTGATCGAGAACTTGCGGCCGTACGGCATCCGCGAGATGGTGCGCACCGGCCGGATCGCCCTCGCGCGCGGTCCGCGGACCACCGCGACCCACCAGCACGAGACCGAGGAAGAACGGCGCTTCCACCAGGAAATCGGGCGGTTGCCGGAAGGCGAACTGCCCTTCAGCAGCAAGTAAGACGCGGGACGGACCGACCGGCCGCGAGCGCGGACGCGGGCAAGCGCCGCGACCGAGGGGAGACATCCGAGTGGCGAAGATCTACTACGAGGCCGATGCAGACCTGGGCGTCCTGAAGGGGAGGACGGTCGGCATCATCGGCTTCGGGTCGCAGGGGCACGCCCACGCGCAGAACCTCCACGACTCCGGCGTCGACGTCGTGGTCGGCCTCTACCCGGGCTCGAAGTCCTGGGCGAAGGTCCAGGAGGCCGGCCTGAAGGTCGGCACCGTGGACGAGGTGGCGCAGACCGCGGACGTGATCATGATCCTGGTCCCCGACCAGGTCCAGAAGCAGGTCTACGACGACCACATCGCCCCGCACCTGACCCCCGGCAAGACGCTGATGTTCGCCCACGGGTTCAACATCCACTTCAACCGGATCCTGGCGCCGGAGGGCGTGGACGTCTCCATGATCGCGCCGAAGGGCCCAGGCCACCTCGTGCGGCGCGTCTACACGGAGGGCGGCGCGGTGCCGGCGCTCGTCGCCGTCCACCAGGACGCGACCGAGGGCGCGCTGGCGACGGCGCTGGCCTACGGCAAGGGCATCGGCTCCACCCGCTCCGGCATCCTGGAGACGACCTTCCGCGAGGAGACCGAGACCGACCTGTTCGGCGAGCAGGCGATCCTCTGCGGCGGCCTGACCCAGATGATCAAGAACGCCTTCGAGACGCTGATCGAGGCTGGCTACCAGCCCGAGTCCGCCTACTTCGAGACGTTCCACGAGGTGAAGCTGATCGTTGACCTCATGTATGAGGGCGGCATGGCGAAGATGCGCGACTCGATCAGCGACACCGCTGAGTACGGCGACTACACGCGCGGCCCGCGCGTCTCGCCGCCCGCCCAGAAGGCGGAGATGAAGAAGATCCTGGACGAGATCCAGTCCGGGCAGTTCGCCCGCGAGTGGATCCTGGAGAACCAGGCCGGCCAGCCGCACTTCAAGGCGCTGCGCCGCATCAACGCGGAGCACCCCATCGAGACCGTGGGCGAAGAGGTCCGCGGCATGATGGCCTGGCTGAAGCAGGGGAAGTAGCACCCGCCGATGACCTCGGACGCTGTCGCGTCGCACCCCGGGACCGCTGACGTACGCCCGTACGTCTCGCGGCCGGGCGTGTCCGCGCTGGCGTCCACCCAGCGAGAGGCCGGCTTGAGCCGGCCTCTCGCCGTCTCCGCCTCGCCGGTCGCACTGGGCTCCGGCCTGGTCGACCTCCGTGGGCTGGGCCTCCGCGGCCTGGGCCTCGGCCTTACGCAGCCCTCCTCCGCCTGACCTCGGGCGGAAGGGAGGGCTGACCTCCGCCGACGAGCAGGACCGCGCACCCAGGAATACGAAGCACCATGACCGACACCGACAAGATCTACATCTTTGACACCACGCTGCGAGACGGCGAGCAGAGCGCCGGCATCTCCTTCACCATGGACGAGAAGGTGGAGATCGCCCGCCAACTGGCCCGCCTCAACGTGGACATCATCGAGGCCGGGTTCCCGGCCACCTCCCCCGGCGACCGCGAGGCGATCGCGGCGATCGCGCGCGAGGTGAAGGGCCCGGTCATCGCCGGCCTCGCCCGCGCTGTGCATGCCGATATCGACACGGCCTACGAGGCCGTGCGGGGCGCGGAGTCGCCGCGCATCCACGTGTTCATCTCGTCCAGCGAGATCCACATGGGCCAGCAACTCCGCAAGCACAAAGAAGACGTGCTGGAGATGGCCCGCTCCGCCGTAGCGCACGCGAAGAAGTACGTCTCCGACGTTGAGTTCTCGCCGATGGACGCGACGCGTTCCGACCGACTGTTCCTCTATGACATCGTCCGCGCTGCCATCGCGGAGGGCGCGACCACGATCAACATCCCGGACACGGTGGGCTACGCGATCCCGAGCGAGTTCGAGGACCTGATCCGCTCGATCCGGAAGAACGTGCCGGAGTCGGAGGCGATCCGCATCTCCGTCCACTGCCAAAACGACCTGGGCATGGCCACGGCGAACTCGCTGGCGGGCATCCTCGGTGGCGCGCGGCAGGTGGAGGGCACCATCAACGGCATCGGCGAGCGCGCGGGCAACGCGGCGCTGGAGGAGGTCGTGCTGGCGATCAAGACGCGCGCGGACTTCATGAACGTCCACACGGACGTGGTCACGCGGGAGTTCTACACGGCCAGCAAGCTGGTGGAGCGGCTGTCCGGCATGGCCCTGCAGCCGCACAAGGCGGTGGTGGGCAAGAACGCCTTCCGCCACTCCTCCGGCATCCATCAGGACGGCATCCTGAAGATGCGCGAGACCTACGAGATCATGGACCCGGAGACGATCGGCATTCCGGCCGGGGACTCCATCGTCCTGACCAAGGTCTCCGGCTCGCACGCGGTGCGCGCCCGCCTGGCGGACCTGGCGGTGCACCCCACGGATGAGGAGTTCGCGCGCATCTTCGCCGCGTTCAAGGACGTGGCGGACGCCAAGGACGAGGTGGACGACCGCGACCTGATGGCGATCATCAGCGAGCAGACGCAGATCCAGGTGACGGATGCGTGGACGCTGGACCTCGTGCAGGTCTCCAGCAGCGACCACGGCGCGCCGACCGCCAGCGTGCGACTGATCGACGCCAACGGGAAGCTCCACCAGGATGCGGCCATCGGCACCGGGCCGGTGGACGCGATCTACCAGGCGATCAACCGGGTGACCGGGATGAAAAACGAGCTGACCGAGTTCAGCGTGAAGTCTGTAACAGAGGGGATCGACGCCCAGGGCGAGGTCACCATCCGCGTGCAGACGGACGGCGGGACCTACCAGGGCCGCGCCGCCGATACGGATATTCTGGTAGCCAGTGCACGCGCGTACCTGCACGCGCTGAACCGCGCGATCGCCGCCGCCTCGCGGTAGCGTTCGTCACCAATCACAGGGGAAGAGTGAGCCGTGGCCAAGACGATTATCGAAAAGATCTGGGACCAGCATGTCGTCCGGACCGCCGAGGGCGAGCCCGACCTGCTGTACATCGACCTGCACCTGGTGCACGAGGTCACGAGCCCGCAAGCCTTCGAAAGCCTCCGGATGACGGACCGCAAGGTGCGCCGTCCTGACCTGACGCTCGCCACCGTCGACCACAACGTGCCGACGAGCAACCGCGACCAGCAGAACCCGGACCCTCTGTCCGCGCAGCAGATCGCCACGCTACAGCAGAACGCGAAGGACTTCGGCATCCCGCTCTGGGACATCTTCGACATCCGCCAGGGCATCGTGCACATCATCAGCCCGGAGCACGGCCTCACGCAGCCGGGCATGACGATCGTCTGCGGCGACTCGCACACCTCCACGCACGGCGCCTTCGGCGCGCTCGCGTTCGGCATCGGCACGTCCGAGGTCGAGCATGTGCTGGCGACGCAGACGCTGACCCAGAGCAAGCCGAAGACGATGGCCGTGGAGGTCACCGGCTCGCTGATGCCCGGCGTCACGGCCAAGGATGTGGTGCTGGCGATCATCCGCAAGATCGGCGTGGACGGCGGCGTCGGCCACGTGATCGAGTACCGCGGCGACGTGATCCGCTCCCTCTCCATGGAGGGACGGATGACCGTCTGCAACATGACGATCGAGGGTGGCGCGCGCGCCGGCCTGGTCGCGCCGGACGAGGTAACGTTCGAGTACCTCAAGGGCCGCGACTTCGCCCCCACGGGCGAGGACTGGGACCGCGCGGTGGAGGAATGGAAGGCGCTCGCCACGGACGAGGACGCCGTCTTCGACACGGTGGTCACCCTCAAAGGCGAGGAGATCGAACCGCACGTGACGTGGGGCACCACCCCGGCGCAGAGTGTCCCGGTCTCGGGCGTGGTGCCCAGCCCGGAGGAAGCCCTCACCCCGTCCGCCCGTGAGACAGCGGAACGCTCGCTGAAGTACATGGACCTGGAGCCGGGCCAGAAGATCAACGAGTTGAAGGTCGACCGCGTCTTCATCGGCTCCTGCACGAACGGTCGCATCGAGGACCTGCGTGTCGCCGCGGCGACCGTGAAGGGCCGCCACGTGGCGGACGGCGTCCGCGCGATGGTGGTGCCGGGCTCTGGCCTCGTGAAGTTCGAGGCGGAGGCGGAGGGCCTGGACAAAATCTTCCTGGACGCGGGTTTTGAGTGGCGCGAGCCGGGCTGCTCGATGTGCCTGGGCATGAACCCGGACATCCTGCTGCCGGGCGAGCGCTGCGCCTCGACCTCGAACCGCAACTTCGAAGGCCGGCAGGGCGCGGGCGGCCGCACCCACCTGGTCAGCCCGCAGATGGCCGCGGCTGCGGCGATCGAGGGACACTTCGTCGACATCCGGGAGTGGAAGTAGCCATGCGACAGATCCGCACCGTCCGCGGTCGTGCCATCCCCCTGAACAAGGCGGATGTGGACACCGACCAGATCATGCCCAAGCAGTTCCTGAAGCGGATCGAACGGTCCGGCTTCGGCCCGTTCGCCTTCGAGGCGTGGCGGAAGGACCCGGACTTCGTCCTGAATGTCCCCGCCTACCAGGGCGCGCCGATCATGCTGGCCCAGCAGAACTTCGGCTCCGGCTCCAGCCGCGAGCACGCGGTCTGGGGACTGGAGGACATGGGCATCCAGGCCGTGATCGCGCCCTCATTCGCCGACATCTTCCGCAACAACTGCTCGAAGGTCGGCCTGCTCACGATCGTCCTGCCGCAGCCGGACATCGACTACCTCATGGCGCGCCACGAGGAACTGCCGACCGCCGAGATCGTGATCGACGTGGAGGCCCAGACCATCGGCACCGCCGACGGCGCCTGGACGCGCACGTTCGAGATCGACCCGTTCATCAAGCACCGCACGCTCAACGGCCTCGACGACATCGGCATCACGATGCAGCACGACACCGATATCGCGAAGTTCGAAGACCGCCGGAAGTCGATGCTGAAGCCGGACACGAAGAAGGCCGCGGAGAGCACCCTCAAGATCGGATAGTGCTCGGGGCCTCGCAGACACTCGAAGGGCCGCGCGTGAGCGCGGCCCTTCTGGTTCATCCGCACGCATGACTATCGAGTCGACGCTGCCCCGCTCCCGCGGTTCCCTGTACCGTTGGGGGAGACATGCGCTCCCCCACCGTCTCCCTGCCCGCGCCCGTGATCGAAGCCATCCGCTCGCTGGACGCGTCAGCGCGGCCCGAACGCGCCTCGTGGCTGGGCGAGGGGTACGGGGCCGCGGCCTACCGCGTGCCGTCGCCCTCCGGCGACTGGGCCGTCCGGCTCCCCAAGCCGCGCTCCCCGTGGGCTCTCGGTGACCTTGAGCGGGAGGTGCGTCTGCTCGAGTTGATCGAGCGCGCACCGCTGGCGGTGATCGTGCCGCGCGAGGCGACGCTGCTGCGCGACGCCGCCGGCGCCTCGATCGGCACGGCTCACCGGCTGGTCCCGGGCGAGCCGCTGGCGCAGCACCCGGTGCACGGCCGCGCGGAACGGGAACGCCTCGCCGGGGACATCGCGCGATTCCTCTCGACCCTCCACGCGATCCCGGTGCGCGAGGCGACCCGCCACGGCGCGCGCGAGCGTGACCTGTGGAGCGACGAGTACGCCCCGCTCATCGAAGAGGTGCTGCCGCAACTGCGCCCGCGTTCGCGCGAATGGCTGCGCGGCGTCGCCGATGAGTTCGTCGCTGCCGGTGCATCCTCGGCCGCCCCGCGGGTGCTGGTGCACGGCGACCTCTCCGGCCATCACCTGCTGATGGATGCCGAGGGCGCCCTGACCGGAGTGATCGATTTCGCGGACGCGCTCATCGCCGATCCGGCCATCGACTTCGCTGGGGTCCTCAACGATTTCCCGTGGCCGTTCCTGGAACGGGTGTGGCGACGCTACGCCGGCGTCCTGGACGAGGGTGTCCGGCAGCGCGTGCGCTTCTATATCGCCGTGGCGCCGATCTATCGCATCGTCCATGGCGCGCTGGGACGCGGGCCGGAGGAACGCATCGCGGGGATGCGCCAGATCGCGGCGCGCGCGGCTGCGGCCGGTGCTCGAGGGGCGCGCCCGGGAACCAGAACCCCTCGATGATCGTCTGAGCAGGAGGACCAACACCCGGAGGGACCCCCATGCTCCAGACCCATTCCACCCGACTCACCCGGATCGCGATCGCCACCGCGGCCGGCCTCGCACTGCTCCTCGGAGCCTGTTCGAGCGACGAGCCGGCCTCACCGACACCGACCGGCACCGTCGTAGACCCGACCATCATCGTCTCGTCGGAGACGAGCCCAACGCCGAACCCCGCGGCCGGCGGCGGTATCTCCCCGGCGACCCCCGATGAGCCGCCCGCCGGCACCTTCGAGGTCGACGGCGTGGAGCATGCGCTTGGCCTCGGCTCCTACTGCTGGTCGCCCCCGACCGGCAGCGGCCTGCCGGCGGTCTGCGCCGACGCGATCGGCTACATCACGCCGCCCGAGGAGGTCACGGTGCCCGCCGGCACGACGCTCGAGATCACCGGCGGCCTGGCGATGGCGCCGATCGAGGTGACCTCGGTGATGTTCTGGCCGGCACCCGCCGAGCCAGTGGCGACCGGTGAAGGATTCGCCGCGTGGCACCCAGGGGGCGAGGGCCAGCCGCTCGCCGTGACCGACGGGCTCTCCGTCGCGCTTCCCGCTGACCTGGAGCCTGGCCGTTACCTGGTGGCGGTGAGCATCACCTCCATCGACCCGAGCAGCAGCGCGATGTACAGCGTGATCCTCGCGGTGGAGTAAGCGGGGCCCGCAGCCTGAACCCAACGAGAGGCCGGGGTACACTCGGCCTCTCGTTGCGTCCGGCGGATCGGAGTCCTCCATGGCCACCTTCAACATCTTCGTGCTTCCCGGCGACGGTATCGGGCCGGAGGTCACCGCCGAGGGCGTGCGGGTGCTGGAAGCGATCGGCCAGCGCTTCGAGCATGTCTTCAAGTTCGAGCAGGACCTGGTCGGCGGCGCCTCGATCGACGCTCACGGTGTGGCGATCCTGCCCGAGGTGCTGGAGAAGGCGAAGGCATCCGACGCGGTGCTGTTTGGCGCCGTGGGCGGGCCGAAGTGGGACAACCCGAATGCGGACGTGCGCCCGGAGCAGGGTCTGCTGGCGCTGCGCTCCGGCCTGCAACTGTGGGCGAACCTCCGCCCGGTCGTGGCGATCCCCGCGCTGATCAACGCCTCCACCCTGAAGCCCGAGGTGATCGAGGGCGTCGACCTGGTCGTGATCCGCGAGCTGACGAGCGGCCTCTACTTCGGCAAGCCGCAGGAGCGCCGCGTCGTGAATGGCCGGCGCGAGGCGGTGGACACGAACTACTACAACGAGGATGAGATCTCGCGCGTGGCGCACCTCGGCTTCCGCATGGCGCGTGAGCGCCGCAAGAAGTTGACGAGCCTGGACAAGGCGAACGTCATGGCCTCGTCCCGCCTCTGGCGCGAGGTGGTGACGGAGGTCTCGAAGGAGTACCCGGACGTCACGCTGGAGCACGTGCTCGCGGACGCCATGACGATGTACCTGATCCGACGCCCGCGCGACTTCGACGTGATCATCGCGGACAACATGTTCGGCGACATCATCACGGACGAAGCATCCATGCTGACGGGCTCGATGGGCATGCTCCCGTCCGCCTCGATCGGGACGCTCCGCGAGGACGGCACCGGCCTGGGCATGTACGAACCGATCCACGGCTCTGCGCCGGACATCGCCGGCAAGGGCCTCGCGAACCCGCTCGCCATGATCCTCACGACCGCGATGCTGCTCCGGCACTCCTGCGGCCTGGAGGAAGAGGCGCGCGCGGTGGAGCAGGCGGTCACCGACGTGATCGAGGCCGGCGACCGTACGGCGGATCTCGCCGCGCCGGGTGCGCCCCACCTCTCCACCCGTGAGATGGCCGAGCGCGTCCTGGCCCGCCTCGGCGCGTAGGCGGGGGGCGAGCGCCCTTACAGCCCCACCTCCCACGGTTCGTCCGGCACCACGCCGCGGACGAGCGGGCCGAGGAGCACGAGCAGCGAGAGCGGCGAGACCGGGACGCCCTGCTCGCGCAGGTCGGCAAGGTCCCACCAGCGCGCCTCGATCAGCGTCGTCAGTTCATCTTCGCCCGGGGTGAAGGCGATCGGCGGCGTCTCCTCGGCCAGGCGAACGAGGTAGAAGCGCTCCGTCGTGTCGTACCAGGTGCCGCGCGTCTCCCAGCGAGCGCGACGGAGGCACACCCACGGGCCAAGTTCCGCCTCGATGCCCGCCTCCTCCCGGAGTTCGCGATGCGCGGCGTCTTCGTGCGTCTCGCCGGGCTGCAGCCCGCCGCCGGGGCAGAACCAGAGCGCGCGGTCGTTGAACCGCTGGTGGATCAACAGCACGTGGCCGACGGCGTCCAGCACGATCACGCGCGCACCGGGGCGGGGGATCGCCCGTTCTTCCGAGGAGCCATCGAGGTCAGCGGCGCTCACGGCCCCACCTCGAACGGGGCCGGGGGCAGATCGCCCGCGATCAGCGGCGGCAGCAGTTCGTGCAGGCGGCGCGGGACGAAGACCTCAAAGGCGGCGTTGTCGGCAATCTCCTCCGCGCTCCACCAGTGGAACCAGCCATCCTGCCGCATGTACGCCTCGTCGGCGCCGATCTGCTGCGGGCGCGGGTCGAACGGGGCGTCCACGCGGGCGAGGTAGTACCGCTCCAGCCCGCGCACCATGCCGCCTACGCTCGTCCAGTAGAACGTGGAATCGCGCGTCCAGACGCACGGGCCGAGGGGATCCTGCCGCCCCGTCTCCTCCCAGAGTTCCCGGCGCGCGGCGTCCTCGTAACTCTCGCCTTCCTCTACCCCGCCGCCGGGCGGGAACCAGAGCCACATGCCGGCGGCGGTGGTGGAGCGAAAGAGCAACACGCGGCCACCCGGTTCCAGCACCAGCACGCGCGCACCGGGGCGTTCCAGGGCACCCTCCACCGGGCTTCCATCGTGGTCTTCGATCACGTCGCCTCGCCTCGTTGCGCGCCCACCGGGGGCGACCCTACACTCAAACCGTTATGACAAACGCGCCCGCGACCCGAAAGACGGTGCACGCTGCCCGGCCCCTGTGGCCGGCGGCGGCGATCATTCTCCACCGATAGCGATCGAGACACACCTCTCGACGCTGCGCCGGCGCGTCACCTCGGTCTCCCTGACAGCATGACCGACCGCGCCCGACGCCGCCGAGGCGAACCGGATGCGGCCGCGTGAGACGCGGCCTGCCAGAGAGCGACACGACGCGAAATGACGCCACCTGCCTCCAAGATCATGCTGTATGACACCACCCTCCGCGACGGCCTGGGCATGGAAGGCCTGAGCCTGTCGCTGGAGGACAAGCTACTGATCGTCCAAAAACTGGACGACCTCGGCGTGCACTACATCGAGGGCGGCTACCCGGGCTCCAACCCGAAGGACGCCGAGTTCTTTCAACGCGCGAAGTCGCTGACGCTGAAGCACGCACGCCTCGTCGCGTTCGGCTCCACGCGGCGCGCGGGCGGCGACGCCGCGACCGACCCGGCGATCCGCTCCGTGCTGGACGCGGAGACGCCCGTCATCACCCTCGTCGGCAAGTCCTCCTCGAAGCAGGCGCGCGAGGTGCTCCAGACCACCGAGGAAGAGAACCTCGCGATGATCCGTGACTCGGTCGCGTACCTCGTGGGCCAGGGCCGCGAGGTGGTGTTCGATGCCGAGCACTTCTTCGACGGGTTTCGAGAGGACCCCGACTACGCGCTCGCCTCCCTGCGGGCGGCGGAGCGGGCGGGCGTCAGCACGGTCGCGCTGTGCGACACCAACGGCGGCTCGCTGCCGTGGGAGATCGAGCGCGCCGTCGAGGCCGCCCTCGGCGCCGTCTCCTGTCGCGTCGGCATCCACACCCACAACGATGTCGATGCGGCCGTCGCGAACACGCTGATCGCGGTGCGCGCTGGCGCCACGCAGGTGCAGGCCTGCCTCAACGGCTGGGGCGAGCGCACCGGCAACGCCAACATCGTCTCGGTGATCGCGGACCTCAAGTTGAAGATGGGGCTCGACGTCGTCACGGACGAGCAATTGCGACGGCTCACGGAAACGGCGCTGTTCGCACAGGAACTGGCGAACCTCCCCGTCGACCCGCAGCAGCCGTATGTCGGCACGGGCGCCTTCGCACACAAGGCCGGCCTGCACGTCGCCGCGATCACGAAGTCGCCCGGCTCCTACACCCACGTCGACCCGCTCACGGTCGGAAACACCGAGCGCGTCCTGGTGTCGGAACTCTCCGGCCGCCGCAACATCATCGAGAAACTCCGCGAGCAGGGCGTGTCGCTCGACCTCACGGACGCGCAGGCGCAGCGCGCGCTCGCCCGTGTGAAGGAACGCGAGTCGAAGGGCTCCGCGTTCGAGTCCGCGGAGGCGTCCTTCGAACTCCTCGTGCGGCGCACGCTGGAGGGGTACGTCGCGCCGTTCGCGCTGGAGGACTTCCTGATCGTGACGCGGCGCCGCCACGTGGGCGGGGGCGGGATGGCCTCGGCCGACCGCAACGAGATGATGGCCGAGGCGATGGTGAAGATGCGCATCGGCGAGCGCCTGGAGCAGGTGGCCGCCGAGGGCAATGGGCCGGTGTCGGCACTGGACGCGGCGGTGCGGAAGGCGTTGTTGCAGGTGTACCCCGGCGTGGAGTCTGTGCACCTCGTGGACTACAAGGTGCGCATCATCAACTCCTACGCCGGCTCGGATGCGGCCGTGCGCGTGCTGGTGGAGAGCACGGACGGCCTCCGTCGCTGGCGCACGGTGGGCGCCTCGACCGACGTGATCGAGGCGTCGTGGCTGGCTCTGCAGGATGCGTACGAATTCTGGCTGCTCCACCACAGCGCCTGACCGATCGTGGAGCAAGGCACGAGTGAGGCCCGACGGGTGACCGCCGGGCCTCACTGTATTCGCCGATGCCGGGCGGTGGCGGCATCTCCCGCGCACCCGCCCGGGGAGCACTCCTAATTATCCAGCCACACGGACCGCAGTTGAGCCGTCGCGTAGCATGTCAGGCCACCCAACCCGTGCGGGCGGTAGTTCATGACGTAGTTGTGCCACATCCCACGTCGTACGAAGTTCTCCGGCGTGAACACGTCCCACATCTGGTCGAAGATGCGCGCCTCCGCCTGGCTCCACAACTCCAACTTCCGCGCCGGGTCGGCCTCCGCGCGCTGCGCGGAGACCAGTTGGTCCATGGTGGGGTCATTGACATTGTTGTGGTTCAGCCCACCCGTCGAGTGATACCAGGGATAGAGCACCTGATCCACGGAATAGGCGGGCGGCCCCCACGTGATGTTCAAGATGTCGGTCCAGTTCCGCGTGTTCAACATCGTGACCGCCGTCGGGTTGTCGACCTGGCGGAACGTGGCCTTGATCTGCGGGATCTGGTTGAGCATGGGGATCATGATCTCGCCCCACTCGACGCGCTTGTACCAAACCGCCATCTCCGTGGAGAGCGGGTTGGACTCACTGTAGCCCGCCGCCTCCATCATTTTGGCGCTCTCCGCCGGGTTGTACTGGTAGTACGGGCCCTGCGTGGAGAGATCCGGTACCTCGGCGTGCAGCACACTCCACGGCATCGGTCCGGTCGAGTAGCCGTTGCCGGACTGTGCGGCATCCTCAGCGCCGTTCTGTGCGATTGCCCACTCCTTGCGGTCAATGGCCATCGAGAATGCGCGGCGGACGCGCTCGTCCTGCCAGACGGGGTTCTTCATCTGGAAGTGGAACCCGCCGGTGTTGGCGCCCTGCACGCGCAGGTGATTGAGGAGCACCGCCGAGTCGCGCGCGCCTCCCAGGATCTGGTTGGCAACATCCACGTTGGCAGCCGTGTATTCGTGGACGTTGTCTGTGATGAATGCGGACTGGATCGCACTGGTGTCCTCCATCACCCGAGCGCTCACACGGTCCAGGAACGGCAGGCCCTCCTCGAAGTAATCGGGGTTCCGTACGAATTCATGGCCTTCCTTCGGAGTCCAGCTTTCGTGGATGAACGGCCCGGTACCGACCGCGTGCTGGCCCAGGAAGTCCAGGTCGGCGACCATCTCGCGGGCGTCCATGTACGACCAGGATGCGACCATGTGCGGGAACTCGCCCATTGGCTGACCGAGTGTGATCACCACGGTGTGCGCATCCGGAGTGTCGATCCTGGTGACGTCAGCGAAGACGTCCTTCTGGACGCCGGGCCCCTGGTAGCGCTGGATCGAGAGCTTGATGTCCTCGGAGTCAAGTTCGCGTCCGAACGTCGGTGCCACGTTGTGGAACTTCACGCCCTTGCGCAGGTGCAATGTGTACTGCATGAGGTCGGCCGAGATCTCGTACGACTCGACCAGGTCCGGCTCAATCTCGATCGCGCTGGGATCCGCCTGCGCACCGACCACGAGACGGAAGAGCTTGTTCTTGGTGAGGTCGTTCGGGGTGCCGACAGTGCATGACAGGATCCGGTTGAAGTCCATGTGCGGCGAGTCCAAGTTGCGGAACTTGAGCGTGCCGCCGTACTTCCCGTTGACCAGCGGGTTCATCTCCGCGGGTGTCGGGAAGATCCCGGAGTACGTTTGGCCGGCCTGCAGGCGCACCTGATCCGCGGGGACAGGAGTAGCGCCTCCTAGTACTGGTGCTGCCGTGGCGCCCGCGCCCGGCGTACTGGTCGCCTGCAGCGCCCCGTCGTCGCCACCACACCCGATCAGCGCGGCCCCGGTGAGCCCGAGGAGCCCCAGCCCGGCACCCCGCAGGGCGGTTCGGCGGCTGACTCTACGGCTGGTCCAGTAATTTCCCTTCGGCATGGCACGTCTCCTTCTGGCTCCCCGCCCGAGCTCCGTCGACGCTGGTCGTGGTGGCTCTTCTGCGGTGGAAACCAGCCGGAGGCTAGGCTCGCGAATGACGGCCTGTCAACACATATGTTATTCATAGAAATGTGATGCACTCTTGCCGCATCACAAAGACCGTCAGAATTCGTCAGAAATCATTGCGGCTCGCGGGTCGAGCCGGGTCGCCTTGGCTCGATCAGTAGGAGTTCGCACCACCGCTCGGGCCGGCGCCGTTCTGACGAGGGGTGCCCGGGGTCATCGGGCCGGAGCGGGGCATCTGATCGAGGTGCTCATGCAGCCACGGCATGAGCGATTCGAGGTCGAACGCGGGGGTGGCCGGACGAACCGCGTGGAGCGTCTGCTCGCGGCCGTCGCGCTCTACGGTGAGGTCGTACGTCGCACCAGGCTCGACGGCCGCGATCGCCGCGCGCACGGCGGCGAGGTCGGCGACCGGCTCACCGGCGACCTTCACGATGCGGTCGCCCACCTGTACGCCGGCATCCTCCGCCGCGGAGCCCTCGGCAACCGCGGTCACGGCGAGCGCGTCATCCACGCTCACACCCAGCAGCGGCCCGCCGCGCATCATTACGCCGAAGCCTTCGAGCGCTTCGAGGTCGAACGGCATGCCCCCCGGCATCATCCCAGGCGCGAAGCCGGGCATCGCCGGCAGGCCGTCGCCGTGCTGCCTCCGCCAGTCCTCCCAGACGTCCAGCGCGCGGTCGAGGTGTTCGTGGGCACGCTCACGGTCGACGCGGTACTCCTGCGCCCCGCTGCCACCGTTGTCGTCCGCGTTCGCCTCGTTCCAGAGGCCGAAGCCCAGCGCGCCCGCGGCCACCCCGAGGCTGCCCGCGACCGCCAGCAACAGCGGCAGCCGTGCGCGTCCGTTCTGTTCGTTCATCCTGGTCGCTCCATCCTTCCCCCAGCATCAAGGGCGTGCGTGGGGGTATGCGTCATCGTTGCCGCCGAGGTCGCCGCCGCGGAGGCGGTGGAAGCCAAGCCCGCCGGCGGCGGCGTGCCCGGGAGGAAGACGGAGAAGGTGGTGCCGCGCTCGGCGGTGGAGTCCACGGACACCGAGCCGCCGTGCGCTTGTGCCAGTTCCTGGACGATTGACAGGCCCAGGCCGCGATGGGGGCCGGAGGATCGGGCGCGGTCCACCTGGTAGAAGCGGTCGAACACGCGCGGGAGGGCCTCCGCCGGGATCGGCTCGCCGCCGTTGTGCACCTCCACCAGCACGCCGTCCGCGACCTGCTTCGCGGTCACACGCACGGGCGTGCCGGGAGGCGCGAAGCGGATCGCGTTGTCCAGCAGGTTCGCGAACACCTGCTCCAGCCGCCGGCCGTCGGCGCGGATGGTGCCGCCCGCCAGTAGCGAGTCCAGCGTCACCTCTCGCTCCTCGGCGAGGAAGCGGAAGCGCCGCAACGTGCCCTCCAGCACCGCGTCCAGGTCCACCGCCTCGAAGTCCAGGCGGACCGTGCCGGATTCAATCTCGGAGAGGTAGAGGAGGTCATCGACAAGGACACGGATGCGCTCGGCCTCCTCGTGGATCAGTTCGGCCGCGTCCTTCGGGTCGCCGCCGATGCCGTCCACGATCGCCTGCGAGAAGCCCTGGATCGAGGTGAGCGGGGTCTTGAGTTCGTGCGAGACGTTCGCGAGCAGGTCGCGCATCGACTGGTCGCTGCGGCTGATGCGCGCCGACATGAGGTTGAACGCGGAGGCGAGCCGCCCCACCTCATCCGTGCCGTCCACTTCGATGCGCTGGTCCAGGTCACCCTGCGCCATCGCCTGCGAGGCGCGCGTCACCTGCGCGATCGGCGTAGTGATGCGCGCGGCGAACAGCGTTGCGAATACCACCGCCACGATGCCGGCGCCGAGGCCGGCCATGCCCAGGCGCGGCAGCAGTTCCGCCCACGCGCCTCGGACGTCGCCAGCCGGCACCGCCACCACCACGCGGACGCCGCTCAGGTCGTCGCGCGCGGAGGGCGCGTCGGAGGCCATGAACAGGTAGAGGTCCGCCGTCGCCACGCTGACGCGCTGCGTGCGGAAGGTCTGCATCATCCCGGGGTTGGCGACGGGCTCCGTGAACGCGGTCGCCAGCACCTGGCCCAGCGCCGGCTGCTGCGGGTCCGTGTCCAGCACCACCCGCGCCTCGCGGTCCAGCAGCAGCACTCGCAAGTCGTACAACTCTGCCACCGCGAGAAGTTCGACGCGGATCAGTTCCTGCGGCCAGCCCTGCGACTCGCGCGTGCGCACCTGCTCCGTGATCGGGCCCACCAGCATGCCGATGCGCGCCTCGGCCGCGTCTGCCTGCTGCTCACGGAGGAGCAGGATGAACGCGGACGCGGACAGGAACAGCGTCAGCGCGATCACGATCGCGAAGCCGGAGAGCAGGCGCGCGCGAAAGCTCCCCAGCATCAGCAGGCCCCGAGGTCAGCGGACGGGCGACGGGCGATCTTCATCTACGGCCCTCATCGGGCGGGAGCGTCATCAGGCGGGGCGCGGCTCGCCGGGGACGAACTTGTAGCCGACGCCCCACACCGTCTCGATCTTCGGCTGGGCCTTCTTCAACTTCTCGCGCAGCCACGCCACGTGCACGTCGATCGTGCGGGCGTCGCCATAGAAGTCCTCGCCCCACACGAGCGAGAGCAGGCGTTCGCGGTCCAGCGCCACGTTCGGGTGGCGCATGAACGCCTCGAGCAGGTCGAACTCGCGCTGGCGGAGGCGGACGCGCTCGCCGGCGACCAGCACGTCGCGGCTGGCGGGGTCGAGGGTGACGTCGCCGTGGGTGACCGGCTGGGGCTCCTCGGTCTCGCCGGACTGGCGATCCCACTCGCGACGGCGCAGGTTGGCCTTCACGCGCGCGATCAGCTCGCGCGGGTTGAACGGCTTCGTGACGTAGTCGTCCGCGCCCATCTCCAGACCGACGATCTTGTCGACATCGTCCGCGCGCGCGGTGAGCATGATGATCGGGACGTCCGAGTCCTTGCGGATCTCCTGGCAGACCTCGAACCCACCGAGGAACGGCATCATCAGGTCCAGGATGACGAGGTCCGGCTTGTCGGCGCGGAACCGCTCCACCGCCTCGCGGCCATCGCGCGCGGAGGTGACCTCGTACCCCTCTTCGCGGAGGTAGAGGCGGAGCAACTTGATGATGTTGGGTTCGTCGTCGGCGACCAGGATGGTTGGTGGCATCAGTGGTTCTTGCTCGACGAGGGAGAGGTACCGGGTAGGGCCGGCCCGAAGAGCCCCGAAGGACTCCCTGCTACGGCTCGCAACCGCTCCCACCACTACATGTTTAATTGCGAGCCGTCGCGTCGGGCGCGACCCATCCCGCAATCAGGATGCCGCCCCTGCGTTCACGATCCGCGATCCAAGTGTAATGAAGGTGTGAAACTCGGGAGGGAGGGAGGAGGCGCGGAGAAGCGAGGTTCCCAACTGCCAAATCCGTCTTGGCGTCCCCTCTCAGAGCGACCGAAGATCGGGCGCCGCGACACAAGAGTGACGTCAGCCGGATCCATCTGCGTCGATGGGCAAGCGAGCCCCTCTGTGCGAGTAGACTATACGTGTCGTATACTTTCCTTATGCTAGACGGAGCAAGCCTTCGAGCCGAGCGGGTTCGCCTGGGAATGTCGCAACGCGACTTAGCCGCAGAACTTGACGTGCCCGCGAATACCGTCGCCCGGTGGGAGCGGGGTGAACTGGCGATCCACCACCCACGGGTTCTGGAGTTGGCACTTGAGATGATCGCTCAGCAGGCCAAAGAGGTACTCGCTTGACTCAGGTGACCTTCACACCACGGTCGGATCTTCGCAGCATCGCGGATCTCCGCATTTCATGGACCCTTGGTGCCGTTGAGCCGGGTTCGGACGTGACTATCGATCTCTCGAAGTGGCGACAAGCTGCGCCATCGGTCTTGGTTGGCTTGATTGCGGCGATCGGCAAGCTTGCCAGGCATGGTTGTCGGATCACAATCAAACGTCCCAACAACCGCTACGCCCTTCGGTTGTTGGACACGGCTGGCTGGCGTGATGCACTCGGGACCTTCGGCGAGTGGGAGTGGCATTCAGACCTTGGCCCTCCGATTCGACGGATCCTTCCGCTTCTGCCGATCCACAACTTCAAGACCTTCACGGACGTGGAAAATTTGGTCGGCTCGCTGGAGACCGAGTTCCTCAAATCAGGAAAACTCCCGGGGAACCTCCTGCAAGATGTCAGCCTCGTTCTTGCAGAGGCGGCGGACAACGTGATCTGGCACGCGAACTGCCCGGAAGGCGGGTTCGCTCTGGCACAGGTTCGTCAGCGCCAAATCTTCGGTGAGGATCACTGGTTCGTGGAGGTCGCCGTAGCGGACGCTGGTCGAGGCATCTCGGCGAGCCTCGGAAAGACTGATGACCGCGAGGCGATCAGTCTGGCGTTCGAAGAAGGCGTGACTGGCACCGACGCGCCGACTCGCGGGTACGGCTTGGCGGAGATTCGTGCCACGGCCCTTTCGGGGCCGGAACGTCTGGTGACAATCCATTCGGGACACGGTCTCGTGGCTAAGGGGTTCGGATACGACCTCTCTCGCGAGGTGACGGCAAGGTTCGACGGCACGCTCGTCGCCGTCGAAATTCCCGTGAAATTTAGATAGAAACCCGGATGAGCCGACCCAGCGACCCCACGAATCTATGACACACTTGTTACTCTTGAATACGTGACGTATAGTCCGCAACCGCCACCCTGGGGAGGACACCAGAAAATGACATCGGTACGGCTGAAGGACTTTGGAACCACGTTCGCAACGCGTCAGCGTGCTGACGCGGTAGTAAGCGAGATCCGGACGAGGGGCTTGAAGGACACGATCGAGATCAATTTCGAGGGCGTCAAGGCCGCGAGCCCCTCCTTCTTGGATGCCTTTATGGGCGGCTTGGGTGAAATCGTCGAGGAAGCAACGCTGACCTCTGTTCAAGACGAGTCGCTGATGGATCTCTTAGAGCGGGTCATCGAACGCCGGGGGTTTCAGCAGCGCTTCCGCATTCTCGCCACGGTCTAAGCATCGATGAACCGGTAGTCGACATGAGCGGGGCCTTCTGGGCCCCGCTCAGCATCTGAAGCGGACTGAGGGGAGCCGGAGATAGCGGAGTGGTCAGAGTTGGATCTAAGCGGCTCGTTCCGCGCCCCCTCCCCCCCTCGCCCCGCGTTCCGCTAACGTGCGCCTCGGACAGGCGGGACGACCGAGGGCGGCCCGAGGCGACGGAGAGGGAGCGCGATGGACTTCGAGGAGATCGTCTACGACGTCGAGCGGGGGGTGGCGACGATCACCTTCTACCGGCCGGAGAAGATGAACGCGCAGACGCGGCGCCTGACCGAGGAGACCAACGCGGCCCTGGACCTGGCCGCCGCGGACGACGCGGTGCGGGCGGTGATCTTCACGGGCGCAGGCCGCGCCTTCTGCGCGGGGTCGGACATGTCCGCGGGGCCATCCTCGGCGCCGGCGGACGGGAGCGCGCCGCCGGCCTCCAACGAGCGCACCTCCAGCATCACGATGCGCCTGTTCGACTTCCCGAAGCCGGTGATCGCGGCCGTGAACGGCGCGGCGGTGGGCTTCGGGGCCTCCTCGCTGCTGGCGATGGACATCCGCATCTGTTCCACGCAGGGCCGCTTCGGCTTCGTGTACGTGAAACGCGGCATCGCGCCGGAGTCGGCGGCGTCCTGGTTCCTGCCTCGGATCGTGGGGGTGGAGCAGGCGCTGTCGTGGCTCTACTCCGGGCGCGTCTTCGGGGCGGAGGAGGCGCTGAAGGGCGGCCTGGTGTCCGAGGTGGTGGAGCCAGACGCACTGATGGACCGCGCGCGTGAGATCGCGGACGAGATCGTGGGGCAGTCGGCGCCGCTGACGGTGGCGTTCACACGGCAGGCGGTGTGGAAGGGGCTGAGCACGCTCCATCCGCACGAGGCGTGGCTGGCGGAGTCTGCGATGGGCCGCGCGCTGCGCGGGTCGCCGGATTCGAAGGAAGGCGTGGTGTCGTTCCTCGAGCAGCGCGCGCCGAACTTCATCGGGAAGGTGTCGGAGCTGCCGGACGATGTGTGGCCGAAGGGCTCGGCGTACATCCCGGAGTAGGGGCGAGGGCTCGGACGGGCCCCGTCGGTCGGCGAGCGGGCCGGGCACGACGGCGGCAGCCCCCGCCCGTCGCGGCGAGCGACCGAGCGACCTAGCTGATGAGCATGCCGCCATCGACGACGACGATCTCGCCGGTCATGTAGTTCGCGGCGGGCGAGGCGAGGAAGACGGCGACAGTCGCGATCTCGTCGGGGCGGGCCATGCGGCCCAGCGGGACGGTCGGTAGCGGGAGCGGTTCCGCGCCGGGCGCGGCGGGCGGCAGGCCCTGCATCTTGCGGACGCCATCGGTGTCGACGCCGCCGGGGGCGATCGCGTTCACCAGCACGCCGTGCGGCGCCATCTCCAGCGCGAGGTTCTTCGTGAACATCACCACGCCGCCCTTCGAGGCGTCGTACGCGGCGAGGCCAACCATCGAGGGATGCAGGCCATCGACCGAGGCGATGTTGATGATGCGACCCCCGCGGCCCTGCGCGACCATCTGGCGCGCCGCCGCCTGCGCCGCGAACACCGTGCCACGCAGGTTCACGGCGATCACCTTGTCGAAGAACTCGGGCGTCATCTCCAGCGCGGATGCGAAGGGGAAGATCCCGGCGTTGTTCACGAGGATGTCGACGCCACCGAACGACTCCACGGCGCGCGCGACCATCGCCGGGCCCGCCTCGGTGCTCGCGACATCGGCGCGCATCCACGCGATGCGCGCGGCGTCCCCACCGGGGCCGGCGGCAAGCCGCGCGGCGGCGGCCTCCGCGGCGGCCGGGTCGAGGTCGGCGACGAGC
>JAUXUW010000238.1 GCA_030684635.1 Dehalococcoidia bacterium
ATCCGGCTCCACGTCCCACGCCTCGTACCGCGCGTCCACGCCCATTGCGTCGAGCGCGGCCTGCTGGAAGCGCGGGGAAAGGGAGTGCGAGACGGGGTGCCCGAGCAGGGCGATGGTGCGCGTGCGCGGGCTCACCGCGTCTCTCCGCAGCCGGATGCGCGGAAGCGCTCCACGTTGGCGTTGTGCTCCTCCAGCGTCGCAGCGAAGAGGTGACGGCCGTCACACGCCGGTGAGGCGACGAAGTAGAGGTCTTCCGTGGCCGCCGGCGAGATCGTCGCGCGGATCGAATCGATGTCAGGGTTGGCGATCGGGCCCGGCGGGAGGCCCGGGTAGAGGTAGGTGTTGTAGGGCGAGTCGTACGCCAGGTCGTCCAGCGTCAGTTCGGCTTTCCACCAGCCGAACTCGAACACCGAGACGATCCCCTGCACCGGGTCCTGTGCGATCGCGAACTGCACCGTGGGGTCCGCCTGCAGCGGCATGCCCAGGGCGAGCCGGTTACGGAAGACCGCGGCGACCTGCGGCTTCTCCTCCGGGTGCACCGCTTCGCGCTCGACCACCGCGGCGAGCGTCAGGATCTCGTAGAGCGACCAGCCCTGTCCCTCTGCGTCCGCAACGAGGTCAGGGGTGACCTGCGCCTCGAACCGGTCGAGCATCGCGTCCAGGAGCGACGCGGCGGTGGTCTCCGCGTCCAGTTCGTAGGTGTCCGGGAGCAGGTAGCCCAGCAGGTCCTCGTCCGCCATGAAGTCACGCGGCCGCGCCGCGGCGACGGCCGCCTGCCAGTCCGCGGCCGTGAAGATCCGCTCTCGCTCCAGGATCTCGCCGATCTCCTCGGTCCGGAGGCCGGAGCGGAACGTGATCCGTTCGATGCGGTCCGGGCCGCCTCGGAGCCGGCGAAGGATCTCGGCGGGCGGTGTGTTCAGCGTGAACTCGTAGCGACCGGCGAGCAGTTCGCCGCCGATGCCGGTGAAGGCGAGCAGAGTACCCAGCGCCTCTCGGTCCGCGGCGACGCCGGCCCCGAAGAGCAGGTCCAGGATGCGGTCGGCCGAGGCGCCGTCCGGGATGTCCAGCTGCAGGGTGGCGCCGGGAGCCGGCGCGGGCGTAGCCGCCGCCGCGATTGAGGCGCCCAGGGACGATCCGGTGTCGCGCAGGCGGATCGCGGCGAGGGCGCCCGCCATCAGCGCCCACGCGACGAGCGCGGCAGTGGCGATGGTCAGCGGGTCACGCTTCGTCATCCGGCGCGTCCTCCGTCGGCTGGGTGGTGGTGCCGGCACGCCGGCGGTCCAGGAACTGTTGGAGCATCAGCGAGGCGGCAACGTCATCGCTCGGTCGGCTCCGGCCGACCAGCCGCTCCGCCTCGTGCGAGGTGAACGCCTCGTCTTCATATTCTACGGGCAGCCCCAGCGAACGCCGTACGCGCTCACCGAGCGCGCGCGCCATCCGTGCTGCGTCGCCCTCGTCGCCTGAGGGGAGCCGCGCGATCCCGACGACGACCCCGCCCACGCCGTCTCTCGCCGCGATCGCGCGGATCGCCGGGAAGGCGGCGCTCGCGGGGACGATCTCCAGCGGTACGCAGATCCGCTCGTCCGGGTCTGAGATCGCCAGGCCGACGCGGGCCAGGCCGGGGTCCACGCCGAGCCAGCGCATGGGCTGGGTCAGGACCCGCCCGTGTCGGGCGGCCCTTCCAGGCGGATCACGATCGCCTCGGCACGTCGGGGCAGCCAGCGCCACGGGATGAGGCTCGGCTGGATCGTGATCACGGGCGGCACCTCCAGGTCCAGGCGCTCGCTGATGAACTGGGCCGCCTCCTCCGGGCTCTTGCCGGCGATGAGGTCGGGGAGGTCGTCCACGCGCGCGATGTCCGTGATCAGCCCGCTCGCGTCCACCTTGATCACGTCGCCCGGTTCCAGTGGTTCGGTGATGATGGCGGTCACGGTGCCCGGCAGCAGCACGAGGCCCTCCGCCAGTTGACTGCGGATCACCTCGGCACCGTACGCGGCGGCATCGCCGTCCGGGATCCACAGCGCCGCGGCCACGATCACATACTCCATGAGGAAGGCGTCCGCCGGCTCGTTCAACTGCTGCAGCGGGACCGCGCTGAAGATGGCCGCGGACACGGTTGAACGGAGCAGACGCCCGCCCGTGACGGCGCTATCGAGGGTTACCAGCGCGACCCGGTCCAGGACGCCGGTGGCGATCTGGCGTACCCGGTCGATGTCGGCCGCCGACACAGCCGGCACGGTGCGGTCCGTGCCTCCGACACCGCGGGTGCGGTTCACGACGAAGATCTCGCTCGGGAGTGGTGTCTCGGGCTCGGAGACCTCGCCGATGTCCACGTTGCCGTGGGTCCCGGGCCGGTCGGCCGTGGCCGTAACGATCGCCTGCTCACCCGGCGGCACCACCACGTCCTCGTCCGTGACGAACACGTCGCGGTCCGGCGTCGCGATCCGCGCGCCTCCCGGGATACGGACTTCAGCGGTGCCCTGGTTGGAGAAGCGGAGCTCCAGGGTGGCGCGCGTGTCGCCCACCTCGGCCGTCCCGGTCGTCGCGGTCGACACGACGGTCGTGACGTCTCGCCGGATCGTGGACACGGAGATGATCCCGCGTGCCGCATCCGACTGCGCGATGACGGCGTTCACCTGCGCCTCCACGGAGGTTGAGTACGGTCGGGACGGCGGCACGATCACGACTGTGGCGGTGGGCACGCGATAGCAGGCGATGAGGACGGCTGCGAGCACCGCGACGGCGACGATCACGATCTGCAGGCGCATGCGGCCGCCCGGCGTACCGACCCCACCATCGCGGACGCTGCCACGCACGCGCGCCCGGCGCAGGCCCTGGAGCGAGGATGCCGCGGGGAGTCCGTGGGCACGGGCGTGGGACCGGACGTCCCGCCGGTCGGCGATCACACCCAGGGTGACCCCGGACTGACGAGCGTAGGCGGCGAGGTGTGGCCATGCGCTCGCGCGTCGAAGCGCTCGCACATCCCGGGGGACGATCAGCACCACTTCGTTCGAGGCGGCGACCTCGATCCGGCCGATGACCGCGGGGACGTCGTCGTACCGCGAGGCGGTGACCACGACCGCATCCAGGCTGAAACGGCGGGATTCGTCGGGGGCGGCCTGATCCTCCGCGGCGGCGTTCTCTGGATCGGCAGGTTCGCGCCGGAGGCGCGACAGGAGATCCGACAGGAGATCGCGGAGTCGCTGGAGGAGTTCGTTCATAGTGTTACGCGCCGCTCAGGCGCTCCGTTGCCGCGGCGCGCACCGCTTCCAGCGCCTCGCCGATCTTGGTCGCGTCACGTCCGCCGGCCTGCGCCAGTTGCGGGCGACCGCCGCCGCCGCCACCGGCGATCGAGGCAGCCAGTTTCACCATCTCATCCGCGCGCAAGCCGCGCGCGATCACGTCGTCGGTCGCGGCGACGATGAAGTTCGGGCGCCCGTCGATCTCCGCAGCCAGGGTGATGAAGCCGCTCGTCAGTTGCTGGCGCAGCCGTTCCGCCATCGGGCGCAGCGCGTCGGCGCTCTCCACCACGACCCGCTCGATCAGCACGGAGACGCCACCGATGACGGTCGCGCGCCCGGCGAGTTCGTCCGCGGCGCCTGCCGAGGCCCGCTTCGCGGCCTCCTCGGCGCGCTTGCGCTCCTCGGCCAGCGACTGCTCCAGCGCGTCCACGCGCGCGGCGAGGTCAGGCGCGGGCACCCGGAACCGGCGTGCGAGCGAGTTCACCAGCGCCAGCCGCTCCTCCACGAACGCTTCAGCCGCGCGCCCCGTGAGCGCCTCGATGCGCCGGAGGCCGGCGCCGATGCTGGCGT
>JAUXUW010000242.1 GCA_030684635.1 Dehalococcoidia bacterium
AGATGCGCGACGGCGCGCTCCAGACTGCGATCGAGATGGGCGTCGCCGAGGATGACATCGAGGTCTACTGGGTGCCGGGTGCGTTCGAACTCGCCCTCGTCGCGCAGCGCCTCGCGGAGACCAGCGACTACGACGCCATCGCCGCGCTGGGCGCGATCATCCGTGGCGACACGCCGCACTTCGACTTTGTTGCGACCCAGACGGGACGCGGCATCATGGATGTGACGCGCGAGTACGGCCTCCCCGTCGCCTTCGGCGTCATCACCACGGACAACCTCGCGCAGGCGGAGGCCCGCGCAGGCGGTGAGGTCGGGAACAAGGGCAGCGAGGCGATGTACGCCTGCCTGCACGTCGCAGCACTGCTCCGCGTCATTGATGAGCGGGAAGCCACAGCCGAGGCGTAACGATGAAACTCCCGGACGAACTCAAGCACCCCAGCGGCGGCGAGCACGTGGACGAGCTCGCACACAACGTGCTGAGCCTGGCGCACGAGGCACTGGACCGATTCCCGGACGTGAAGCGCCGCAACATGTTCCTGGCGGGAGGCGCCGCGCTCTCCTCCGCGCTGGTGATCGCCGCCGGTGTCGCGATCATGAAGCGCGTCCGCGCCGGGCAGCGCCCGGAGGACGCAGTGCAGGACGTGACCGAGGAAGAACTTGAGGGCCTTCGCCTCGTCGAGCGCGAGCACTACCGCCCGCCGTCTGCCGAAGACGAGGCGTCTGAGGGTGCCGACGGGCCCACGAAGCCCGCGACCGGCACCGACTAGGCCGTGACAGGCCCGAACGAGACGGCCCCCTCATTGAGGGGGCCGTCGTTCTATGTACCGTTCGAGACAGGTGACGTGCTAGCGGCCTCGGCCTCCGCCGTAGCCACCGTCGCGGCGGCCACCGCCGCCGCCACCGCCGTACCCACCGCCGCCGCCACCACCATCGCGACGGCTACCGCCGCCGCCACCGTACCCGCCACCACCGCCGCCGCTGTCGCGACGACCGCCGCCGTAGCCGCCGCCACCACCGCCGCCGCCGTA
>JAUXUW010000251.1 GCA_030684635.1 Dehalococcoidia bacterium
CGGGGACTACCTCGATGGTCGCTTTGACACCCGCCCCGTCCTGACGCTGGTGTTTCTGGTGATCGGGCTCGCCGTCGGGTTCACGGATGCCTATCGACGGCTCCGGATCGTGATGGAGAGAAGCAACCGGAAGGCTCGCCGATGAAGGCTCTGCTCATCGCCGTTGTGGTCCTCGGCCTCATGGTCGGTGGCATGGTCTTCCTGTCGCTGCCGGCGCCTGTGATCATCGTCGCGCCGGAAACCGTCTTCCACACCTCCTTCGTCGACATCACGAACACGATGTTCACCTCTTGGTGGGTCGTGGGCATCCTCACGCTCATCGCGGTCGTGGCCGGCCGCGGTGTGAAGCTGGTCCCGAGCGGCTTCTCCGCCTACATCGAGGCGGCCGTGATGGCCCTCTACGGCATCGTGGAGCAGGTCGCCGGCCCGCAGAACGCGCGCCGCTTCTTCCCGCTCGTCGGCACGATCTTCTTCTTCGTGCTCGCCTCTAACTACTTCGGCCTGTTCCCGATGAACAACATCATCGGCGTGACGGAGCCCGGTCACGGGACGACGCAGTCCGTCTTCCAGCAGACGACGATCGCTGGCGTTGAGCTGGCCTACTTCCCGCTGAAGACCGAAACCCGCAAGATCGCTGATGGCGACCCCGTTCTGGTGCCGGCCGGCCACGCCGCCGACACGCACGAGGCGGCCCCTTCCGGCGAGGCCACGCCCGCCGGGCACGGCGCGGTCATTGGTGCTGATTCCACGCTCTACGTCGCATCCGTCGCTGGTTCGGGCGAGCCGGTCCTGCCGGCCGCCGAGGCGGGCCACGATGCCGGCGCGACGGAGGAGTCTGCGGACGGTTCGTTCTCCGGGATTCTGGCGCCGTACTTCCGGTCTGTGAACACGGACATCAACGCGCCGCTGGCGATCGCCATCTTCTCCTTCATCTTCGTGGAGTTCTGGGGCCTGCAGGCACTGGGCCTGGGCTATCTCGGGAAGTTCTTCGCCTTCGGGGCGATCTTCAAGAAGGGGCCCATGGGTGTCATCGACATCTTCGTGGGCATCCTGGAGTTGGTCTCCGAGTTCTCCCGCATCATCTCGTTCACCTTCCGTCTCTTCGGCAACATCTTCGCTGGCGAAGTGCTGCTGCTGATGATGACGTTCCTGGTGCCGTTCGTCCTCGTGAACGCGTTCTACGGCCTCGAGTTGTTCGTTGGCCTGATTCAGGCGTTCGTATTCGCCATGCTCACCACGGTGTTTGCCGTGACCGCCGTTACCTCTCACGGGGACGGTGATCACGATGAGCACGGCGGAGGGCACGGCGAGCCAGCAGCCGCGCACCACTAGGGGCGCGGTGGTTCGTACCACTCAGTTCGGTTAGGTCATCCGTGAGGCTTGCCCGGGCACGCCGGGAAGACACCCAGGGAGGAAGAGTCAGATGAAGATCGCACGCCGCGCGCTCGTCGCCGGGACCATCATGAGCGGGCTGTTCCTGCTTGCATCCGGCGTTGCCGGGGCGCAGGAAGCCGCCGTTGACAACGAGTTCTCCGCTTCGAGCATGAAGTACCTGGCGGCTGCGATCGCCATGGGCCTCGGCTCGATCGGCCCTGCCATCGGCATCGGCATGATCGGCAGCAAGGCCATGGAATCTCTGGGTCGCAACCCGGAGGCTGCCGGCGCCATCCAGACCAACATGATCCTGACGGTCGCGTTCGCCGAGGCCATCGGCATCTACGCCCTGGTCGTCGCCATCCTCATCGGCTTCGTCTTCTAAGTAAGACCAGCCCCTGGGGCAGCATCGCGGATGATGTGGGTGCGTCCGGCGGTCGGGTCAACCGGCTGCCGGGCGTACGCCCTCCCATCCCGGCGAGGGAGCGAGCCAACGTGAAGACGCTAACGCAGTGGACCCGGCTTCCGGACCGCCTGCGCACCCGTGCGACCGCACTGGTGCTCGGTGGTGTCGCGGCCGTTGTGCCCGCGGTGGCATCGGCAGCGGAGAGCAGCGGCGGCATTGCCGCCCTGGGTGTCAACCTGCCGGGCCTGATCGCCCAGCTGGTGAACTTCACCATCCTGCTGTTCGTCCTGCGGCTCTTCCTCTTCGGTCCCATCATGAAGATCGTCGACGAACGCCGTCAGAAGATCGAAGAGGGGCTGAAGGCATCCGAGCAGGCGGCACACGCCGCCGAGTCGAGTCAGGAAGAGTCCCGCCGCATCCTGGAGGGCGCCCGCGCGGAATCCCGCGAGATGGTGGGTCGTGCTCAGGAGACGGCGAACCGCCTGCGGGAGGAACTGGAAACCCAGGCCCGCCGGGACGCTGAACAGATCGTGACGCGGGCCCGCCAGGAGATCGACGCGGAGCGACAGCAGGCCATCCAGGCCCTGCGCGCCGAGTTCGCCGACCTGACGATCCGCGCCGCGGAACGGGTTGTGGGGCAGTCGATCGACGGCGCCACCCACCAGCGGCTGATCGACGAGGTGCTGGTCAACTCGACGTTCGGTCAGGACGGGCGCAACTAGGTGGCCACGCGCGATGTCGCCGGTCGCCGCTACGCGCTTGCGGTGATGGAGATCGCCCGCTCCGAGGGGGCGATCGATTCCTGGCTGGAGGCCGTGGAGGCGCTGGGCGCGCTCAGCGCGAACAGCCGCCATGTGGATATGCTCCAGGCGGACGGCATGACGGACGCCAAGTTCGCCACCATCGTCCGCCAGGTGCTGCCGGCCATCACGGAAAAGCAACTGAACCTCTTCCGCCTGCTCCGGCGGAAGTCACGCCTGGGCCTGGGCCCCTCCATCGCGGACTACTTCCGCGAACTGGTGGACGAGGAGCGAGGCGTGGTCCGCGCGGTGGTCACGACCGCCGTGGAACTGGACGAGGAGCGCCGTCGTCAGGTCCAGCAGCAGCTGGAGCAGGCGACCGGCCGGCGCGTCGTCCTGGACGTGCAGACCGACCCCGCCATTCTCGGCGGCATGGTCCTGCGCATCGGGGATGAGATGCTGGATGGCTCCACGCGCACGCGGCTTCGTAGCCTGCGGTCGCAGCTGGAGCGCGCGGCCTCCTAGGGCGCCGCGGGATCAACGCAGGGACGCCGCCGTGCGCGGCGGGAGAACACTGAGGTAGAGCGATGGCTGTACGAGCAGAAGAGATCGCATCCATCCTGCGGGAGCAGATCGAGAACTTCGACGCCACCGCGGCGGCCGCGAACGTCGGCACGGTCATTGAGACCGGTGACGGTATCGCCCGCATCCACGGCCTCGGTCAGTGCCAGGCGTCCGAACTCATCGAGTTCGCCGCCACGGACGAGACCGGCCGCCCGATCCGTGGCCTGGCGCTGAACCTGGAAGAAGAGACCGTCGGCGCCATCATCATGGGTGACTACACCAAGGTGAAGGAAGGCGACGAGGTCCGGACCACCGGCACCGTCGCCTCCGTCCCCGTCGGTGAGGTCCTCATCGGCCGCGTGGTCAGCCCGCTGGGTGACCCGATCGACGGCAAGGGCCCGATCAACGCTACCGAGACCTACCCGCTGGAGAAGATCGCCCCGGACGTGGTTTCCCGCGTCGGCGTGAACCAGCCGCTCCAGACCGGCATCAAGGCGATCGACGCCATGATTCCGCTGGGCCGTGGCCAGCGCGAACTCATCATCGGCGACCGCTCCATCGGCAAGACCGCCATCGGCATCGACGCGATCATCAACCAGAAGAACTCTGACGTGATCTGCATCTACGTCGCGGTCGGCCAGAAGGAAGCGAAGGTCGCCCAGAGCGTCGCGATCCTGGATCAGTACGGCGCGATGAACCACACGATCGTGGTGACGGCGTCCGCGTCCGAGTCTGCCGCCCTCCAGTACCTAGCCCCGTACGCCGGTGCCGCCATGGCCGAGTACTTCATGGCCAAGGGCCGCGACGTCCTGGTCATCTACGACGACCTGACCAAGCACGCATGGGCCTACCGTGAGGTCTCCCTGCTCCTTCGCCGCCCCCCGGGCCGGGAGGCGTACCCGGGCGATGTCTTCTACCTGCACTCCCGCCTCTTGGAGCGCGCCGCGCGCGTGACCCCGGAGCTGGGCGGCGGCTCGGTGACGGCCCTGCCGATCATCGAGACGCAGGCCGGTGATGTCTCCGCGTACATCCCGACGAACGTCATCTCCATCACGGATGGCCAGATCTTCCTGGAGTTGGATCTCTTCAACGCCGGTGTCCGACCGGCCACGAACCCGGGCATCTCGGTGTCTCGCGTGGGTGGTGCCGCACAGACGAAGGCGATGAAGAAGGTCGCCGGTACGCTGCGACTGGACCTGTCGCAGTACCGCGAGCTGCAGGCCTTCGCGCAGTTCGGCACGGACGACCTGGACGCCTCCACGCGTCGCCAGCTCACCCGTGGCGCGCGCCTGACGGAGCTGCTGAAGCAGCCGCAGTACCAGCCGCTGACCCTGGGCCAGCAGGTCTCGGTCCTGTACGCGGGTGTGAACGGCTACCTGGACGAGGTCCCCGTGGAGAAGGTGCTCGACTTCGAGAAAGCCTTCCACGAGTACATGGGCGCCGGCAACGCTGACCTCCTCAAGGGGATCACGGACACGGGCGACCTGTCGGCGGAGACCGAGGAGCGCCTGAAGGCGGCGATCGTCGACTTCAAGGCGTCGGTCGCCTACTAACGACCGCCTGACGGCAGGCGACGGAAACCAGCAGGGCACCCGGGGCTACGGCCTCGGGACGTAGGGAGATACGGGATGGCGGGCGGCGGCAGCGTTCGAGCGATCCGCGACCGCATCAGGTCGGTGAGCAGCACCGCGAAGGTCACGCGTGCCATGGAGCTCGTGGCGGCCTCCAAGATGCGGCGTGCGCAGGAGCGCGCGCTGGCGTCCCGGCCGTACTCGGAGCAGATGATCGCGGTGCTGTCGCAGCTCGCGACGTTCACCACCGGCGGCGACGGTGCGCTGCTGCACCCGTTGCTGGAGCAGCGCGAGGTGAAGAGCCTGGCCTACATCCACATCACGGCTGACCGTGGTCTGGCTGGCGGCCTGAACTCCAACATGAACCGCGCCGGTGCGTCCATGCTGCTGGAGTACCAGCCGAAGGTGGACCGCCTGAGCGTGATCCCCGCCGGCCGCAAGGGGCGTGACTTCTTCCGCCGGTCCGGCATGAGCATCACGGCCGAGTTCGGTGAACTCGGCGACTTCCCGGCCTTCGAGGACGTCCGTCCGATCGCCCGCGTGGTGATCGATGACTTCCTCTCCGGCAAGGTCGACCAGGTGATGATCGGCTACCAGCGCTTCGTGAACGCTGCGGTGCAGCGCCCCACGGTGAAGCAGATCCTGCCGGTGCAGCCCCCGTCTGGCGAGGCGGCGAAGCCGGTGGAGTTCATCTTCGAACCGTCGCCGAAGGAGCTGCTCGCAACGCTGCTCCCGAGGTTTGTGGAGATGCAGATTTACGCGGCGGTCCTGGAGGCACGGGCCTCCGAGCAGTCGGCCCGCATGGTCGCCATGCGGCAGGCGACGGACGCTGCGAAGGAAATGGTTGGTGACCTCACCCTCGCCTACAACAAGGCGCGGCAGGAGGGCATCACCGGGGAACTGCTCGACATCGTCGGCGGCGTCGCCGCGCTTGAGGGCAAGTAGAGACACCAACGCCGACAAGGCGGGAGGCATTGATGGCATCCGGAATCGTGCGACAGGTCATTGGCACCGTGGTGGACCTGGAGTTCCCGAGTGGCGAACTCCCGGGCATCTACAACGCCGTGAACATCGACATGAACGGCACACGCCTGGTCGCTGAGGTGCAGCAGCACCTGGGCAACAACTGGGTGCGCGCACTGGCGCTGGACTCCACGGACGGGCTCGCCCGCGGCGCCACGGTGGAGGACACCGGCCGCGCGATCTCCGTGCCGGTTGGCCCGGTGACGCTGGGCCGTATCTTCAACGTCATCGGCGAGGCGCTGGACCCGGGTGAGGCGATCCCCGCCAACCAGGAGCGGTGGGAGATCCACCGCCCGGCCCCGTCCTACGCCGACCAGGAGACCAGCGCCCAGATGCTGGAGACGGGCATCAAGGTCATCGACCTGGTCGCCCCCCTGGCCCGTGGCGGTAAGGTCGGCCTGTTCGGCGGCGCCGGCACCGGCAAGACCGTCACCAACACCGAGCTGATCCGAAACCTCGCCTCCGAGCACGGCGGTCTGTCCGTGTTCGCCGGCGTGGGTGAGCGCTCCCGCGAGGGCAACGACCTCTGGCACGAGATGCGCCAGAACGGCGTGCTTGACAAGACCGCTCTGGTCTACGGCCAGATGAACGAGCCCCCCGGCGTGCGCCTCCGCATCGCCCTGACCGGCCTGACCATGGCGGAGTACTTCCGCGACGTGGAAGGCCGCGATGTCCTCTTCTTCGTGGACAACATTTACCGCTACACCCTGGCCGGTATGGAAGTGTCCGCCCTCCTGGGCCGCATGCCGTCCGCCGTGGGTTACCAGCCGACGCTGGCCTCCGAGGTCGGCGCGCTGGAGGAGCGCATCACCTCCACCAAGAAGGGCGCCATCACGTCCTTCCAGGCGATCTACGTGCCCGCGGACGACTACACCGACCCCGGTGTGGCCACGACCTTCGGCCACCTGGACGCCACCGTCACGCTGGACCGCGGTCGTGTGGAGCAGGGCCTCTTCCCGGCCATCTCCCCGCTGACCTCCAACAGCCGCGTGCTTGACCCGCTGGTCGTCGGCCAGGAGCACTACGACGTCGCCCGAGGCGTCGTCGGCACGCTCCAGCGCTACAAGGACCTCCAGGACATCATCGCCATCCTCGGCATCGAGGAGCTGTCCGACGAGGACAAGCGCATCGTTGCGCGTGCCCGCCGCATCGACCGCTTCCTGTCGCAGCCGATGTTCGTCGCGGAGCAGTTCACCGGCACCCCCGGCCAGTACGTCCCGATCTCGGAGACGGTGCGCGGCTTCAAGGAAATCCTTGAAGGCAAGCACGACGCCCTCCCCGAGCAGGCGTTCTACATGGTCGGCAACATCGACATGGCCGTCGAAAAGGGCGAGAAGATGGCGGCCGAGGGCGCGTAATCGCGTCTCAGGCAGTCAGCCGGTAGGAGTGTGAGATGCCGCTGAAGCTCAGCATCGTCACGGCGCAGCGCACGGTCCTGGAACGGGACAATGTGTCCAAGCTCGTCGTGCCCGCGGCGGATGGGCAGATCACGGTGCTTCCGCACCACGCCGCCCTCATGTCCAGCCTTTCGATCGGCGAGATGCTGGTCTACCAGGGTGACCAGGTGGAGGCCGTCGCCATCCACGGTGGCTTCTTCCAGGTACTGAACGACCATGTCAGCGTGCTGGCCGACGCCGCTGAGACCTCCGACATGATCGACGAGGCGCGTGCCGAGGCCGCCCGCGAGCGTGCCGAGCGCCGTCTGCAGGGCCGCGATCAGGACCTGCACGGTGGTCTGGACGTGCTGCGCGCCCAACTGGCTGTGCAGCGCTCCCTGGCGCGTGTGAAGGTGGCACGCCGCCGACGCACCGGGGTGCCGTCCCAGCGCGGCTAGGCTCCCGCCTCAACGAGAAACATCGAAGCGCCCCGGGCAACCGGGGCGCTTCTGCGGCCAGTGGTCCAGCCTCAACCGTTGGTCACCCCTGTTACAGGACTTCCGCCCGAGCAAAGTCATCTCCGCGCGTGCATGATGGACTGGGTGGGATCGCGAAAGGGATGATCATGCGAGCACTGGTGAGTTTCATGAACGGGCCGATCGGGCGCTTGGCGCGGATCGGCCTCGGCGTAGCGTTGATCGCGGTAGGTCTGGGCGTCGTTGGCGGCACTGGCGGCATGATCCTGGCGGCCGTCGGTCTGGTGCCGATCGCGCTCGGCGTGTCGGGCCGCTGCCTGCTGGAGTTTCTCGCCCCGAAGAGCCCGAGCCGCTAGCCGCGCACTTGGCCCTCGGCTCGCGTCCCCGATCCCGGCGCTCTATGCTGCCGGGACGGGGGCGCGCTGCCCTCGGGAGGTGCGATGGCAGAGCGGTATGTGATCCGAGGTGGACGCGCCCTGCGGGGTGACGTCACCGTTTCCGGTTCCAAGAACGCCGCGCTCTACGCCGTCGCCGCCGTCCTGCTGACGGCGGAACCCGTCACCCTGCGTAACGTCCCCCGCATCGCGGACATCGCCGAGATGGCCGAGATCCTTCGCGCCGTCGGCACCCACGTGCAGGTGGACGACAACGGCGAGACGGTCCACTACCACACGCCCGAGGTGACCTCCGTCGCACCGCCGGCCGACCTGGTCACGAGACTGCGCGCCTCCTTCCTGGTGATGGGCGCGCTCCTCGGCCGCACCGGGGAGGCGGAGTGCCCGCCGCCCGGCGGCGACGTGATCGGCTCGAGGCCGCTCGACGTGCACTTCGTCGGCTTCCAGGCGCTGGGCGCGACGGTCGAGCGGCGTGAGCACACCTACCGCGTGCAGGCGACGCGCCTGCGCGGGGACCGCATCTTCTTCGACTACCCGAGCGTGCTGGGCACCGTGAACGTCATGTTCGCGGCGGTGCTCGCGGACGGCGTGACGACGATCATCAACGCCGCCCCGGAGCCCGAGGTGGAGATGGCCGCGAACATGCTGGTAGCCATGGGCGCGAAGATCCGCGGCCACGGCACGCCTACGGTCGAGATCGAGGGCGTCCCCACCCTCCACGGGGTGGACTTCAGCATCATCCCGGACCGGCTGGAGGCGGGGACATACCTGCTGGCCGGCTGCGCCACGCACGGCGACGTGCGGGTCACGAACGCCGTCCCGCGCCACCTGGACAGCCTGATCGCGAAATTGCGCGAGATGGGAATGGACGTCACCGCGGACGAAGCGTCCGGCATCCGCGCGCGCAGCACCGGGGAGTTGCGTGCGACCAACGTGCAGGCGGTGCCGTACCCCGGCTTCGCCACCGACCTCCACCCGCCGATGGCGGCGGCGCTCACGCAGGCCGCCGGTATGTCACTGGTGCATGAGCGCGTCTACGACAATCGCACGCTGTACGCGGCGCAGCTCCGCAAGCTGGGCGCCCGCATCATTGTCGGTGGCGACGCCGCCACCCCGGAAGACCTCGCCGAACTGGGCCGCCTGGACGCCGGTATCCGCATCGGTAGCGGCTCGGTGATCATCGAAGGCCCGGCCCAGCTGGTTGGCACCACCGTGCGGGCACTGGACATCCGCGCCGGCGCGGCCGTGGTCGTCGCCGGTCTTGCCGCCGAGGGCGAGACGGTGATCGAGGACATCGGCCACCTGGATCGTGGCTACGCCGACCTCCAGGCGCGCCTCGCCGCCCTTGGTGCGGAGATCCAGCGGGTCTAGCCGGGCGCTGAAGCCGCTAGGCCGAGGACTGTGCCGCTGCCGCCTCGAACGCCGGCAGGTGGTCCTCCAGGTGATGCCAGTACTCGCCCTGGATCCATCGCCAGAGTGGAAAGCCCTGCTCGCCATCCTGTGCCGGGCGGACGCGGTTCACCCAGCCAAGCGGCGTGAGGCTGTACGGCACCTCGAACTCGGACTCCGGCAGCGCCTCGATGAGGCGGTCCATCCGTTCGAGGTAGCGGAGATAGCGCTCCTGTACCTGCGGCAGTGGACGATCTTTGTGCACTTCGTGCAGCCAGGCGTTGCGGCCATCCTGCGTCGACATGTCCACATCCGGTCCGGGAGGTGTATTCGTGCCCCACGCTTCAAACGGGGTGGGGTCGCGCCCCTCCAGGTGCGCCTCCATCTGCGTCGGGAACCAGTGGTTCCCGATATGCGAGAGGACATCGCGAAGCGACCAGGTGCCTACGGCGTTCGGCGCGAGCAGTTGTTCGTATGAGAGGTGACTCAGGGCCGCGTTCATCGCGTTCGCGGCGGAGAGATTGCGGGCGATGATCGCGGCCTTCGTGGTTGGCGGATCGTCGTTCATTGTGGCCTCCATCTGCACGATTCTACGCCGCCGGCCATCACGCCCCGCGGCGGCCTGTCATCACATACGCGCGTGTGCGTGCGGACTCAGGACGCAGGCGCTACGCTCCGCCAGCCCCGGAGCCCCTCCAGAGTTATCCACAATCGGAGCAGCGCGCGGCGCATGTTCAGCAAGCGCATCGGCATCGACCTCGGTACTGCGAACGTGCTCGTCTACGAGCAGGGGCGCGGTGTCGTGCTCGATGAGCCGGCCGTGGTCGCGATCGCGGAGCGCGACAACACCGTCGTCGCCGTCGGCATCGAGGCGCGCGCGATGATCGGCCGGCACCCTGGCTCGATCCAGGTCATCCGGCCGATGCGTGACGGGGTGATCGCCGACTACCTGATCACCGAAGCGATGCTGCGCTACTTCATCGCGCGCGTCGTCGGCCGGTTCAACATCGTGCGGCCGGAGGTGATGATCTGTGTCCCCGTCGGCGTGACCGGTGTGGAGCAGCGCGCCGTGCGCGATGCCGCGGAGGCGGCGGGTGCGAGGCGGCCTGCGCATCTGATCCCGGAGCCGCTGGCCGCCGCGATCGGCGCGGAGATCCCGGTGGGCAGCCCGCGCGGACACATGGTGATCGACATCGGCGGCGGCCGCACGGAGGCCGCCGTGATCTCGCTGTTCGGGATCGTCGCCAGCGAATCCGTGCGCATCGCTGGTGACCGCCTGGACGACGCGATCGCGCAGTACATCAAGCGTCGCCACAACCTTGTGATCGGTGAGCGCACCGCCGAGGAGGTGAAGATCGCCATCGGCTCCGCGGTCCCCCTCGACGAAGAACTGACGACGGGTGTGCGCGGTCGCGACCAGATCACCGGCCTCCCGCGCACCATCACACTCCGTTCGTCGGAGGTGACGCAGGCCATCCAGGAGCACCTGGCGACGATCGTGCAGACATCGCGCCGGGTGCTGGAGCGGACGCCCCCCGAACTCGCCTCGGACGTGATCGACCGCGGGATCGTGTTGACGGGTGGCGGCGCGCTGCTGCGCGGGCTCGACCAGCTCATCCTGCAGGAGACCGGCGTGCCGGTCCACGTTGCGGACGACCCGTTGCGATGCGTGGCGAAGGGCGCCGGGATGGCGCTCGACTACATCGATGTCATCGCGCGGTCGTTGCCGACGGAAGAGGAGTCGTTGATCGGGGAGATGAGCCGGTAACCGGCCCGGCGGACGCGGGTGACTACCGGTCGCCCTTCACCCGCTTCAGGTGGTACGTCATGCTCTGCAGGAAGAGCACGGGGTTGATGTGCCGCAACTCCACGCCGTCCGGCACCTGCACGCGCAGCGGGGTGTAGTTCAGGATCGCGTGCACGCCGGCGTGCACCAGCGTGTCCACCACGTCCTGCGCCACCTCCGCCGGCACGGCCACGATCCCGATGTCGACCGGCTGCTTGCGCAGGTCGGCGTCCAGCTGATTCACGTTCCGCACGATGCGGCCGTCGATGTCTGTGTTGACCAGTTTCGGGTTCGCGTCATACATGGCGACGATATCGAAGCCCTGGCCCTCAAAGCCGGGGTAGGAGGCGATCGCGCGGCCCAGCCGGCCGATGCCGATCACGGCGACCTGCCAGCGGGTGTCCAGGCCCAGGATCGAACGGAGCTCTTCGGTCAGGCGGGCGACGGAGTAGCCGCGGCCCTGCTTGCCGAACCGGCCGAAGTAGGAGAGATCCTTGCGGATCTGGGCGGGCGTCACGCCGAGTTCGGCGCCGAGTTCCTGCGAGGAGACGACGGCGCGGCCTTCGAGTTCCAGGCGCGCGAGCAGTCGGTAGTAGAGCGGCAAGCGATCGATGACGACGTCGGGAATGTCGATCGGCATCGCTACGCTCGTTCTCCCTTCGACGGACGCGCACCCGGCTCCGGGAGCGAGTACCACCACCTTCATGATAGCCACCTAACCTGTGTGTGCAATTTCGCACAATCTAATGCTGATTCGCGTGCGGTGGGCCGCTGCTAGCATGCCGTCATGACCGAGGACGCCCGAGATCCCCGTATTCTGCGCCTGTTGCGCGAAGGCCCCGCATCCACGCCGTTCATTGAACTGCCCGGCGGACGCTTCCTGATGGGCTCCTTGCAGCGCACCGACGAGCAGCCGCCGCACGAGGTGGTGGTGGGGCCGTTCGCGGTGGCCCTCACCCCGGTTACGAACGCGGAGTACGCGGCGTTCCTGGAGGCCACGGGCCACGAACCGCCGGGCGAGTGGGAGAATCCCCGGTTCACGCAGCCCGACTGCCCGGTGGTTTCCGTCTCCTGGTTCGACGCGGTCGCCTACTGCGCCTGGCTTTCCACTGTCACCGGCCGGGCCTGCCGTCTGCCCACCGAGGCGGAGCGCGAGTACGCCGCACGAGGCAGCGCGCCGGAGGTCCTCTACCCCTGGGGAGACGCGCCGTGGGACTCTGGGGTGCACGGGCTCGGGAAACTGGGCGCCGACCGGCCGCACCCCGTGGGCACCTCGGAGCCGAACGGCTTCGGCCTCTTCCACATGGCGGACAACGTCCACGAGTGGTGCAGCGACTGGTACGACGCGACGGAGTACGCGCGCCGGGCGCCCTCCGCGCCGGTCCTGGATCCGCGCGGGCCTGACGAGGACGAACGGCCGCGGCGCGCCTCCCGCGGTGGCTCGTGGCGGCACCATGTGAAGGTAGCGAGGATCGCGGCGCGCTCTTCGCTGGGCCCGGAGCGGCGCTACAACGACTACGGGATGCGGGTATACGCCGACCCGGCGTGACGCCGTCGCGCGGGCGAGCGTCAGTCGCGCCGCGCCAGTGCCTTTACGATCGCCAGCCCCATCAGCACGCCACCTGCTGCGCCCACGGTGTCCGCGATCCAGTCGGCGAGCGAGGGGCTGCGCGTCGCCAGCGGAATCTGCGCCACTTCGGTAGCCGCGCCGAGGCCGATCGCAAGCACCAGGGCAATGAGCACCCCTCGGGCGGGCCGCTCTGCGCTGGCGAAGGCCAGCGTGGCGCTGCCACCGAACGCGGCGAAGAGGAGGGTGTGCGCCAGCCAGTCCGGCGTGCCGCCGCTGGACGGGCTCGGGGTCAGCGTGGCGTAGGCGATCAGCGCGAGGCTGCCGGCGAGCGCGACGATGCCGGCGCGATGCAGCCAGCGTTGCTTCATCAACAAAGCCTATGCGCCACCCCCGCCGGGCGCACTCCAGCGTCTCGCTGTAGCCGCGGCTGCGAGCCATGCCGGGCCTACAATGGACGATGATGGCAGCCTTCACCACCCCTCCTGCACTCATCCCGGGCTCCCTCGAAACGTGGGTGGAGCCGTGGCTGGCGTGTGGGCCGGAGCAGGCGGCGACGCGGCTCCAAGGACGCCCCGGGCTGGTCTGGCTGGATTCCGCACTGCGCCACGAGGAGACCGGCCGCTGGTCGATCCTCGCGAGTGATCCCCGCTGGACCGTCACCGCCTACGCCGGGGACGTGGTCATGGACGGGGTCTGCGGCTCCCGGCGTCTGGACGGCGGCGCGCTCGCCTCGTTCGCTGCGCTCGTGGAGGCGGAGCCGCGCGTGGAGGCGCCGCACGGGCTCCCGTTCGCGGGTGGTGCGATCGGCTACCTCGGCTTCGAGCTCGGTCGCGAGGTGGAGCGGCTCCCCGCGACGACCACGGACGACACCGGCGTCCCCGAACTCGCCTTCGGCTGGTATGACGCTGCCCTCGCCTGGGACCACGTTGAGGAACGCGGGTGGCTCGTCGGTCGGCCGGAGGCGGTTGCGGCGCTGCGTGCGCACCTGGAATCCGTGGACGCCGCGGACGGCGCGGAGCTGCGCGCCGAACGGTGCGTCCAGCACGACGCGGTGCTCCGCTCGAACATGACGTACGAGCAGTATGAGTCCGCGGTGGACCGCGCCCGCGCCTACATCGCTGCCGGCGATATC
Source organism: Dehalococcoidia bacterium (assembly GCA_030684635.1). GTDB lineage: Bacteria > Chloroflexota > Dehalococcoidia > UBA2979 > UBA2979 > W-Chloroflexi-9. The sequence goes on from JAUXUW010000251.1 coordinate 13,803, forward strand.
TACCAGGTCAACCTGGCCCAGCGCTTCTCCATCCCGCTGACCCTGGGGGGGTTCGAGGTCTACCGGCGGCTCCGCGCCGCCAGTCCGGCCCCGTTCGCCGCCTACCTCGATCTCCGCGGCCCGTTCGGCGGGGTGGAGGTGCTCTCCTCGTCCCCCGAGCGGTTCCTGCTCGCTGATGACGTCCGGCTGGAGACGCGACCGATCAAGGGCACGCGCCCGCGCGGCCGTGATCCAGAGGCGGACGCGCGGCTCGCCGACGAACTGCGCACCAGCCGCAAGGATCTGGCCGAACACGTCATGATCGTGGACCTCGAACGGAACGACCTCGGGCGTGTCGCGCAGCCGGGGAGCGTGCGCGTACCGCGCTTTGCTGCGCTGGAGTCCTACCGCCACGTGCACCACCTTGTCTCGGTCGTGCAGGCCGAGCGCCGCCCGGAGGTAAGGCTGGAGGCGCTGCTGCGCGCGACCTTCCCGGGCGGTTCGATCTCCGGGGCGCCGAAAGTGCGGGCGCTCGAGATCATCGATGAACTGGAGCCGCATGTGCGCGGCGTCTACTGCGGCGCGATCGGCTACGTCTCCGCCTCTGGACGCATCGACCTCAACATCGCGATCCGCACGATCACGCTGGCGGACGGCATCGCGCGCTTCCACGTGGGCGGCGCGATCGTGGACGACTCGCGGCCGGCGTCCGAGTACGCCGAGACGCTGGACAAGGCGCGCGGCATGGCGCGCGCCCTGGGCGTCGCCCTCCCGGACGAGCCTGGTGGAGGTGCCTCGTGAGCCCGTCGGTGGCCTGGGTGGGTGCTGGCGTGATGCCGCGCGAGGAGGCCCGCGTCTCGATTGACGACTTCGCGTTCCGTTATGGCGCCGCTTGCTTCGAAACCATGCTCGCGCGCCACGGACGCGTGTTCCGGCTGGACGCGCACCTCGATCGCCTCGATCGCGGCGTCGCCGGCCTGCGCGCGACGCCACCCGCGCGGGACCTGCTGCGGCGCGCCATCACCGAGACACTGTCCGCGAACGGACTGACCGAGGCGAGCGTGCGGCTGACGGTGACGGCCGGTAGCGGGCGCGTCCCAGACCTCGACCGTGCCTCTGATCCATTGGTGGTGGTCACCGTTGACGCGGTGCCGGAGGCGGCTGCGCCGGCCCGGCTGCGCGTCTCGACGGTGCGTCTCGACCAGCGCCGCTCGCTGCGGGAGGCGAAGTCCGCGCAGTTCCTCCCATACCTCCTCGCCCGCGCCGAGGCCCATGACGCCGGTGCGGACGACGCGCTGATGCTGGACCGCGCTGGCCGGATCGCGGAGGCGGCGACGGCCAACGTGTTCCTGGTGCAGGGCGAGCGGCTGCTCACTCCCTCGCTGGAGTCTGGCGCGCTGCCCGGCGTGACGCGGGCGGTAGTGCTGGAGATCGCACGCACCCTGGGCGTCATGGTGGTGGAGGCGGACGTGACGCCGTCCGAGCTTGGACGTGCGGGCGCGGTGTTCCTGACCAGCAGCGTGGCGGGATTGCGGTCGGTCGCCCTCATCGAGGGTTCCCCGCCGGCCTGTGACCCGCTGACCTGGCGCGCACCGGAGGGGCCCCATCCGCTGGTCGAACGGCTCCGGAAGGCGTATGAGGCGCTTGTAGAGCGGGAGTGCGCCGGCGCCTGAAGCGGTCGCCCTCCGGCAGGACGGGGGATCCCATGCCACTCATCGATCTCGACGAGGTTGCCATCCACTACGAGGAGCGCGGCTCCGGCCCGCTCGCGTACATCTACTGTCACGGCCTGGGCGGGAACAGCGAATCCTTCGAACGCGAGGAGATGGACTGGTACGCACAGCACTTCCGCACGGTCGCGTGGGATCAGCGCGGCCTCGGGCGTTCGGGGCGGGCGGCGAAGTATTCGCTGCCGCGATACGCCGCCGACCTGGCGCAACTGATGGATCGCTTGAGCATCGCCCGTGCGGTCGTCTTCGGCGTGTCGTGGGGCGGCGTGCTCGCCCAGCGGTTTGCGCTGGACTTCCCGGAGCGCGTACATGCGCTGGTGTTGGACTCCTCCTCCAGCGAGACGAACGTGCTGGCGAGCGAGAACTGGTACCTCCGGGGTGAACTCGCCCGCCTCGGCAGCAAGGCGATCGAGGGCCGCGAGATCCGCCCGGCCTTCGCGGGCCATCGCACCGTCGCGGAGCAGCCCCAGGCACCGAGCGTGAAGCCGGAGCACGTCGACTCGTACGTTGCGCAGAGCCGCGCGACGGCGAGCCTGCGGGAGCACCCGATGACCCCGTACCTGGGCCGGATCACGGCGCCGACGCTGATCGTCGCGGGCGGTAAGGACGAAGTGGCCGGGGCGGGTGGATCGGTGGTCATGTCCCGGCTGATCCCGGGGTCGGAACTGCACATCCTCCCCGAAGCGGGCCACGGGGTGTTCCGCCTGGCCCGCGACGAGTACCGGGCGATCCTGCTCGACTTCCTGAGCAAGGTCAGACGAACGTCAGAATAGGCTCCCGGCCTGCGCGGGGGGTGCTGCTATCCTCCCATGAGTCCGGCGCGTCACTGACGATCCGGATAGCCAGCACATCGGGCGGCAGAGGCGTGTCGCCCGGCTCGGACGAAACAAGTGTCCGCGAAGCGGCGCCCTGAGGGGGTGCGCTGCCGAGGCGGGTGACGGTGGCATTAGTAGCCGCCGACCTGCGAAATCTCGGTAGGGGACTGGATGACGTTGCTGGGCGCCGACGGGACGGGCGAAGGAGCCCGGATCCTGGTTGTAGACGACGATGAACGCCTCCGTGCTGCTGTGTTGCCCGTGCTTGCGGAGTGCGGCTGGCACGTCCGTGGGGTGACCTCCGGCGAGCGGGCGATCGAGGTGCTGGGGCAGGACTCCATCGCCCTCGTGATCCTGGACGTGGGACTCCCCGGCATCTCCGGATTCGAAACACTCCGCCAGATCCGTGCCCGCAGCGCTGTCCCCGTCCTCATGCTGTCCGCTGCCGGGAGCGTGGACGAGCGGGTGGCCGGCTTCGACCTGGGCGCCGACGACTACGTCACGAAACCGGTCGAACTCGCCGAGTTGCAGCGCCGCGTGCGCGCGCTCCTCCGGCGCATCCCACCAGATCCCGAGTCGTACGAGGCGCTGGTCGGTCCCGGCGGCCTGGAACTCCACCCCCGCCTGCAGGAAGTCACGGTGGACGGCCAACAGATCCGCACGACCCCGCGCGAGTTCGACATCCTCTGGTTGCTCCTGGAACGCCGCGGCTCCGCCGTGACGCCGGACGAGATCTCACGCCGGGTGTGGGATTACGAAACGCTGGGGTCGCGTAATTTCGTGGAGGCGCACATCTCCCGCCTGCGCGCGAAGTTGAGGGCGGCGGGGGCGCACGATGTCATCACGACCGTGCGTGGCGTGGGGTACCGGGTCCGCTAACGGACCTCGAGTTCCGCGGGCAGGCGGAACTCCACCGTCTCGCGCGCGACGATCACCGGCTCCACCGTGGTCACGCCACGGGCGCGCAGGTCCTCGATGATCGGCTCCAGCAACTCGTCCGGCACGGATGCTCCGGCGGTGAGGCCCACGATGCCCACGCCCTCGTACCAGGCCGGGTCGATCTCCTGGATGCCGTCCACGCGGTAAGCGGGCGTGCCCATGGTCTTCGCGACCTCGCACAGCCGGACGGAGTTCGAGGAGTTCGCGGAGCCGACGACGATCACCAGGTCGGCACGTTCCGCGAGTTCTTTCACCGCGGACTGGCGGTTGGTGGTCGCGTAGCAGATGTCATTGCGGATCTCCGCGTCCGGGAAACGCACCTGGATCGCCTGGATCGTCTCGGCGGTGTCGTCCACGGAGAGGGTGGTCTGCGTCACGACGAAGATCGGGCGGTCGGGGGTGCCGAGCGCCTGCACGTCCGCGGCGGAGTCCACGACACGGGTGAGCGCGGGCGCTTCGCCCTTCGTGCCCTCCACCTCGTCGTGGCCCTCGTGGCCCACCAGGAGGATGTCGTAGCCGTCCTTGGCCGCCTTGCGGGTTTCCAGGTGCACCTTGGTCACCAGCGGGCAGGTCGCGTCGATGATGCGGAGGTTGCGGTCCTTCGCCTCCTGCACCACGGCCGGGGAGACCCCGTGCGCGGAGAAGACGATGCGGCCCCCCGTGGGGACTTCGTGGACATAATCAACGAAGACTGCGCCGCGCTGGCGGAAGCCGTCCACCACGTAGCGGTTGTGGACGATCTCGTGGAAGACGTAGACGGGGCCCTCGTCCCGGTCCAGCACCTGGTCGAGCACGTCGATCGCGCGCACGACACCGGCGCAGAAGCCGCGCGGCTCAGCCAGGAGGATGGTGTGAGGCATACCGGGGCACCCCTTCGATCCAACAATGCTATCAGCGCCACCCGGCGCGGGCATGCCTTCAGCGCGTCTTGGCGCGGGCATGGCGCCGGCGCCCCCGGATACCGTCGGTTCGCCTCCGCCGGGTGGGGGAGTGGCCCCGTTGTTCGTTCCGGACGGCACGCACCGGGACGCCTCGGCGTACTAGAATGCGCGCGACCGCCGTGCCGTCCGTGGCCCGGCATGCACGAGGGGGATGACGATGGACTGGAGCGACAACGCCGAGCAGGCGGCCTTCCGAGCGAAGGTTCGTGGCGTGATCGAGAACGACCTGCCGGAGCGATACCAGGACGGCGAGGGCGACTGGGAACGCGACCGGAAGAACGAGAACCCCGTCGCGCGTGACGCGGCGAAGCAGTGGACGGAGGCGCTGGCCAAGCAAGGCTGGGTCGCCCCCCACTGGCCGAAGGAATACGGCGGAGCCGGCCTGAGCCCGATGGAGCAGTTCATCTTCAAGCAGGAGATGGCAATCTCCGGCGCGCCCCCGGTGGGCGGCCAGGGCGTGTCCCAGCTGGGCCCCACGCTCATCGTCCACGGCTCCCCGGAGCAGAAGGCGGAGCACCTCCCGAAGATCCTCTCCGGCGAGGTCGACTGGCGGCAGGGGTACTCGGAGCCGGGCGCCGGCTCTGACCTCGCGTCCCTCCAGACGCGCGCCATCCGCGACGGCGACGAGTACGTGATCAACGGCCAGAAGATCTGGACGTCGCTCGCCCACCACGCCGACTGGCTGTACGTCCTTACCCGCACGGACCCGGACGCCCCGAAGCACCGAGGCATCTCGTTCCTGCTGATGGACAAGCTCACGCCAGGCATCACCATCCGTCCGCTCATCGACATGAGCGGCCGTCACCACTTCAACGAGACGTTCTTTGAGGACGTCCGGGTGCCGGTCTCCAACCGCGTCGGCGAGGAGAACCGCGGCTGGTACGTGGGCATGACGCTGCTGGACTTCGAGCGCTCCAACATCACCGGCGCGGTCTCCGCTCGGCGCACGCTGGACGCACTTACCTCCTACATGAAGACGGACGAGGGCAAGGCGAAGTCCCCGGGCGCGGAGGCGAACCGCACGGCCCTGGCCGACCGGTACATTGAGACCGAGGTCATGTTCAACTTCTCGTTCCGCATCATCTCGATGCAGGATCGCGGCCTCATCCCGAACCACGAGGCGTCCGTCTCCAAGCTCTTCGCGTCTGAGATGTCGCAGCGCATCGCGAACACCGGTACCAAGGTGTTCGGGCTGTACTCCTACATCCACGACAAGGACGACGAGCGCGCCGCGATGGAATCGAAGTTGACGAGCAACTACCTGACGTCCGTGTCCGCGACCATTGCGGCCGGCACGTCGGAGATCCAGCGCAACATCATCGCGACCCGCGGACTCGGGCTTCCGCGCGGCTAACGCCACGATCGGCGCTTCGCGCCGGGGGCCTGCCGCGCGGCTAGTTCGCGCTTATCAGGGACAAATGGCAGAGGCCGGGCATCATGCCCGGCCTCTGTTCATTCCGCTCGCCGTCGACCTTGCACGATCTCCGCGGCGCGCTGCACGCCCGCCCCACCGAGGAGCCCGGCGGCTACCGCGATCAGCACCACCCATGTAGCGTCCGGCCCCTGCCCTGTCGCGCCCGCGACCGTCAATGGCTGCTCCTCGACCGGAGCCTCGGAGCGCGCGGACGCCGCCGATCCCACCGGGATGACGTAGGTGCCGGGCGACGGCGTCGAGGTCGTGCGCGCGCCCGCCGGTTGGCCGTCTGGGCCAAACCACCGCTCGATACTTCGTCCCGCGCCCGGCGCGCCCGCGATCGGGACGCCCTCGGAATCCGCCGTCTCGCCGTAGACAGCGCGGTCAACCACGGTGTCGTCCGCGGCGACGAGGGCCACCGTGTCGCCCGCGTTGCCGAGGCCGTTGCCGATGATCGCCACCCGCCAGGGCGTGTCGACCTCCGCGAGTGGCCCGGCAATCACCGCCACCTCACCGGGCTGGAGCGTGATCGCCGGGAGCGGGGTGCTGGCGCGGTTGTCGGTGATGCTCATCCCCCCTGTGTTCGCCTCGGTCGGCCCGAGGTTCACGATCTCGATCCACTCGTACTCGGCGTCGCGGGCTGCCTGCGCCGGATCCGGCATCAGTTCGCTGATCCGCAGCCAGCGCTGTGCCTCGATCACCGCCGGATCGAGGGCGGGCGTCGCACTGCTCCCCAGCGCGACGCCCGGAGCCGCCGTGGGGCGTGCGCTGGCCGTCGTCGACGTCGGTGACGGCGTGGCGGTCGGGGGCGTGACGGGTGCGGCCACCGTGGGGGCCGGGGTCGGCGGACTCGGTGGCGCCGGCTCCAGCGGCTCGGTCACGGCGAACTCGACCTCGTCGATCGCGACGGCGCCGCCGGCCTCGTCGCCCGGGCGTACGAGGATGCGGACGCGCGCGCTGCGCGCGGCGGTCGGCGGCTGCACGGGGCCAGTCCCGACGACCTCGAACGCCCTCGCGATCGCATTCCTCGGCGGCGACACGACGACCGGCGAGTCGGTCGTGCTGATCTGCTCGCCGCTCGCGTCATCTGAGGCGTACCAGGCGATGCGCAGCCACGCCGCCTCCACGCCGTGCAGGGGGGCCAGCACCGCGCTCGCCTCGTACCACTCGTCCGGGTCGATCTCCGCGAGCCGCTGTTCCACCCAGGCGGTCGTCGCACCGCTGGCGGTGAGGACGAGCGAAGTGCCCATCCCCTCGATCACCGGCTCCAGGCTCGCGCGTCCGCGGTTCACCTCCCAGTTCCCGAGGCCCTGCTCGAAGCCCGCGCTGGTCAGACCATGGATCACGCTGGGTGGGGCAGGGCGCGGCGTCGCGGTCGCGCGTGCGCGAGGCGTGGCCGCCGGACGAGGGGTCGCCGTCGGCTGTGGGATCACGACGATCACCGGCGGTGGTGCGGGGGGCGGTGGTTCCGGCTGGAACACCGGCACGTCCGGGATGTCCTCCGTGACCGTGACCCCGTCGACCCCGAAGCGTGCACCGGCGGCAACCGGCGTGCCCGAGACGACGACGCGGAGGTAGGCCGTGTTTGGCGGAGCCGCCTCGTAGGGTGCGCTGACAGGCCGGAACGCCGGGGCGTCGCCATCGAGGGTGAGCGACGGGGTCTGCAACAGGAGCGTGGCGTCCGCGTCCACGAACTCCAGGCGCACGCCGACCGCGAGCATGTTCGGGTCGTTGTCGAAGAGCCACGCATCGAGGCCGTAGAGCGCGCCCGGCGATGCCGCTGCGTGCCAGTACTGTGTGATGAAGGTCACGGCACCCGGATCAACCGAGGTGACCCAGGCGGCGGTCGCTCCGACCGGGCCAGCGGGGATGGTTTCGGTAGCGACCGCGTGCGAGGTCAGCCAGCGCGTCGTGCCCGCCTCGAAGTCTTCGCTGAACGCGACAGTGCTGGCGCGGGCGGTGTCCACCGACCCGACCACGAGCGCCAGTGCCGCGAATGCTGTCGCTGGGGCGACGCGCATCGAACTTCCCCCACCACGGGCGGGACGCTAGCACATGAGGCGGAGCACGGGGTGGCCGTCAGGCCGGTGCCTGCTCATTGCCCCCGCCCCCGCGGAGTTCGTGCCTCGGAGGGGCCGAGGGCTCATCGGGGCGTGGTCTAACGACGGCGGCGGTTCGACAGGCTCACCGCGAACGGAGTCGGAAGTGGTGAGTGATATCCCGGCCTTGCTTTTCGCTTCCGTCGTCGTCCGCGAGCGGAGTAGCCGCCTCGCGCGCCCGAGCGGGGGGCGCAGCCTCGATGGGGGTGCAACCCCCATCGAATCTCACCCCCTCGCCCCGAAGGGGAGAGGGGCAGGGGTGAGGGGACGGGCGCGGAGCGCCCGCTGCGGGCGGTACGCCAACCTCGAACCGTCCGAGGCTCATCGGTGGGTGGCTGGACGGCGGCGGTTCGACAGGCTCCCGCGAACGGAATACAGAGACTCAGGCCGGGCGCACGACCTCGCGGTCGCGGACGCCGAGGCCCACGCGCATCGCCTCGGCGTGCATCACCATCATCGCCTGCGCGGGGAGCGCCTCATCGAGGGCGGCCTTCGCCTCGGTGATCGCGGCATCCGAGAGGCCGACGGCGCGCAGCGCATCCGGGTTCGCCTGGAGCGGCTCGGCGAGGAATCGGGCGCCGGAGCGCGCGTAGTAGTAGAGCCCGCGTCCGCGCCGCCGGAAGTCCGGGTACGCAACGAGGTGCTGAAGTTCCTCCCACGCCACGCCCAGGTACGCCGGCCACGCGCCGACGGCGCGGTACAGGTCCGGTGCCGCCGGCAGCCCCAGCGCCTCCGTCACCACCGGCACCAGTCCTGCGTCGGGCGGTACGAGCGTGATCGTGGTCGCGAGGTGCGTGCGCTCGCGCTCGGTCACCTCGCGCGGCTCAGGCTTGCCGTAGCCGCCGACCTCGGTCTTCTCGTACGCCTCGGCGAGCGCGGCGAGGAAGAGCAGTACCTGCGGCTGCGTGTAGTGGAAGACGTCGACGACACCGAGCAGCGCGGCGAGGTCGGCGTCCGACAGTCCGGCGGCGCGCAGGTTGTCGCGCGTCATTACCGGCTCGTACACCACCTCCACGGCGTCCAGCGCCATATCTGCCATGTAGAGCGAACTGCCGAGGAACCCTGCCGTCTCCACGGACGCGGCGACGCGCGGCCACACGACCTCCAGGTAGCCCTCCGCGGCGGCAAGCCGGTCGAGGGCGAACGGGCGGAACGGCGACCGGAACGCTCGCTGGATCGCTTCGAGCGTGGCGGTCATCGCCGGCGGCCTCGCAGCAGCCGCCCCGCGCGACGCCACCACGGCGTCCGCACCGGGCGCGCGCGCAATGCCTCGCAGCCCTCGGTGGTGCCGATGATCACGGGCGCGCGCCAGTCGCGCAGCGTCAACGGCCTGTCGTCCGTGGCCGCCGCACCGCGCCGCTTCTGCGGTCGCTGCGGTCGTGCAGTGGGCGCCTCGAACCGTTCGAGCGGCTGCCAGGTGCCGTCGATGCGGATCCACGCCTCGTGGCCCGCGGCGCGCACGAGCACCACGCCACCGGCGATGTCCCAGAGGCGCGGCCCCCAGAACGGGACGCAGGTGAAGACCCCGGCTGCGACGTATGCCGCCTCGATCGCCATGGAGCCGGTGACGCGGTGGTCCCACCCCTTCGTCCCGGCCGACGACCCGCCCGGTACGGCGGCGAGCCGGCGCTTCACCTTCGTCGGGCGGTCGGATACCACCAGCTCGCCATCGAGGCGGAGCGGGCCGCCCTCGTGCGCGTGGTAAACGCCAGGGTGGAGCGCGTGCGTCGTCGCGCACCACACCGCGCCCACCACGGGACGCCCGAGGTGCAGGACGCCGATGGAGACGGCGAAGAGCGGGAAGCCGTTGACGAAGTTCGCGGTGCCATCGACCGGGTCGATCACCCACAGCCACTCCGCGTCGGCGGGCGGTGGTGTCACGACCTCTTCGCCGACGATCGCGTGGCCCGGGAAGCGCTCGGCGAGGCGCGTGCGCACCAGCGCCTCCACGGCGTGGTCCACCTCCGACACGGGGTCGGCCTCGGCGGGCTTGCCCTTCGCGTCCGGCTTGTAGGCGACGCTGATCTCTCGCTTGAGGGCGTGTTCGACCTCGACGCCGGCCTCCCGCGCGATCTCGACCGCGAGCGCCTCGATGGCCTCGATCAGCGCGGCGTCCGCCGGCGGCGCGTCGGTCACACCGGCGTCCCGAAGTCGGTGCCGATGACCAGGAGACGTCCGCGCTGGTGGCGCACCAGTGCGGCGCGGGCGCTGTACGCGTCCACCACCGCCTGAGGCGCGTGCGCCGTCGCCGGGCGGCTGCAGCGGTGCCACTCCGCGTACGAGCGGAACGCGAACCAGGTGGTGATCTCGTTCGAGGCGCCCATCAGGTTGTGCCCGACGGCGATCCCGCGGCCACCCTGCGATTCCAGCCACGGCCACACGACGTCGCGCGTCAGCCGGATGAACTCCTCGCGCCCGCCGACGTCCAGCGCCATCGTCCGTTCCGAGATCACCGAGCCCTTGCCGAAGGTCGGCGGCGGCGGCACCACGGCCTGGCCGGGGTGCCGGTAGAACGCCTGCGGCCGCGATACGCCCTCGAAGAGTTCGAACAGTTGCGCCTCGGACGATTCCACAAGGTCGCCGCGCTGCGCGTATACATCGAGGTAGGGCTGCGCCTCGGCGCGCATCGCCTCGTCCCGGTACATCGCGCCGCCGGTGCGGGTCGCCTCCCAGTGAGGGAAGTCCTCGTACGCCGTGTGCGTGACGAAGAGATCACTCGGGCCGCCGAAGCCCCACGATCCGAACGCGACCATCGGCGCGCCGAAGTGCAGGAACGCGGGCCAGAGGCCCTCGCGGCTCTGCCGTTCGAACTCCGCGCGGTGTTCGCGCGGCACCCGGAACTCTCGCTGCACCATGATCATGCGCGGTCGCCTCTCCTCATCGCACCTCCGAGGATACCGCTCGCCCGCGCCTCGTTCCGCCACGGCTCGGTTCGGCTGGGCGGGTGTCAGACGGAGAGCAGCCGGTCGCCGAGCCAGCCACCCTCGGACGCGCCGGGGAGCACGGCGAAGAGCCCGCTGCCGGTCACGGTGCTGAAGCGGTTGAGGGCGTCCAGCGCCGACAGCGCCGACTGGATGCGTGTGAACTGCGCTGGGTCCCGCTGGTAGGAGAGGAACAGCAGCCCCGCCCCGCCCGAGGGCGTCGCGGCGGAGTCATCGAAGTTGTAGCCGCGGCGAAGGATCCGCGCCCCGCCATTCCGCCCGGGGCTCGCGCGGCGGATGTGCGCATCCACCGGGATCACGAGTTGCCCGGCGGCATCGCGCGCGCGGAAGTCCGCGCGGTCGCGCTCGCGCACCTCGCCCAGCGGCGCGCCGCTGGCCTTGTGCCGCCCGATGGTCGACTCCTGCGCGCTCACGGAAGTCTGCTCCCACGCCGCGAGGTCGAGCACGATCCGTCGCATCACCAGGTAGGAACCGCCCCGGAGCCACGCCGGGCCCTCGCTCCCGACCCAGACGCGTTGGTCCGCCACGATGCCGTCCGCGAACGGCGCGTTGACCGTGCCGTCCTTGAACCCGAGGAGGTTGCGAGGCGTGGTGGGGGGCCGTGCCGGCACCGCCTCGCGGAAGCCCGCCTGCGTGGCGCGCACCGTGACGACGCCGGCCCCGAGCGTCGAGATCTCGTCGAGGATCGCGGTGGCCAGGGTCGCGTCGGCGGCGCAGACCTGCATGGCGATGTCGCCGCCCGTGAAGGCGGGCTGCAACGCGTCGCCCGTGAACGGGGGCAGCGGCTGTAGTCGCGCGGGCCGCATCGCCTGCAGCCCCAGCCGGTCGAAGAAGGGGCCGCCGAGGGCGACCGTGATCGAGGTGCCGTCCGCGTTGCCGGGCGCGCTCCCGGTGATCCTCGCGCCGGCCGCCGTCCACCGCTGGAGCATCGCGGCGACGTCTGCGCGGCTGTCTGTGAGCAGGTCGAAGGTGGCGAACAGCACGCGCACCGGCGGCGGTGTGACGATCCCCGCCTGGTGCGCGCCGAAGAACGGCGGCGCGGCGGCCTCGGCAGATTGCGCGTCGCCGAGGGCGAGCGGGGCGGCGCCGGCCACCGCCGCCAGGGCGAGCCCCCCGCGCAGCCCTCGACGCAGCAACTGGCGCCGGCTGATCGATGTGCCCGGCGTCTCGCCTCGCGCGTCCTCGAAGATGTGGTCGGAACGGTCCATGCGTATCCCCTCCTCAGCCGCCGTGCGGACAGTACGGCGAGGGGTGTAGGGAGGAGATAAGGGCGCGCCGCCTCGCGCCCGAGACCGGCGGCTGGCGGCCGTCGGTGCTTGCGGGATAGTCGAGGCGACGCGTACCGCCTGCAGCGGGCGCAGCGCGCCCGACCCCTCACCCCCTGCCCCCTCTCCCTTCGGGAAAGGGGGATGAGATTCGATGGGGGTTGCACCCCCATCGAGGCTTCGCCCCCGCTCAGACGCCAGGCGGCTGCGCCGCTCGCGGGCGGACACGAGGGCGAGGAGGGAGGATGGGTCGTGGCCGCTTTCCGGATCCGCTCGCGGTGAGCCGGTCGAGCCGTCCCGCCGTCCAACCCCGGCCCGTTGCACCACGCACCGCCCGACGTCCCAGACTCCGCTCGTCCTGAGCCTGTCGAAGGGCGAGGCGGCCCCACTCGTCACCTCGTGCGCGCCGCAGACATCGGCGGCAGCCTCAGGCGGTCGCGCCGAGCGAGCCGCTCGTCCTGAGCCTGTCGAAAGACTAGGCGGCCCACTCGTCGCCTCGTGCGCGCCGCAGACACCGGCGGCAGCCCCCGGCCGTCGCGCCGAGCGACCCGCTCTCGCTGGAGCGGGGGCGAAAAGCGTGATGGGGGTGCAACCCCCATCACATTGGATCCCCTCTCCCACCGGGAGACGGGGCAGGGGGTGCGGGCCGGGCGCGCCGCGCCCGCTTCTGCCTGCCTCGTCGCCTCCTGCGCGCAGCAGACACCGGCGGCAACCCCTGGCCGTCGCGTCGAGCGACCCGCTCGCGCTGGAGCGGGGGCGAAAAGCGTGATGGGGGTGCAACCGCCATCACATTGCATCC
>JAUXUW010000124.1 GCA_030684635.1 Dehalococcoidia bacterium
GAGCCCGCCGCCATCGATGACGAACGCGTGGCCAGTCATGTAGGAGGACGCGTCCGAGGCGAGGAAGATCGCCAGCGGGCCCATCTCCCACCACTCGCCGAGCCGCTGCACCGGCATGAACTTCCCGCGTTGCTCACGGAAGGCGCGCTCCTGGTCATCCTTCGGGGGCGACTGGGAGACGAAGCCGGGGACGATGCAGTGCGCGCGGATGTTGTGCCCGGCGAGCATCGTCGCCATGGACTTCGCGAGCGAGATGACGCCGCCCTTCGCGGTCGGGTAGGCGAACTGGCGGTTGCCGCGCAGCGCCGTGCCGGAGGAGGTGACGACGAGCACGCCGCCGCCGCCCTGCTTGATCATCTGCGCGGCCGCAGCGCGCGACGTGTAGAAGTTCGATTTCAGGTTGGTGGCCAGGACCGCCTCGAACCCGTCGTCCGGGTACTCCTGGAATTCGGCGTTGGCGCCGCCGCCACCGCCGGCGTTGGCGAAGACGGCGTCGATCTTCCCGAACTCCTTCGCGGCGGCCGCGATCATCGCGTCCACCTGCTTCGAGTCGGTCACGTCACAGGCAAAGGAGGTGGCGGTGCCGCCGGCGCCGCGGATCTCGGCGACCACGCGGTCCAGTTGCTCCTGGGTGCGCGCGGACACCATCACGGACGCGCCGGCTTCCGCCAGCGCCATCGCCATCCCTCGTCCGAGGCCCCGGCCACCGCCGGTGACCACGATGGCCTTGCCATCGAGATCGAACTTCTCCAGCACGGGTTACCTCGTTTCGCGGGTGCCCGGTGTCCGGGGACTAGAGGATTCCCGCCGCCACCGCTCCGAGCACCGCCAGGCCGAGCGCGATTCTATACCAGACGAAGACCCGCAACGTTCGCGTCACCAGATATCGGAGGAGCCCGCGGATCACGAGCGCCCCGACGAGCGCGGAGGTGAGCGCCCCGACCAGGAGCGGGCCCCACATCACTTGCTCGCCCCCGGAGATCGCGTCCGCAACCTTGAACACTCCCGCACCCAGGATGACCGGGGCCGAGAGCAGGAATGAGAACCGCGCAGCGCTCGGACGCTCGAAGCCAACGAGGCGGGCTGCGGTGATGGTGGCGCCGGAGCGCGACACGCCGGGTACCAGCGCGAGCGCCTGCGCGGCGCCGATCAGCAGCGACCGCCGCACGCCCATGCCCTCGATCCGGCGGTCGTCACCGCCTCGGCGGTCGCCGAAGTTGATCACGAACGAGAACAGGATGAGCATGACCGCCACGACCGCCGGCTCGCGGAAGCGCTCCTCCACGGCATCCTGCGCCAGCACCCCGACGACGATCGCCGGCAGCGTCCCCACCACGAGCCAGAGCCCGAGGCGGGACTGTGGCCCCCAGCGGGCCAGGCGCGGGCCGTGGTGCACGGTGTCCGCCGCCGTCGCCTTCGTGATCTGCCACCAGTCGCGCCAGAAGTAGACCAGCACCGCCACGAGCGTGCCGAGATGGAGGCCGATGTCGAAGGTCAGCGAGGACGTCTCTTCCCCGAACAGGCGGGGAGCGAGCACCAGGTGCCCGGAGGAGGAGATGGGCAGGAACTCGGTGACCGCTTGGACGACCCCGAGGAAGATGGCGCGGAGGTAGTCGGCGAGCGTCGGGTCCACCGTGGGAGGTTACGCCGCGTCCTTCGCCCGGGCGAACGGAGCGCCTGTGGGGTGGCGTCGGTACAGTACGGACGGTGTCCGCGAGTCAGGGAATAGCGTCGGAGGGCCGGTGGAACCGCTCGACCTCGTCGCCGTCGCGGACCGGATCGGCATCGTGGCGTTTGCCGTCTCCGGCGTGGCGGTCGGTATCCGGGCGAAACTGGACCTGTACGGCCTCATCGTCCTCGGCCTGGTCACCGCCATCGGCGGCGGCTTCACCCGCGACATCGTGATCTCGGACATCCCGCGTGTCCTCCAGACCACGGACTACCTGCTCTTCGCGATCGGATCCACCGTGGTCGCGATCAGCGCCGGCGCGCTCGGCTGGACGGCGCCGGGCCCGATCATGAAGGCGGCCGACTCGCTCGGCACCGGCGCGTTCGCGGCGACCGGCGCCCTCCTCTCGGTCGAGGCGGGGCTGGACTGGCCGGCCGGCATCATCCTGGCCGTGCTCACCGCCACCGGCGGCGGCATCATCCGTGACGTCCTGGTCGGCGCGATCCCGCACGTCCTCCACCGCGGTCTGAATGCGACCGGATCGGCGGCCGGCGGCGCCGTCGTGCTCGCGCTCGTCAGCACCGATGTCACCGTGGCCGCGCTCGCGGGCGGCGTCGTCGGCATGCTGGTGACGGCAGCCGGACACACCGAGCGCGTGCGGCTGCCCACCCTGCCGGGGTGATCCGACCGCGCAGGCCTGACCCTTGGCCCGCCCGGCGTAACGCCTCGCTCGCGTACGATGACGGTGATGCCCCCGCGCGAGATGTCTGCCTGGCTCCACGACTTCTTCCCGAACATCGCCCCGTCGATGTCGGGCGATCCCTGCTGGATCGCGTGGATGCTGACGCGCGAGGCGGAGCACAACCCGCCCTTCTACTGGCTCGGCCGGGCGCTGGACGCGGCGGCGGAGGGCGGCGTGACGGAGGTCTTCCGCGCCCGCCTGCTCGTGGCGCACGGCGCTGACTCCTGCCTCGGGCGCGGCGACCGCGACCACCGGGCACAGGACATCCTGACCGAGGCGTGCGGGTACGCCTGGACGGCGGCGCACCTGGGGCCGCCCGTCCTGGAGCCGGTGGACGAGCGCGGGCTGGAGGAGGGCGCGCTGCGCATCCATGTCCCCTCCCACGACGCCTATGTGGCGCCACGCCGAGTGTGGCCGCAGCGGACCATGACCGAGGTGATGCAGGCGGTGGGGAGCCTCGCGGAGGCCGCCGCGCAGGCGCTGCCGCCCGCGCCCGGGCGCGTCCTGTACACGGACCTGTGGCACGACCGGATGTACGCGCAGAGCGTGGGCTACCGGCTGGAACTGACCGAGCCGATCCAGCAGGCCCTCCGCCACTTCGCCGGGGAGTACCACCTGGGCCACGTCCTGACCCGGCCGTTCCAGTGGGGTAACCCCGTGGAGGCCTGGTACTAGGCGAGCCACTCGGCCGGCCCCGGCCACCGCTTGGGCGGTGCGTCCTGTAGCCTCGATGGTCATGACCGCCCCCGACCCCGCCACCCTCATTAATCTCGCCGAGTTCGAAGCGGCCGCCGCCGGGTCGCTGGCGCCGATGGTGCGCGACTACTACGCAGCCGGTGCGATGGACGAGATCACGCTGCGCGACAACCGCGAGGCGTTCGACCGGATCGCGATCCGCTACCACGTGCTCGGAGGTGTCGCCGACCGCGACCTCTCGACGCAGGTGCTGGGCAACCGGCACGACTGGCCGGTGCTGATCGCGCCGACCGCCTTCGCCCGCCTCGCCCACGCGGACGGCGAGGCGGGGGTCGCCCGCGCGGCGGCCGAGGCGGGCGTGACGCAGGTGCTCTCCACGCTCTCCACCACCAGCCTGGAGGACGTGGCAAAGGCCGCCCCCGGCGGCACGCGCTGGTTCCAGCTGTACGTCTTCAAGGACCGCGGCGTCACTGCCGACCTCGTCCGGCGCGCGGAGGCGGCGGGCTACCAGGCGATCGTGATGACGGTGGACGCGCCGATCCTCGGGCGGCGTGAGCGGGACGCGCGCAATCGCTTCACGCTCACGGACGGGCTGACGGCGGCGAACCTCACCAGCACCATGGGCCGGGTCGCTTCGGACGGCGCGGACTCGGGCCTGTTCCAGTACTTCGCGACAATGATCGACCCCGGGCTGACGTGGGACGACCTGGCGTGGCTGTGCTCGCTGACCACGTTACCGGTGCTGGTGAAGGGCGTGGTGCGCGGGGACGACGCCGAGCGCGCCATCTCGCACGGCGCCGCCGGCGTGATCGTCTCAAACCACGGCGGGCGCCAGCTCGACACCGCGATCTCGAGCATCGACGCGCTCTCAGACGTCGCGGAGGCGGTGGACGGGCGCGGTGCGGTACTCATGGACGGCGGCGTGCGGCGCGGTACGGACATCGTGAAGGCGCTCGCCCTCGGCGCGAACGCCGTGCTGGTCGGCCGCCCGATCCTCTGGGGCCTCGCCGTGGGCGGCGAGGCGGGCGTGGCGCGAGTGCTCGCGATCTTGCGCGACGAGTTCGACCTGGCGATGGCGCTCTGCGGCGCTCGCAACGTGGAGGACCTCTGGCCCGACCTGCTGGTCTAGCGGGTCAGCCAGAGATCCGTTCAGTCCACCCCAGACTCAGGCCGCCAGGTGCGAACGCAGGAAGTACGCCTGCTGATCGGCAGCGCGCAGCGCCTCGATGAAGATGTCCTCGGTCGCGGAGTCATCGTGCTCGTTGCCACATGCCTTCGCGGCGGCCTTGAGCGACGCGCCATATATCTCGAAGCGCTTGAGGATCTCGCCGATCGCCTCCGGCACGGACAGTTCCCGCACCTCGAGTTCCGGCAACGTCGACGCCTTCGCGGCCTCGCGCACGGTGCCGGCGGGCACACCCTGGAGCGACCGGACGCGCTCCGCGAACAGGTCGACGTGCGCCAGCGCGATCACGCCCTGCGCATCGAACAACTCGTGCACGGCGATGAACTCGTGGCCGACCACGTTCCAGTGCGCCTGCTTCAACTGGCTGTACAGATCCGCGGCAACGGCGACGTGCGTGTTCAGGAACGCGATGACGGCAGCTCGATGCGAATCCCTGCGCTGAGGGGCGCGCTTCGCGGAGGTGGGGGTTCTGGCTGCCATGTGGGGTCTCCTGCCTTCATGCGTGGTGTACCAACCAGCGTGCCACGGACGGCATCACGAAGGCGTGAAACCCTCGTCAGACACGTGCCTCGTTCGAGGGCGCACGTGGGGCGTCCCAGCCGGCACGCCACACCAGGCGGTACGCCCGACGACCGGGCGTCCCGATCGGGTCCCAGACGGCGGTCAGCGCCGCCTCGATGTCCAGTTCGAACAACCAGTCCTCGTCCGGGATCGGGTAGGGGCAGACGTCCCGCACGGCCGCCCATGTCGCCTTGTCGGCGTTGGCAACGAGGCGACTGGTGCCGGTGAGCTTGAACTCGAACTCGTCGAACGCCGGTCCCGGGGCGTCCGTGTTGATCAGGTGAAGCGCATACCGGCCGCGATTCCGCAGGTCGAGCCGCTTCGGCGATTCCACCCCCACCGCGACGAACAGCCTCCCGAAGGCGATATGCGGGCAGACCGGGTGGATCCTCGGTGCGCCGTGCCCGTCCACCGTGGCGAGGTGCGCCACGGGCATGCGCTGTAGGTCGGTCCGAGCCCGGGCGCTCGCCGAGAAGTGCGCTGCCATCTCATCCCACGTCGCCATGCCATCCTCCGTCCGCCCGCGCCGCCCGGAGTCTCGCATGTGTGCCCCGTCCCCTCGGGCCGCGTGTGTCACGGCCGCCCACCAGCCCTCGTCCGTCGGCGGTATCCTCCCGCCGACGGGAGGCAACGATGACCACCACCCCTGCCACTCCCGGCGTGTCCGGGCTCCTGCAGATCGCGATGCCGG
>JAUXUW010000257.1 GCA_030684635.1 Dehalococcoidia bacterium
GACGGACGCGCTCGTCCTGGTAGATCGGGTTCTTCATCTGGTACTGCCAGCCGTTGACGTTCGCACCACGCGACACCGGAGTGGTGGAGCCGATGGCGGTCTGCGGGCGGCGGGAGAACTGCTCATCCAGGTCCGGGCGGTCACGGGCGGCAAAGCCCATGTAGTTGTCCGTCTGGAAGCCGGCGCGCAGCGCGTTCGCGTCGTCCTGCACGTAGACCTCGACACCGTCGAGGTACGGCAGGCGGTTGCCCGCCGCGTCCACCTCGAAGTAGTCCGGGTGCCGCGTGAAGACGGAGCGCTCCTTCGGAGTCCACTCCTTCTGCATGAACGGGCCGGTGCCGATCGAGACCTTCTGCCGAAGCTCCTCGTCGTCGACGAGTTCCCGCGGGTACATCCACGACCATGCCGCCAGGTTGACCGGGAAGTCCGCCAGCGGCTGGTTCAGGTTGAAGATGACCGTGTGGTCGTCCGGCGTCTCCAGGCTCTCGACGACGTTGAACACGTCCTTCTGCGAGCCCTTCGAGTAGATCTCCACCGTCCCGCGCACGTCGTCAGACGTGAACTCGCGCCCGTTCACCGGGGCGACGTTGTGCATCTTCACGCCCTTGCGGAGGTGGAAGACGAACTTCTTGCCGCCGTCGAGCGCTTCCCAGGACTCCGCCAGGTCCGGCTCAACCTCGACCCGGTAAGGGTCGGCCGTCGCGCCCACCTTCGCCCGCGTCAGGCGGTTCGAGGTGTACGTGAGCGTGTGGAAGATCGTGCAGGACAGCGTCCGCGACAGGTCCATGCGCGGCGGGTCCAGGTACGTCATCTTCGCCACGCCGCCGCGCTTTGCGTTCACGGCTGGGTTCAGCTCCGCAGCAGACGGCGCCACGGGCCCGTCATACACGCCGGGCTTCACGCGCACCTGGTCCGCCGGGACCGGCGTCCCCCCCGCCTCGGCAGTCGCGACCGTCGTCGCGGTCCCGAGGGTGGTGCCGGTCAGGCCACCGCCCGTGCCACCGCCATCGTCATCGCCACCGCCACACCCAATCAGGGCGGCGCCGGCGAGACCCGCAACACCGAGGCCAGCGCCCCGGATGACCGTGCGACGTCCGACACGTCGCCTGGTCCAGTACGTGCTCTCCAAATTAAAGCTCCCTCCGGTCGAGCAGGCTTGGTGCCTGCCCCCTCCGGGGGGAGATTACGGTCGTAGTCCAGTAGTTGGCAACCACATCACAAACCGTGGGGCATACCCCCTGCCCGGTAAGTCCGCATGCAGATCGCCAATGGACTTCCTGCAGAGCGACCACGGGGGGGCATGTCAGGATGGCGATGAGTGGCCGGGGAGCATGCCCCGACCACTCATCGCCGATCGGTCTAGCGGACGACGCCCGGGGCGCCGTCGTCGAGCCACATGGACCGTGCCACATCCGAGTTGTAGCAGTTGTAGCCACCGATGAGGCCATGCGTGCGGTAGTTGAGCAAGTAGTTGTGCCACACCGTCCGCTGGAAGCCCACCGGGAACCAGGCCTGGTAGACCTGGTCGTGGATGCGGTCCCAGATCTGATGCCACACCGCCTTCTGGGCCACCGGGTCCGCCTCCACCCGCTGCTTGACGAGCAAGTCGTCGAGCGTCGCGTCGTTGATCGAGCCGTAGTTCAGGC
>JAUXUW010000275.1 GCA_030684635.1 Dehalococcoidia bacterium
TGCCCCCCACCCGCATCCTCCACCGCGCCGGCAACGTACCGAAGTTGCTGGCCATGGCCGCGCACCCGGCCGTCGACGCGATTGAGGCGGACGTGTGGGTGCACGGCGACCACCTGTACGCCCACCACGAGCGCCCGCTCGGCCCGCTCCCGTTCCTCCTGGGCAACCGCGGCCCGCGCATCCGCCGTCACCCCGTGCCGCTGGAGGCGATCCTGGACGCCGTGGAGGGCCACGCGCGCTTCGTCATCGACCTGCGCTCGTGGCTCGGCGACCCCGCGCCGGAACTGGTGCGCGCGATCGCCCCGCTGGACGACACGAGCCACCTGATGCTGACCTGCGAGTCCTGGGTGGTCGCGGACCGCGCCCGCGAGTGGCTGCCCAGCCTCTGGGTCGGCTACTCCGTCCGCTCCGAGGCACAACTGCGCCAGTACCTCGAGGAGCGCGACGACGGGCGCCGTCCCGAGACGCCGGTGGTCGTCCGCCACACGCTCCTGAACAGCCGTGACGAGGTGGAGGCGCTCCGCCGCCGATCCGGCTTCGTCGGCGCGTGGACGGTGGACGACGTCGACCGCGCGATGGAACTCTCCCGGTGGGGCGTGGACTCGATCACCAGCAACCACATCAGCGTGCTGAACGCGCTTTGACCCCAGCGCCCCTCACCTCAACGCCTGGCACCCCGTAGGATCGAGCGCGTGACCGCACCCCTCGACGACTTCGCGCTGGCGGACGAGTTCGCACTCGCCACGGAGAGCACGCCGCTGCTCCCGGTGATCCGCGCGCGCATCCAGGCGGCGGGCGGGCGCATCACCTTCGCGGAGTTCATGGGCCTGGCGCTCGGCCACCCGGAGCACGGCTACTACAGCCGTCCCGGCCTCCGCTGGGGGCGCGAGGGCGACTTCGAGACCTCACCCGAGGTGCACCCGATCTTCGGCTACCTCTGGGCGCGTCAGGTGCTGGAGTGCTGGGAACGCCTCGGGCGCCCCGCGCCGTTCCACCTCGTCGAGCCGGGCGCTGGCTCGGGCGCGTTCATGGCATCGATGCTCACGTGGCTGCGTGCCCGCGCACCGGAGTGCTTCGCCGCGGTGCGGGCCGTCACGCTGGATGGCCACCCGAACCGCCTCGCGGACCAACGCGACGCGCTCGCCGCGCACGGCTTCGAGGCCGAGCACGCGTTGACCGAGGACTGGCTGGCGCGACCGGAGCCGGTCACCGGCGTCCTCATCTCCAACGAGTTCTTCGACGCCCTCCCCGCCTACCTGGTGGAACGGCACGGCGACGGCCTGCTGGAGTGCTACGTCACGGTCGAGGGCGACACGCCCGCCCTCGTCACTGGCGAGCCGAGTACCCCCGCCCTCCGCGCCACCTTCAACCGCCTCGGCCTGCTCCCGGGCGAGGGCGCGCGCGCCGAGGTGAGCCTGATCGCGCCGGAGATGATGCGGCGACTCGCGTCGCGCATCGCTCGCGGTTATGTCCTGACGATCGACTACGGCTACCCGGCGCGGGAGTTGTACGCCTCGTGGCGGACACAGGGCACGCTGATGGCGTTCCGCCGCCACAGCCCTCAGCCCGACCCGCTTGCGCAGCCCGGCCTGACCGACCTCACCTACCACGTCGACTTCACCTCGCTCGCCGACGCCGCCGGCGAGGGCTGGCAGGCGGCGCCGCTGACAAGCCAGTCCGAGGCGCTCACCGTCCTCGGCCTGGCGGAGGCGGTCCAGGTCGCCTCGGCGCGGTCGCACGAGGACGTGCAGCGCTACACCGCCGAACGCCGCGCCGCCGACACGCTCATCGATCCCGCCGGCCTCGGCCGCATCCGCGTGCTCGCGATGGCGAAGGACGCCCCCCTCGAAGGGCTGCGCTGCCTCCAGCCCCTCACCGTCGCCTTCGCGGGCGGACGGCGGAACGGTTAGCGGAGCGGCTCCCCGGCCGAAACGTGGATGTGCAGGTGTTTCGAATCCTGGTAGCCGCCGAGGTTCGTGAGGACGCGGCAGGCGCCGTGCTCTGCCACCATCTGCTGAGCCACCTCGCTCACCACCTCCATAAGACTCGGAACCAGGGCAACCGCGGCGGGATCGATGAGCGATAGGACGTGCTGCTTTGGAATGACGACCACGTGCACCGGCCAGAAGGGACGGGTGTGGTGGAAGGCGAGCACGTCGCCCCGATCGAGGACGACATCCACCGGTGTGCGACCGCTGAGGACTTCGTCGCAGTAGAAGTCATCGCCCTCGTACGCCACGCGTGCCTCCATCAGCGAGTCTACGTGCCGCCTCTCGCGCCGTGCGAGAATGAGCGCATGGCCGAATCCCTCTCGCCCGAGGTCTACAGCGCGGTCCTGATCGACCACTTCCAGCACCCGCGCAACGCGGGGGCGATGGCCGACGCGGACGCCGAAGCGTTCGTGACGAATCCCGTGTGCGGCGATTCGCTCCGCATCTTCCTGAAGATCGAGGACGGGCGCGTCGCCCGCGCCTCGTTCCTATCGTCCGGGTGTCCCGCCTCGATCGCCACGTCCTCGGCGGCGACGGAGTTGCTCGCAGGTCGCGACCTCGCGAGCGCCGAGGCGTTGACGCGCGACGACTACGCCGACGCGGTCGGCGGGCTGCCGAAGGCGAAGGTGCACTGCTCCGTGCTCGCAGCGTCCGCCGTGCACCAGGCGATCAAGGGCTGGCGAGCGCGCACGGCCGCCGCGCCGCCATCCGCATGACCGTCGCCGCGATCCTGCTGGCGGCCGGTGCGTCCTCGCGGATGGGGTCGCCGAAGCCGCTGCTCGCGTGGGCCGGCACCACCCTGGTTGAGTGGGAACTCGCGCAACTCCGCGCCGGCGGCGTGGACGAGGTCGTCGTGGTGCTCGGCGCACGCGCCGAGGCGGTACGACGGCTGCTCCTGGCCGACCCCGCAACGCTCGTGTTCAACGCACGCTGGGCGCAGGGGCGTGCGACCTCGCTCGCGGCGGGCGCCCGCGCCCTGCTGTCACTCGCACCCGACCTCGTCATCATCGAGAACGTCGACCAGCCCGCACCTGCCTCGCTCGTCGCGCGGCTGATCGAGGCGGCGCGCAGCGCCGGCGCCGACGCGGTGCAACCGGTCTACCTCGACGCGGATGGCATCGAGCACGGCGGGCACCCGGTGGTGCTGCGCGGCGAGGTGCTGCCTACGCTCGCACTCGCAACGGAGGCGTCCGAGGGCCTGCGTGGCGTCCTCGCCGGCCGCGCCGTGCACCGCGTCCGCATCGAAGGCGAGCCGGCGGCGGCGTGGGACCTGGACACGCCGGAGGCGTACGAGGCGGCACGCGCCGAGTTCGGCGGGTAGCGCGGGCGGGCCGCTTTCCCCACTGACGGCTTGTGATACTGTGCACGAGCCAGCCGGCCTGAGACGCGGGTATCTCTCCCGCGCATCCTCGGCTATGCTGCCGGGCGCAGGCTGACCGAGACGGAAAAGAGGCGTTGTGGCCTACGGACTGGGCGTCGCCCGCGGCATGCTGGTCACGCTGAAGCACGTCTTCCGCCCCGCGATCACGGTCAACTACCCCGAGCAGCAGCGCGAGGTGCCCGTCCGCGCCCGCACCAACCTGCTGTGGTTCGAGGAGCGCTGCACCGGCTGCTCCACCTGCGCCCAGGCCTGCCCGGACGGCTGCATCCTGGTGCAGACCTCGCCGCGCCCGGACGGCACCCTCAGCATCGACCGCTACGAGATCGACTTCCGCATCTGCATGTACTGCGGCCTCTGCACGGAGGCATGCCCCTACCAGGCGATCCAGGCTGGTGGCCGCTACAACGACGCCGTCTACGTCTTCGAGACCATGTACCGCGACCGAGACGCGCTGACGCGCGAGGCGCAGACCTACCTGGGCGAGACCGGCGGGCGCTACCCGAACGGCCAGACGCAGGACGCCATCCCGCTCATCACTTCGATGCCCACCGCCCGCTCCCGCGTGGACGTGGCGGGGACCGGTGGCCCCTTCGGGCCGCAGCGACTGCCGGGGCGGCACGTCCGCGAGTAGCGAGTAGTACGACAATACCTCGCGCCGAGACCGGCGCGGAACGGCGGGGCGCACCCCGTCCCACCGATGAAGGTTGGGGAGCCGTGGTCCAGATCAACCTGAACGGCCAGAACATCGAGGCCCAGCCCGGGCGACGCCTGGTCGAGGTGATCAAAGAGCAGGGCATCTCGATCACCAACCTCTGCTACATCGATGGCCTGGAGCCGTACGCCGGCTGCCGTACCTGCATCGTGGAGATCGAGGGTGGCCGCCCGACCAACCTGCAGTTGTCCTGCGTGGCGCAGGTCGCGGAGGGCATGGTCGTCCGCACGGACACGCCGGAGACAAAGCGCACCCGCCAGTCCGTCATGTCCATGATCCTGGCGAACCACCCGGACCGCTGCCTCACCTGCCACCGCCGCGTCCACTGCATGCCGGGCGACATCTGCCTCCGCGACGACGTGGTGACGCACCGCTGCCTGACCTGCTCGAAGAACTACCGCTGCGAGCTCCAGACCTCCTGCGAAATGGTGGACCAGGGCGACTTCGAGGAGCCGTGGGTGGGCGAGACGCGCTCGTACTACGAGACGCCGCCCCCGGAGCCGGACCGCGGCAACCCGTATCTGGAGTTCGACCCGCAGATGTGCATCATCTGCACCCGCTGCGTCCGCGCCTGCGCCGACCTGCGCCACACCGGCGCGGTCGCGCTCTCTGGCAAGGGCCACACGACGATGATCGCGTTCGGCACCGGTGGCCAGATCCACGAATCCGACTGCGACTTCTGCGGCGCCTGCATCGACGTGTGCCCCACGGCCACGCTGATGGAGAAGCCGAACAAGTGGCTCGGCCGCGCGGACGACTGGACCAACTCCACCTGCAACTCCTGCTCCGTTGGCTGCACGATCTCGTACGGCGTCGCGGACGACTTCGGCCCCGTGATCGTCCGGCCGGACCGGCTGAACCCGGTCTCCCGCGACCAGATCTGCGTGCGCGGTCGCTTCCACTACGACGCCATCCCGGCGAAGCAGCGCCTGACGCGCGCCCTGGCCCGCACCGGCGAGCGCCTGCTGCCCGTTTCGTTGCAGGACGCCCTGCAGCGCGCAGTGTCCGAGGTACAGGCCGTCAAGCAGGCGTCCGGCGTCGGCGCCATCGCCGTGCTCGGCTCACCGCTCGCCACGAACGAGGAGGCCTTCGTCCTCGCCCGCATCGCCCGCGCCATCGGCACCCCGAACGTGGACTTCGCGACCGGCGCCACGCACCGCGCCGCCGTGGCCGCGCTCCGCGCCGCCTTCGGCACCGAGCGCATCCCGGCCAGCCTGACCGACATCGAGCGCAGCGACACCATCGTCGCGATCGCGCGCGACCTGGAGGAGTCCCACCAGGTCATCTCGCTCCGCATCAAGGACGCCGTCGTGAAGCGACAGGCGCGCCTGGTGCTGGTCTCGCCGACGTGGAGCGAACTGGACGCGCGGGCGCACGCGGTCATCCGTGTCTACCCCGGCCACGAGGCCGCCGTGACGCAGGCGCTGGTGGACGGCGCTACCGTCCCCGCCGGCGTGGACGCCGCACAGTGGGAAGCCGCCCTGCACGCGATCGCCGAGGCGAAGTCGAAGTCCGACTCGCTCGCCTCCGTCATCGTTGCTCCGAACGCGCACGACGGCGCGCTGGCCGGGCAGACGGTGACGGCCGCCGCGAACCTGGCGATCGCGCTGCGCGGTGAGCGCGCCGCGTACCACCTGCACTTCCTGCCCGCCGAGGGCAACGCCAACGGCGTCACGGACATGGGCGTGACCCCGGGCGCGAACGGCAAGGGCTTCGCCGAGATCATCGCCGCCGCGCAGGCGGGCGAGATCAAGGCGCTGGTCCTGCACGCCGACAACCCGCTGCTGAGCGCGCCGGGCACCCCGGCGATCGAGGCGGCATTGAAGCACCTGGACGCACTCGTGGTGATCGACTCGGTCCGCTCCACGGCCGCCGAGTTCGCCTCGGTCGTGCTGCCGGAGAGCCCGTTCTTCGCGAAGGACGGCACCACCACGAACGGCGATCGCCGCGTGCAGCGCCACCGCCCCGCGACGCAGCCGAAGACCACGACGCCGGACGGCCTGGCGACGCTGGTCGCGTTCGCCAACGGCTTCGGTGCCGCGCTGACCTACGCCGCCGCGGCGGACGTCGCGCGCGACATCGTCGCGCAGGTGCCCGGCTACCCGACGTACGAGACGATCGCCGGCAACCCCGGCGACACGCGCGTTGTGACCGAGTCCGGGCTGACCGCTCGCGCGGGCGCCGTGTCCGCCGCCCCGGCCCGCGTCGATGGCTTCGCCCTCATCACCGGCCGCTCGCTCTACACCTCCTGGGAGGGCGCCTCGATGCGCTCTGAGGAGGCGGACAAGCTGCACCGCGAGGAGGCCGTGTGGGTGAACCCGCGCGACGCCGAGGCGGCGGGCATCCGCAGCGGTGATGTGGTCGAACTCGCCGGCAACGGCGTGACGGTCCGCATCGCGGCGCGGCTGGACGATGGCGTGGCGCCGGGCACGGTCTACGTGCCGCACTACTACGACGCGGGCGCGGTCATGGGCCTCTGGAGTCTCCAGGGCCAGGCGGGCGGCCTCGCGGCGGTGCGTGTGCGGGCGCTGCAGCCGGCGTAACGGGACGGCCCCACGGCACGCTGTACCATCGTTGTATGACGGGAACAGAGCCGGTCGCCTTCGTGCGGCTCACGGTGGCGCGTGAAGCCGCCATCGCCGAGCGCTGGCGAGACGCGCTGGAGGCCGCAGGCATCGAGGCCAACCTCGATATCGACGACGCCGCGTATGCGCTGCCGGGACGCTCGCCGCTCGTCGGCATCGGCGTCTCGCCCATGACCTTCGTCTACCCAATCAGCGTCCCGCTGCCGGACCGCGACCGTGCCGCCGCCGTCCTCATCGACCATGGCTGGGACGGCGCGGTGGAGGGCGCCCTGCACGGACCGCCGGCCTCGACGGGGAGCACCCTGAAGGCGGCACTGCTGGCGCTGGCGGCGGCGGCGCTCATCTTCGTGTGGCGGTTCTCCGCGTCATGAGCCGCCTGCGCCTCTTCCCGCTCCCGTCCGTGCTCTTCCCGGGCATGCCACTCACCCTCAACGTGTTCGAGGAGCGCTACCGCACCCTCGTCGCGGAGTGCGTAGAGTCCGGCGAGCCGTTTGGCGTGGTCCTGATCCGCGAGGGCCCCGAGGTGGGCGGCGACGCGGTCCCCTATTCCACCGGCACCACCGCGCGCATCGTCAGCGTGCAGCCGGCGGGTGACGGCCGTCTCACCCTGACCGCCCGCGGCGTGCGGCGCTTCCGCATCACCGCCCTTCACCACGACCGCCCATACCTGAGCGCGGACGTGGAGTACCCGGTGGACGAGGCGGCGGACGTGCCGGAGATGCTGCTCGCGGAGACCCGCGCACGCCTTCAGCAACTGCAGCGGCTGCGCCACACCATCGCGAACGAGTACCACCGCCAGATCGAGACGCCGGAGACGCCGGGCGCGCTGGCGGACGCCATCGGCGGGGCCGCGCACGGCCTCGTGCAGCCGCGCGAACTGCAGCGGCTGCTGGACACGCTGGAGGTGAAGCGGCGGCTGGAGCGGGCGGCGGAGGTGCTGGCGAGCCTGATCACGGCCACGCACCAGCAGGCCGCGGCGGTCGTCGCGCAGCGCTGGGCGAGCCCCGATCGGCGCAACTAATCCACAACGTCACGCCTGTGGACAGACGAACTGCTGAGCCCGCATCGCAGGATTGCGAGCGACCACCCCCTGTGTCAGGGTACGGTTCGCCACGATCCGTTCCGATGATGGTGGCGAGAGGACGGAGCACGGCGCAGCGCGACTCAGGCGGGACCCAGGTGGCTCGCGCTGCTCAGCCGACACCATGACCGACCATCCCTACGGGCGAGGGGCCCCCGGGGACGCGGGCTGGATCATCCTTCGCGACGACCTGGAAGTCGTCGCGGCGGACGATGTTGCGCGCGCACTCCTCGGGACCCTGCAGCCAGACGCGCTGACCGGCCGCAGTCTCACCTCGCTCGTCGCGGTGAGCGATGGCGCGTCCCTGGAATCGGCCCGCGCGGCAGCCGCCTCCGGCCAAGCCTGGCAGGGCCGCCTGCGCTTCACCGCGACCCTGACGCCGGTGGAACTGGACGCCTCGCTGACGCCCGCCCCGCAGGCCGGGATGGCGCTGCTCCGACTGTCCCTCCCCCGGTACGCCACGCAGGCGGCCCCGCCGACCGGCGACCCCGCCCTCCGCGCACGCCTCGACGCGCACGAGGCGCTCCTGGAGGTCACGCCGGACGCCCCTGCCGCCCGCGCGGTCCTGCAGGCGCTGAGGCAGGTGGTCCCGTTCGACTGGGCGGCCGTGCTGCGCTTCACCGATAGCACCGACGGTCGCCCCGGCGCAGAGATCGTGGGCGTCTACCCCTCGGCGATGGCGGGGATGGCCCCGGGCGTCCGCTGGTCCCCGCTCACACCGGAGGAGGCGCGCGTCCGGGAGGACGGCGAGCCCTCGCTCACCAATGACCTGCCTGCCGCCGGCCGCTCTCCCCTCGGGCGGCTCGGCGCGTTCGGGATGCGCTCTCGCCTGCTCATCCCGCTGTACGCGGGCGACCGCGTCGCCGGCTGCGTGGCGCTGTACCTCCACGTCCCGGCCGTCTTCTCGCCGCAGGATGGGATCCACGCGGAGGCCACGCTGCGCCCGCTTGGGGCACGGCTCGCCGCGCCGGCCGTCGAGGCCGAGGCGAGCCGCCCGCCCGCTGTGCAGTCCGCCCCCGCGCTGGCCGCCCCCCTGCCATCGAGGCCGGTAACACCCACCCCGGCACCGGCACCGCCACCGCCTCCACCACCACTCGCCGTCCCACCGGTCGCCACCCCGCCGCCCGCCCCGACGCCAGGTGTCACGTCCGACCCGGCGCCGCGCCTGGGGCTGCTGAGCGAACTGGTGGCGGGTGTGGCGCATGAACTGAACAACCCGCTCACCTCGATCCTCGGCTACGCGCAGATCCTCTCGTCGCTGGAGGGCACGGAGCGTGAGGAAGCGATCGAGACGATCGAGTCGGAGGCGGCGCGCGCCTC
>JAUXUW010000277.1 GCA_030684635.1 Dehalococcoidia bacterium
ATGTTCAGCGCGATCACCAGCGACTGTGAGCGGCTCGGCTCGTACAGCCGCGACTGCAGACGCCCCAGGCGTGCCGTGGCGTACCAGTCCACGCGCCGCATGGCGTCGCCCGGCTCGTAGTCGCGGACGCCGGCGACGCGGCTCGGGTCCTCGAAGATGCGGTTGCCGCCGCGCAGGTCACCGAAGGGGCGCGCGCTGTCCAGCCCCAGGTCAGCCAGCGTGTATGTGCGCGGATAGACGATCACCACGTCCGCCGGCGCACCCACCGGCTCCTCGCGCTCGAAGAAGCCAAAGAGGTCGCCCGACCTCAGCCGGCCCGGGCCCACGCGGAAGTAGCCGCGGTGCACCGCGCGCAGCGTGACGGGCCACTCGATGCGGTCGTTCCCGGCGAGCGAGGTGGAGCGGGAAAGCACCTGCGTATTCGCCGCGTGGCCAACGTTCGTCTTCGCGGAGGCCGGCATACCCCTCGGCAGGGTCTCGCGGAGTTCCAGCCAGGGGACGGGGAGCGTCTTCCCGTTCTCCACCGCCAGGTGGACGTCCACCGACTCACCCACGAACACCCGGCGCTCGGAGACGCGGCGGCTGAAGGTCACCCGGTCGAGCGAGAGCCGCGCCCAGAGCCGCGCCGCCCCGCCCGTCCCGAACACCAGCGCTGCGATCGAGACTAACGTCACCGACTCCGCGGCGAACCCCGCCCCGGCGAGCACCAGGGTGGCGAGGAGCCACGACTGCGTCATCAGCGTGCGCATCGGTGGTCCCGCTTCTCCGCCGGCCGCCCGGCTACGCCGACTCGGCGATCGGCACGGGCACCGTCTGGAGGATCTCGTCCAGGACGTCGTCCCCGGTGCGACCCCGGAGGCGGGTGTTGCTGGAGAGGAGGAGGCGGTGCCCCAGGACGGCATGCGCCATCGCCTTCACATCGTCCGGGCGGACGTAGTCGCGGCCCTCGATCGCGGCGCGGGCGCGGGACGCCCGGAACAGCGCGAGCGAGGCACGGGGCGACGCGCCGAGGTCGAACGCGCCGTGTTCGCGCGTCGCCTGCGTCAGCGCGACGACGTACTCGACGATCGCCCCTTCGACGTGGATCGCGGCGAGCATCGGCCCGAGCGCCGCCAGTTGCTCGGCGCTGACGACCGGCTGCAGCTCATCCAGCGGCGAACTCTGCTCGAAGCGCCGGATGATCTCCGCCTCCGCGGTGCGCGTGGGGTAGCCCATCTTCATCCGCACCAGGAAACGGTCCAGTTGCGCCTCCGGCAGCGGGAAGGTGCCCTCCGACTCCACCGGGTTCTGCGTCGCCAGCACCACGAACGGCTTCGGCAGCGGCCGCGTCTCGCCGTCGATGGTGACGGTGCGCTCCTCCATCGCCTCCAGCAGCGCAGACTGGGTGCGCGGGGTGGCGCGGTTCACCTCGTCCGCGAGGACGACGTTGGCGACGATGGGGCCGGAGCGGAACTCGAACTCGCCGGTCTTCTGGGAGTAGAAGTTCAGGCCCAGCACGTCCGTAGGCATCAGGTCGGGCGTGAACTGGATGCGGCGGAACGTACCGCCAATGCTCCGGGCGAAGGAGCGCGCCAGCATCGTCTTGCCGGTGCCGGGGACATCCTCCAACAGGACGTGGCCGTTCGCGAGCACGGCCACCAGCACCAGCGTCACCGCCTCGTCCGCGCCGACAATGACCCGCCCCACGTTCTCGCGGATGCGCCGAGCGGCGTCATGCACCGCGGCCGCCGCTTCCGACGCCGTCCCGGTCCGTTCCTGCACGCGTGACCTCCCGCTCCGGCGTAGCCGGAATACCCGGCTGGCGGTGGTGTGGAGGCC
This sequence comes from Dehalococcoidia bacterium, assembly GCA_030684635.1. Classification (GTDB taxonomy): domain Bacteria; phylum Chloroflexota; class Dehalococcoidia; order UBA2979; family UBA2979; genus W-Chloroflexi-9. The sequence continues at coordinate 1,819 of JAUXUW010000277.1, forward strand.
GGAGGATAGCAGAGCGAGGAGGTGCCCCTCTCCGTATAGTTGTATCTAAGTCCGTAGGCTTACGGCGCCCGCCGAGGCCATCCGGGGAGAGAGCCATGTCCGAAGATCGCCCGTCCGACCCCACCAGCCTCGCCCACGAGATCCGGGAGGCGCGCCGCGCCGTCCTTGAAGCCATCGCCACGCTCCCGGAGACGCGGATGTACCGCGCCACGGAGCGTGCCGGCTGGACGTTGAAGCACGACCTCTCCAACCTCGTCGCTCGCGACGCGGAGATCATCCACCTCCTGGAGCGCGCCCAGCAGCGCGCCGCCGGCGCTGCGATCGACGCGAGCGAGGCGGTGGACCTGCGCCGTATCCGCGGGCGCGCCATGCACGCCGCCCACGAGATGCGCCTGGCCGCGCTCCGCGAGCATCTGGAGCACATGGGCGAGCGCGCCGCCTCGGCCGTGGAAGCCGCCGGCGAGCAGTTGGAACGGCCGCTGGCCGCTGCCGGGCGCGAGGCCGAGACGCTCCTCGACCTCGCGCGTGCCCAGGTGGAGCACGCGCGCACCAGCATCGAGTCGATCCGCAAGCACACGGGCTGACCGCCCTCGGACCGCAGGCACACGGGCTAACCGCCTCGCCCGGGGACGCACACGGCTGAGTCCGGCCCGTTCTGTTACCCTCCCGGATCAACCAGCGGGATCACCGGGTTCCTCACGGAGACCAGCGAGACCATGACCACCAACGAGCAGACGCGCCAGATCAACGACCGGCTGAACATCCCGCGTCAGCCCGTGCCGAAACAGGCGCCCGCCGACCGCGTCAACAACTTCGACGAGACGTATCTGCTCATGGACATGGGCGCCGCGCTCGTCGAGGCGTCGCGCTGCATCGACTGCCCGTCCGCACCATGCATGGACGCCTGCCCGGTCCACAACGACATCCCCGCCGCACTCAAGCGGCTGGAGGATGGCGACATCCTGGGCGCGGCCGCCAAGTTCCGCGAGACCTCCACGCTGCCCGAGATGTGCGGCCGGCTCTGCCCGCAGGAGTCGCTCTGCGAGGGCGCCTGCGTGGTGGGATTCGCGATCCGGCCGGACGGCGGCCTCCACCCGCCGGTCGCCATTGGGCGGCTGGAGTCGTTCATCACGGACAACGAGCGCCGCACCATCGGGCGGTTCCCGGTGCGCCTCTCTGTCCCCGCCACCGGGCGTCGCGTCGCCATCGTCGGCTCCGGGCCGGCGGGCCTGACCGTCGCCGAGGAACTCCAGGCGCGCGGCCACTCCTGCACGGTCTTTGACATGTGGCCTGAGCCGGGTGGGGTGCTCCGCTACGGCATCCCGAACTTCAAGATGAGCAAGCAGATCCTGGACGAGAAGCTCCAGTCGCTGCGCGACCAGGGCATCACCTTCGTGACCAACACGAAGGTCGGCACGGACGTGACCCTGGACGCCCTCCACGACGAGCAGGGCTTCGACGTGATCTTCATCGGCACCGGTGCCGGGGTGGGCAACCCCCTGCGCGCCCCCGGCGAGGAACTCGGGAACGTCTACCAGGCGACCGACTTCCTGGTGCGGGGCAACCTGCGGCCGGACGAACTTCCGGAGCACCTGCGCGAGAAGCCGTACATCGGCACGGACGTGGTGGTCGTGGGCGGTGGCGACACCTCCATGGACTGCGTCCGCACCGCGATTCGCCTCGGCGCAACGCAGGTGACCTGCGTCTACCGCCGGACCGAGGCGGAGATGCTGGGCCGCGCCGAGGAGCGAAAGCACGCGATGGAAGAGGGCGTGACGTTCGCCTACCTGACCACGCCCACCCGCTTCATCGGCGATGCGGACGGCAACGTGCAGTCCGTTGAACTGGTGAAGATGGAACTGGGCGAGCCGGACGCCAGCGGGCGCCGGCGCCCCATCCAGGTGGAGGGCTCCGAGTACACGGTCCCCGCCTCGGCGGTCGTGATCGCGGTGGGCTACGGCGCCGACGCGGAGTTCGCGGAGCACGTGCCGGTCGAGACCGACCGCTGGGGCCTGGTGAAGGTGAACGAGCGCACTGGCCAGACGAACGTGCCGTACATCTTCGCCGGCGGCGACGTGGTGAACGGCGCGGACCTGGTGGTCACCGCGATCGCGGACGGCAAGCGCGCCGCGACCTGGATCCACCAGCACCTGTCGAACCTGGGGCCGACGAAGAAGCGCTAGCCTCGGCTGGCCTCGCTGTGAGCGATCCACACGAGGCGGCTCACCGCCGTCCCCCTCGGTAGCCACGATGCGCCCGAGTGCTTGCGCGGGGCGGCCCTCCCCCTGCCCCCTCCCCTTCGCGGGGAGGGGGATGAGATGCGATGGGGGTTGCACCCCCATCGCGGCTTGGCCCCCGCCTTGAGACTGCGACACGGCTGCACCGGTCGCAGCGCCTGACGGGGGAGCGTTCCACCCCGCGACGGCTCCGCCCGGTCGCTGCCGCGACAGACCGGACAGGCCAGGGCTTCGCCCGGCCTCGATCTCGTTCGCGGTGAGCCTGTCGAACCGCCACCTCCGTCCATCCACGCCTCGATGAGCCCTGGTGCCGGGCGGAGTCCGGGGCGTGCCTGGGCGCGGTTCAGACGAGCGGAAGCGACAGGCGGGGCGCCTCGAGGCGGACGGTGGCAGCCCCAGCCGGTCGCGGCGAGCGACCTAGAAGTGGTACGGGAACTTCGAGTAGTCGGGGGGGCGCTTCTGCAGGAAGGCGTCGCGGCCCTCGACGGCCTCGTCGGTGCCGTAGGCGAGGCGGGTGGCTTCGCCGGCGAAGAGCTGCTGGCCCAGGATGCCGTCATCGGGCAGGTTGAAGCCGTACTTCAGCATCCGCATCGCCGTCGGGCTCTTGCCGATGATGATCCGCGCCCACTCCAGCGACACCTTCTCGAGGTCCGCGTGGGGGACGACCTTGTTCACCATCCCCATCTCGTAGGCATCCTGGCCCGAGTAGTTGATGCCCAGGAAGAACACCTCGCGCGCCCGCTTCTGGCCGACTTGCCTCGCGAGCAGCGCAGAGCCGTAGCCGCTGTCGAACGAGGCGACGTCCGGGTCCGTCTGCTTGAAGAGCGCGTGCTCCTGGCTCGCGATCGTCAGGTCGCAGACCACGTGCAGGCTGTGTCCCCCGCCCACGGCCCAGCCGGGCACGACCGCGATCACGACCTTCGGCATGAAGCGGATGAGGCGCTGGACCTCCAGGATGTGCAGCCGCCCGAGCGTGGCCGGGTCGACCTCGCCGTCCTCGCCCTGGTACTCGTAGCCAGCCTTGCCGCGCACGCGCTGGTCACCACCGGAGCAGAAGGCCCAGCCGCCGTCCTTCGGTGAGGGGCCGTTGCCGGTGAGGAGCACGCAGCCGACGGTGCTGGAGACGCGGGCGTGGTCCAGCGCCGTGTAGAGCTCATCGACGGTCTGAGGGCGGAAGGCGTTACGCACCTCCGGCCGGTTGAAGGCCACGCGGACCACCCGTCGGTCGGGCGTGCGGTGGTAGGTGATGTCCTGGAAGTTGAAGCCCGGTACGGCTTCCCACGCGGACGCATCGAAGATCTCGGAGACCACGGCCTGCTCCCTCACCGCACGGCGCCGAGGTGTCCCGGCGCGCCCGAGTCATTGTGCGGGCCATCGCACCCCGGGGCCACCCCGCGGGCCGTCGTCCTCGGTCGACCGGACACCGATGACCATGTTGCTGCCGGGAATCACCGCGAACGGATCCAGGATCGGATGCACAGTCTTCGTCTGAATATCGACGATCGAGGCGATCCACCGCACCTCGTCGCCTTCGATCAAGGGGTACTCGCCGCCGTATACGGCGGAGCCGATCAGCCGCCCCTCGTCCAGCCAGACGGGGATGATGTTGGTCGCAAACGTCCTCCACGGCGACCCATCTGGGGCGAAGACGGAGAGGTACCGGATCGGTGACTGACCGGCCCGGACGCGGACATACCAGCTGACGGCGAAGCCGTGCTCGCTCACGGCGGGCCAGCCCATCAGACCGTAGGCATCGAAGCCGTCCGCTGGCTTGCCGCGGAGGTCGATCGTCGCGAGGTCCAGTTCCACGCCATCCACGACCAGCAGGCCCTCGCCCTCCCTTGACCGATCGAGGAGCGGGGCCGCCTCTTCAGGCAGCACATCGGACCAGAGACGAGGATCGGTGCCGCCTCCGATACGGGTGCCGAGCGACCGCCAGGTGCGTCCGTCGTCCTCGGTCGCGTGGAGGCTGACCGAGGCAGTGGAGGATGAGTGCTCCTCCGAGCACAGACCGGCGACGCACTCGGACACATAAATCGAACCATCACTGATCCAGGCGTTCTGGAAGGGTCGCTCCCACATGCGAGCCGTCCAGATCTCGTCCTCCACCCAGCGCACCCGGAGGAGATTACGCAGCGGCCCGTGCCCTTCGGCGGAATCCACGAGGTAGATCGCGACGCCCTCGGGCAGGGTGGCTGGGTCACCAAGGGTTAGCGGCGCGAAGATCGGCAACACGTCGGGTGTCGAGGTCGCCACGTCGTTTGCTGCAGTCGGGGTCAGCACCGCCGGCAGGGTCGTCGCCTCAATCGTCCTAGAGGCGGCGGGCGCGACCGCAGGCGTGCCGTCCTCGCACGCGACGAGGAACGCCGTAAGCGCGGCGAAGCCGGCGAGGACCAGACCGAACGGGCGGTGTTGGGCGTTCATGCCGGACATGGTGACAGACGAGCGCCAGCGGCGGGCCGTCCGAGTCTGATTTCCGCCCGGCTACGAGGGAGCGTGGCGCGGTATCCTCGGCGCGCACGAGGTTGGATGAGGGGTGGCGAGCATGCGCGCGGAGATCGTCTCGGTCGGCACGGAGATTCTGTTCGGCGAGATCGTGGACACGAATGCGGCGTTCGTCGCGGGACAGTTGCCGATCTTCGGCATCGACCTGCTGTACGCCTCGCAGGTGGGGGACAACCCCGCCCGCATGCGCGAGGTCATCGGGCGCGCCTGGGGACGCTCCGACATCACCTTCATCACCGGCGGCCTGGGCCCCACCGAGGACGACATCACCCGCGAGACGGTGGGCGAGGTGCTGGGCGAGACGCTCGCGATCGACCCGGAGCAGGAGGCGCACCTGCGCGCGCGCTGGATGAACCGTCCGGGCGCGGTCATGCCGGAGCGCAACCTGAAGCAGGCGATGCTCATCCCCTCCGCCCGCGCCATCCCCAACCCGCGAGGCACCGCGCCCGGCTGGTGGGTGGAGCGCGACGGCAAGATCATCGTCGTGATGCCCGGCCCTCCGGCGGAGATGACCCGCATGTGGGAGCACGAGGTGGTCCCCGAACTGGAGAAGCGCGCCGACTCGATCCTCGTGTCACGCACCATCAAGACCACCGGCCTCGGTGAGAGCCTGGTCGACGAGATGCTGTCGCCGCTGCTCAAGTCCACGAACCCCTCGGTCGGCATCTACCACCGCTCGGACGGGGTGCACGCGCGCATCGCCGCGAAGGCGGCGACGCGCGAGGAGGCGTGGCGCCTCATCCACCCGATGGAGGAGCGCGCCCGCGAGATCCTCGGGCGGAACGTGTGGGGCGTGGACGACGAGACGATCGCGGCGGCGGTCGGGAACATGCTGCGCGAGCAGGGGCTGACGCTGGCGCTGATGGAGAGCGCCACCGGCGGCGCGATCGCCTCCGCGATCACGGACGTGGACGGCGCATCCGACTACTTCCGCGGCTCGCTCGTCACCTACGCCACCGAGGCGAAGATCATCGAGGGCGTCCCCGCGGACGTGCCGGCGATGCACGGCGTCATCTCGCGCGAAACCGCCGAGGCGATGGCGACGGCCGCGCGGACGAAACTGCGCGCAGACCTCGGGCTGGGCATCACCGGCATCGCCGGCGGGAACGAGGTGGAGGGCCAGCCCCCCGGGACGATGCACATCGCCCTCTTCGACGGCACGACGATGGAGTACTCGCTCAGCCGCTACTACCAGGGGCGCAAGGTCGCCAAGGAGCGCGCCGCGCTGCAGGCGCTCACCCTGCTCCGCAACTACCTCATGGCCCGCGCCGGCGCCCGACTGGAGTGAGCGATCTCAGGTTGGCAGAAGAGCGGTTACGGAGCGCGGTGAACCATCCGTGCAACATCAACGTTCTCTACCGAACCCCGACGTGGTCAAACCTTTGTGCCGCCATGGACATGATCGGCGACACGACTGAAGCGCTCTTAGCTTCTCCCGCGGTGGCTACCGAAGCAGAACGCCGTAACGGAAGAACCTACCTACTCGTCTACGGCGTCCTGCAGGCTCTGTTTCTCCAACAAGACGCAGTCTCAACGATCCGGACATCGGTGGGACTGGGGCCCGAGTGGATGCCCGCGAATCTGAAGACACTGCGCGAGATCAGGAACGACTCGGTTGGCCACCCGCAGAAGCGGAATGATGGCTCAGCCCACTTCATCGTGCGATCTCTCATGTCGCCTAAGGCCTTCCAGCTCTACTCATTTCGACGCGGCGTCGAGGGCTACGAGCAACGATGGATTGACGTTCCCGGACTTATCGACGAGAACGTTCAAGCAGTCATCGCAGCCCTCGACCAGATCACGGGCGTGCTGGAGACGCGAAGGCATCCCGATGGGTGCGACTGCAGGCTCTAGCAGGCAATCCTGATCCAGCGACCGACGAGAGAGCCACTGGTGCCCTCAATCACAATCCACGATCTGCCCGACGACATCTACGCCGCACTCGTGCAGCGGGCGGCGCGTATCGGCCTGTCGCTTGAGGAGTACGTTCGTGGGGAACTCATCCGCATCGCAGGCGGCGCAAATTCCGCGGGCAGCGAAACCAAGGCCGAGGTACTACGTCGCGCACGGGAGCGGGTCGCTCGTACAGGAACCCACCTGACCGTCGAGCAGATCCTCGAAGCGCGCGACGCAGACCGGCGCTAGTCGCTTCATGACCCTCTCCCCCGCCCGCATCGTCCTCGGCGACAACAACGTCTGGGCGCTTCGCCTCGCAGACGCGACGGACGGTCGCGGCTGGCTGCTGATCGACGCGGGGGTAGAGGCGGACCGGGACGCGTCCGTCGACGCGTGGGCGCTAGCGCGGGAGCAGGCGCGCACGCACGGCTTCGCGCCGCGCGACGTTCGTGCGGTGATCGTCACGCACGAGCACATCGACCACGCCGCGCTCGCCTACCGCTGGGCGGCGGAGGGCGCACGCATCGTCGTCGGGCGTGCGGGGATCGAAGCGGTCGTCGCCGGGCGCGCCGGGCTGGATGCGCAGCGCGCGCTCCGGCTGCACGAGTACAGGCGCCACGGCTGCCCGGCCGACATCCTCGAACGCCTCGCCACCTGGCGCGGCGCACGCGGTGCAGCGTGGGAGCCGTGCCCGCGCGACGCCATCGACGCCGCCGAGG
>JAUXUW010000280.1 GCA_030684635.1 Dehalococcoidia bacterium
CCTCGGCCGCGCCGAGGCCCTGGAGGCGCGCTTCCTGCGACTACGCCCGGGCGCGCGCATCCCCGCGCTCCAGACGCCGCTCGCCAGCGGCCACGACCTCCACGCCTCCCTCGACGCGCCGGTACAGGTGGGGACGATGCCGGTCCGCATCCCCTGTGGCTTCGCGATGGCGGTGCCGGAAGGCACGGACGTCCAGATTCGCCCGCGCTCCGGGCTCTCCGCGAAGGGCGTGATGGCCGTCCTGGGCACGCTGGACGCCGACTACCGCGGCGAACTCATGGTGACGCTGTACTGCCTGCCCGAGGCGGCACCGTTCGAGGTGCGCGACGGCGACCGGATCGCCCAGCTCGTCGTGAGCCGCCTCGTACCCGTCGCATGGCGCGAGGTAGAGACGCTGGACGAGACGGAGCGCGGCACCGGGGGCCACGGCTCAACGGGCCTGCGGTAGGCCTCCAGCGACCGGGCGTCGTCAGCAGAACGCCGGACAAAGCGAGAGCGGACCTCGCGGTCCGCTCTCTCACCTACATCTGCCGTGCGGCGGGGGTAATTGTTGTCGGCAGATGTGGCTTCTGAAACGCTCACGCGGCGCATGCCGCGCGTGGAATGGACTTACTTCGCCTCCTCGGAGAACACGTAGTGGTAGAGGAGTCCCGCCACCACGCCTCCGATAATCGGGCCGATCCACCAGACCAGGTGGTCGTCCCAGGACCCTGACAGCAGCGCGGGGCCAAAGGCCCGGGCCGGGTTCATCGCCGCGCCCGTCAACGGGCCGCCGGCGAGGATGTCCGCCGTGATCGTCAGGCCGATCGCCAGGCCACCGATCTTCGGTGCCCGTGGGTCAATCGCCGTCCCAAAGAACACGATCACCAGGAAGAACGTGAGAACTGCTTCGATCCCGATACCCGGGAGCAGGTCCACCGTCGGCCCCAGCGAAGGCGTCCCGAGGTTCGCGGCTGCCCGCAACCCCTCCGGATAGAGCAACGTCAGCACCAGTGCCGCCGTCACCGCACCCACCAGCTGTGCCACGACGTAGCCGAGCGCGCCCAGCGAATCCAT
>JAUXUW010000294.1 GCA_030684635.1 Dehalococcoidia bacterium
GTCTGTTCACACAGCAGAGCACCATCCTGCAGCCGACGCAGAGGGGCCAGGCCCATGGGGTCGTGCGCTCGTAGCACACTGCGAGCGATACCGGTCTCAAGGTCGGGGACGGCGATGAGCGTCGAATGACTGTAGAGAGCGACGGTGTCATGGCGCACCCAAGGATGGTCGCCTGGCTGCAAGACGCAGCACGTGTCGCTGTCCCAACGCGCGCTCGTGAGATTGACAACGGCGACTAACCCACCGGCGGTCGGGCTGGAAATCACCACATGAAGGTGATCCCCGCGTGCCAGGGACACTGGAATGAAGGTGTCCCCGACGTTCACGACGCGCTCTTCACCATCCGTTCGACGAACCAAGACCCCTCGGCCGCATCGACGATCGCCTCAATCTCCTCAGCGGCCTTCCCTGCTGAACGCAGAATCTCCTCCGGTTGTATCGGCAACGATGACCGACCAGGATCCCGCCATTCGGGCAACTCGTGCGTGAATCGAACGAGATCCCACTTGTCGATGCCCCCGAACTCCGCGAACACCTCATCGATGACTCGTGTCTCGAAGCGAGAGAGTTCGTCCGTCGAAGTTGCGCCCTCAACCACCCTCACCGCATAGCCGTCGCGATCTTGAACGAACTCATTCCAAGCACCACCGCCGCCAAAGATTGCAGGACGCTGCCCGTCGTTAATGTCATCGAGGACTTCACTCAGGACAGGGCCTTGGCGCATCGAGACCATGAAGGCCCCAGTGATGGGGAGGCCCCGCTCGATCAAGGCGCGGCGGTCGCACAGATACATCAACTTCATCAGCACGATGACGTCGAGGCGACCGCCCCCGGCCCGCAACAGCCGCGCGGCCATCTGTGCCGCCTTGCGCTCGTTGTAACTGAATCTCATGGGCCTGCTCCCGTTCGCTTGCGGGATCTGAGGATCAACCGCTACGGCGCTGCTGCCCAAACCCGGGCAGATTGCGATATGCCCACTTCGACTATACCGACCGGAGACGAGATATCGCCAAACGGATGTCGCTCGCGCGCGGACTACTTCGTCGCGAGGACGGTGCGGATCTGCTCGATGTGCTCGGCCATGTGGTTGCCGTGAGACTCAACCTGCTGGCGGAGGGAGCGGCGCGCGCCACGGATCTTGCCGGGACGGCCCCAGGAGGCGTCCGGGGTGTGGGAGAGGAACTCCACCGTCTTGCCGATCTCTTCCTCGATCACGTCGATGAGGCCGGCGGCGGGCTTACCCATCCAGGTCTTGGTCTCCGCTTCCTCGTCGAAGGGGAGGCGTTCCGGGTCGCTCATCGTGCCCATCTGGTGGATGAAGACGCCGTTGCGGCGGGCGAAGACGGCCATGTGCGCGAGGACGTGATGCGCGGACCACGCGCCCTCCGGCTCGCGCCGCAGTTCAGCGTCGCGCTTGCCCTCGACGGTGGCGCGGAGGCGGGTGGCGACGGTGGCCAGCGCTTCCACCAGGTGGGCGTACTTCTCCGGCGCGCCGGTCACGAAGTCGATACGCGACATCAGCGGACCTCCATCAGCAGTTCAACCTCCACCGGGGAGTTGGCCGGCAGCATCGCCACACCGATCGCGGTGCGCGCGCCGATGCCGTCCTCGGTGCCGAAGATATCGCGCAGCAGCTCGCTTGCGCCGTTCACGACCTGCGGGTGCTGGATGAAGCCGGGCGCACTGGCGACGAAGCCGGTCGTTTTCACGAGCCGGACGCCCTCAAGCGTGCCGAGGAAGCCCTGGACCGCGGCGAGCGCGTTGATCGCGCACTGGCGGGCGGCCTCGTAGCCCTGCTCGACCGTGACGTCCTCGCCCAGGCGGCCCGGGTGGAGGACGTTGCCGTCCTTCAGGGGCACCTGGCCGGCCAGGAAGAGCAGGTTGCCGGCGCGGGTCACCGGCCGGTAGACGGCCAGCGGCGTCACCGCTTCCGGCAGCACGATCCCGAGTTCCTTCAGGCGGTCGGCGACGCTCACAGCACTCCCTCTCCGAGGATGCGTTCGAGGATCCCCGTGAGTTCCTCGTCGCTGTAGAAATGGATGGTCAGGGCGCCCTTGCCCTGCTTCGAACGGCGCAGCGCAACCTTCGTGCCGAGGGCGCGCTGGATCGCTTCTCGGAACCCGGCGGTGACGGCCTCCGGCCCGCGCGTCTCGGGCTTCTTCACCCGTACACGCTTCGAGCCGCCGCCCCACTCGCGTACCATGCGCTCGGTCTCGCGGACGTTCAAGCCGTCCTTCACCACGCGCTCCCACGCGGCGATGCGCGAGGGCTCATCCGGCAGTCCGAGCAGCGCGCGGCCGTGGCCCTCCGTGATCTCGCCGCCGGAGATGCTGCCGCGGATCTCGACCGGCAGGTCCATCAGCCGGAGCGTGTTCGCCACCGCCGTGCGCGACTTGCCGACACGCTCCGCGACCTGCGCCTGCGTCAGCCCGAACTCCTCCGCGAGCCGCTGGTAGGCGGCGGCCTCTTCCAGCGGGTTGAGGTCGGCGCGCTGGACGTTCTCGACGATCGCGAGCTCGAGCTGTTCCTGCGTGGTGCTCTGGCGGATCGTGACCGGGACGCGCTCCAGGCCCGCCGCCTTCGCGGCGCGGAAGCGGCGCTCGCCGGCGATCAACTGGTAGACGGTGGAGCCGTCCTGCGCGGTCTCGCGCGTGACCAGCAAGGGCTGGATGACGCCGTAGGTCCGCACGGACTCGGTCAGTTCCGCCAGTTTCTCCGGGTCCATGACGGTGCGCGGCTGGTGCGGATTCGGGACGACATCCTCGATCGCCACGTCGGTGACGGGGATGCTCTCGTCGCGCGGCTGCTCCCCTTCCGGGATCAGCGCGGAGAGCCCGCGGCCCAGTCCACCCTTACGAGCCATGTGCATCCTCCGCGGTGGTCGAGGGCGATGAGACGGCGGCAGCGGCGGGCGCGGGGGCGGTGGCCGCCGCGCGGGCCGCGGCCGGCAGCGTGCTGGCGAGGCGCTCGATCAGTTCGTCGGCGAGGTCGTCGTAAGCGCGCGCACCGGCGGACAGCGGGTCGTAGGCGCGGATCGGCTCGCCGTGGCTCGGCGCCTCCGCGAGGCGGATCGAGCGCGGGATCACCGTGCGGAAGGTGGAGTCGAAGTGCTTGCGCACTTCGCCCTCCACGTCGCGCGAGAGGTTCGTGCGGAC
>JAUXUW010000307.1 GCA_030684635.1 Dehalococcoidia bacterium
TCGCCGGCGTCTTCGCGAGCCGCTCCTCCTCCGTGCGGTCACCGTCCGGCAGCAGCCCCACCTCCCGCGGGTCGAAGACGAGCACGCCGAGTACGATCGGGAGCGTCACGATCAGCACGAGCGCGCCAAGCACCGGTGTGGCGAGAGCGAGCCCGCCTCGTTCCACCAGCGCCGCGCCCAGCGGGGCAAGGATCACGCCGCCCAGGGAGACCCCCGTGGAGGAGACGCTCATCCCGTGCGCGCGACGTCGGACGAACCAGCGCCCCATGATCGCGTTGATGGCGACGCCGGAGGCGAACCCGGAGCCCAGCGCGAGCGTGATGTAAACCGCGTACAGCTGCCAGAGCGCGGTGACGTAGCCGACCGAGGCCGCGGTGATCGCGATCAGCGTGAAGCCGATCAACTGGAAGCGCTTCGGCCCGTACCGGTCGATCTGCGGGCCGATCAGCGCCGTCCACACGCCGGTCATGACGAAGTAGATCGAAGTCGCGCCGGAGACGGCGGCGTTTGACCAGCCGTGCTCCTCCTGCAGCGGCTTCAGGAAGACGGCCAGCCCGTAGTAGCCGACGCCCGCCGTCACCATCCCCATGAGCGCGGCGGCGACGGCGATGTTCCAGCCGTAGAAGTAGCGCTTTGGCAGGAGTCGCATGCCCCAGGGGCTGCGCACCGCATCCTCGCCCGTCACGGGCGAGCCCCGTGCGCGGCCTGCAGCCGGGGAATGACGTCGGTTGCCACGCGCGTCAACTGCATCAGCCGGTCACCCCCCGCGAAGACGATGTTGATGTGGCGCACGCCGGCATCGATGAACTCGCTGAGCCGCGAGACCCACATGTCTGCATCGCCGTAGACCGTGAACCGCTCGAACCGCTCGAAGGGGACGCGGTAGGTGGACTCGATGCGCGCGGCGATCGTCGGGAGCGCCTCGGCCAAGTCGTCATCGAACTGTGCCCACAACTGCACCGCCGGCACGATCGCGTCCGCGTCGCGCCCGAGGGCCTCCGCGTGCCCGCGGACGTTCACCCAGCCCTCGGCGAACCGCTCCGGAGTGATCACGAACGGCATCCATGCGTCGCCGTAGCGGGCGGCGCGGCGCTGCGCCGCTGGTGCGCGCCCGCCGACCCAGATGGGGATGCGCGGCTCCGGCACGAGGTCGAGCGTCGCGCCCTCCACGTCGATCTGGCGGTTGTGGAGCGAGACGGACTCGCCGGACCAGAGCGCCGTCAGCGCCTCCAGCGTGTCGTCCAGGTAGGCGCCGCGCTGTCCGACGGGGACGCCCGCCGCCTCGAACTCCTTCGGGTACTCGCCTCCGGCGCCCACGCCGAGGCGGAAGCGACCGCCCGACATCCACTGCAGCGTCGCGGTCTCCTTCGCGAGCGGTGCGGGCCGCCTCAGCGCGGCCAGCAGGATGCCGGTGCCCAGCCCCACGCGCTCGGTCACCGCACTCGCGGCGGCCAGCATCGTCAGGGGCGAGGGCCAGAAGACGGGCCAGAGGACGTGGTCGCCGACCCACACGGAGTCGTACCCGAGGATCTCGGCGGTCTGTGCGGCGGAAAGGAATTCCTGCGGAGTGGCCCCACCGGGGAGGACGCCAAAGGTGAGGTCGTGTGGCATCGCGCGAGTCTAGCGGATGATCCGCACCTGGTCGGGCCGTTACAGGAAGACCGGCTCCCGACTGGAGAACCGGTAGAGGGTGGCCGGGCGGTGCGCGCCCTCGCGGCGGGTGTCGCCGGTGGGCTCGATCAGGCCCGTCGAGATCATCCGCTTGCGGAAATTGCGCCGGTCGAGGGGTTCCGCGAGCACCGCCTCGTACGCCGTCTGGAGCTCGCGAAGCGTGAACTGCTCCGCCAACAGCCCGTACGCGATGTTCGTGTAGTCCAGTTTCGCGCCGACCCGGCGCACCGCCTGCTCGATGACCGCGTTGTTGTCGAAGGCGAGCGCGGGGAGGTCCGCCACCGGCATCCACGCCGGACGCCATGCCTCCTCCTGCCTCAGCCGCACCTTCCCGGCCTCCACGAGCGCGAAGTACGCGATCGCGACCGAGGGCTGGTGCGGGTCCAGGCCCGAGGTCGTGAACAACTGCTCGAGGTAGAGGTCCGCGACACCCGTCTCCCGCACGAGGTTGCGCTGGGCGGCGGCCTGGAGGGATTCGTTCCCGTGCCAGCGGCCGCCGGGGAGGGCCCAGAAATCGCGTTCGGGCTCCGCCGAACGGTGGACGAGCAGCACCTGCAGCCGCTCCTCGATCACCGCGAGGATCACGACGATCGTCGCGACGACGGGCGCAGAATCAGACGGCGGCTCGGTGCGTCGCGGTGCGGCCATGCGTCGATGGTAGCGGAGGGCGCGCCGGGGGCGGGCTAGAGGACCGCGAGCGTGAGGTCGCCGGCGAGGTGTCCCTGGAGCGACCAGGCGGTCACCTGCGAGACCGTCACGTCCACGAGTTCGCCGACCGAACCGCGCGTGTCGAAGTGCACGATCTGCCCGCGGCGCGTGCGACCGCTCGCGCGTCCTTCTTCGTTGCGCTCCACGAGGACCTCGACGGTGCGGTTGAGCAGGGCGCGGTTGATGCGGTCGGAAGACTCGCGGTGGATCGCCTCGACCACCTGTAGCCGCTCCTTCTTCACCGTCATCGGCACGTCGTCCGCGAGGTTCCGTGAGGCGAAGGTGCCGGGGCGCGGTGAGTACGCGGCTACATGCACGGTGTCGAACTGGATCCGGTTGAGCAGGTCCACGGTCGCCTGGAACTCTGCGTCCGTCTCGCCCGGGCAGCCAACGATGACGTCCGTCACGATCGCGGCGCCGGGCATCCGCGAGCGGATCCGCTCCACGCGCTCCTCGAACTCCGCGACGGTGTATCCGCGGCGCATCCGCTCCAGCATGGAGTCGGAGCCGGACTGCACGGGGATGTTGAAGTACTCGCACACTTTCGGCTGGTCAGCGACGGCGTCGATGATGCGGTCCGTCATGTCCTTCGGGTAGGAGGTCAGGAACCGCACGCGCGCGATGCCATCGATCGCGTCGATCCCCTCGAACAGAGTCGCGAGGTCGGGCCGGTCCGGCAGGTCGTGCCCGTACGCCTCCACGGTCTGGCCGAGCAGGGTGATCTCGCGCACGCCGTGGCCGGCCAGGAAGCGCACCTCGTCCAGGATGTCGGCGGCCGGGCGCGACTCCTCGCGGCCGCGGCGCAGCGGGACGATGCAGTAGGTGCAGAACTTGTCACAGCCGTGGATGACCGGCACGTACGCCGTCGGCCCGGTGGGCAGGCCGTAGGTGTTCCGCATCCCGCCCCCATCGAGGAGCGCGCCGAGTTCACCGTCGGAGACGTCGCGCGCCTCCGCGGCCATCGAGAGGATGCCGTCGAACTCCTGCGGGCGCGCCCAGACGTCCACGTACGGGAAGCGCTTGCGCAGGGCGTCCGTCTTCGGGCCGACCATGCAGCCCATCACCACGATCTTCTGCTGCGCACCCTCGGTGCGGCGCTTGTTGAGCATGCCCAGGCGCGAGTAGGCGCGGTCTTCCGCGTGCTGGCGGACGGAGCAGGTGTTGATCACTACCACGTCCGCTGCGTCGTCTTCCTCGACGGCGCGGTAACCCAGCCGCTCGAGGCCGGCGGCCAGTTTCAGCGAGTCGGCCTGGTTCATCTGGCAGCCGAGCGTCCAGATGTGGAAGGTGGACACGCCGATGCTCCCTGCTGCGGGCGGTCGCCCGCGTGTGGCCTCGGAGCGTCCGAGGCCGGTGGCCTGGTGGCGGAGGGGGAGGGATTCGAACCCTCGGTCCCGGAAACCCGAGACAAGCGCTTAGCAGGCGCCCGCACTAGACCACTATGCGACCCCTCCAGGGCCGGTAGGTGATCGTAGGGAGCCCGAGCCGTCGCGGGCAACCGGACGCGCTAACGGGCTTCATCCTCTACGGCCGGCGTTCCCTCGTCCGAGGTGAACTCGTCCAGCACCGTCACGACACGTGGGGCGCCGGAACGCCACGCGGCCCGGCCAAGGACATAGCCGGCAATGGGCGCCGTGAGGAAGAAGAACGCGATGCCGGCCATGGCACGCGCAGCCACGCCCGAGTCGCGTGTCGCCAGCGCGGTCGCCGCAAGCACGACTGCGGCGCCCAGGGTGACCGCCTTGCCGGTCGCGGACAGGCGCCCGAAGGAGTCCGGCATCCTGAACAGCGCGACCGCGGCCAGCAGCAGGAACAGCGATCCCAGCAACGCCACGATGGCGGGGAGCAGGTCAGTCATCCGGTTGCCTCCGCTCGATGAAGGAGGCGAACGCCACGGTCCCGCAGAAGGAGACGAGCGCGACCGCGAGCGCCACATCGATCATGGCCGGGTCGCCGTCCGTGATCGCGAGCAGGGCCGCACCGGCCACCGTCACCGCGGCGGCCACCTCCAGCGCAATGACGCGGTCCAGGAGGCTGCCCGCGCGCAGCAGGAAGGCCACGGTCAGGATCAACGAAAACACGGTGATCGCCTCGGCCAGCATCAGGATCACGTCGGCCACGTCTGCCATCAGCGCACCGCCCGCAGCACGCGTCGCTCGATGCCCTCGCGGATCTCGCGCCGGGCGACATCCGCGCCGCCCGGCGGCAGGTTCGTGAAGTGGACGAGGAGGGTGCCGTCCCGGGCGACCTCCAGCACCGTGGAGCCCGGTGTCACGGTCACCAGCGTCACCAGCAACGTCACCTCCAGGTTCGTCCGTGCATCGGTTGGGATCGCCAGGATGGCCGGCTGCAGGCGAGCGCCGCTGATGATGTCGCGCGTCACCCGCCAGTTCGCTCGCAGGACGTCCAGGATGAAGAAGCCACCCAGCGACAGGAGGGCCCAGGTCTTCCGGCTGTAGCCGGGCAGGCCCGGCACGTTGTTCACGATCGTTAGCGCGATGAACCCGGCGACCACGCCCGCGGCGAAGTTGAGCGGCGTGAAACTGCCGGTGATCGCCGTCCAGACGAGGGCCAGCAGCAGGTTGGCGACGGCGGCGTTGTTCATCGACCGCCTCCCGATCCGAGCACGGCGTCGATGTACACCGCAGGCGTCGCCAGCGCGTTCCCGGCCTCGATCGCCATCTGCACCAGCGGCGCGCCTAGGATGCCCATGCCCGCGCTCACCAGCGCCAGGCCTGCGGCGGGGAGCAGGAAGCGCCGCGCGGGCGCGTTCCATGCGAACTCCGCCGGCTCGTCCTTCCAGAACGCCTCCGTCCAGATCTTCACCATCGACAGCAGCGTGAGCAGGCTCACCGCCAGTGACACGCCGACGATCAGCCACGCCTCCGCCTCGATACCCGCGCGCGCCAGCGTGAACTTCGCGACGAAGCCGGCGAACGGCGGGATGCCGGCGAGGGCGAACGCGGGCACCAGGAAGACGGCGGCGGCAGCGGGGTCGCGCCGGTATAGCCCGCCCAGGCGCGCGAGCCGGCCCGTCCCGGCGCCGCGTTCGATGAACCCGGCCACCAGGAAAAGGGAGGTCTTCGTGACCATGTGCTGCATCATGTAGAAGGTCGCCCCCGCCAGTGCGAGCGGGCTCATCAGCCCGATCCCCATCAGCATGTAGCCCACCTGGCTGGAGATGTGGAACGCGAGCAGCCGCCGGAGTTCGTACTGCGCGAGTGCGCCCAGCACGCCCACCACCATCGTCAGCCCGGCCACGGTCAGCACGGTGTTCCGCACCACCTCGTCGTCCGGGAACAGCAACGTCACCGTGCGGGCGACTGCGTACACGCCGACCTTTGTGAGCAGACCGGAGAACAGCGCGGACACGTCCGTGCCGGGCGTGTGGTAGGAGGCGGGGAGCCACGCTGCGAACGGGAACGCGGCGGACTTGGTGATGAACGCCGTGAGCAACAGCAGCGCCAGCGCCAGGCTGAGCGCGTGGCTCTCGATCTGCGGGACGCGCTCCGCGAGGTCGGCGAAGTTCAGCGTCCCGGTGAGCGCGTAGGCAAGGCCGGCCCCGGTGAGGAACATCGCGGAGGCGATCAGGTTGAGCGTGACGTAGACCGCGGCGCCGCGCGCCTGCCGGCGAGAATGGCCCAGCGAGAGCAGCACGAAGGAGGCGATCAGCATCACCTCGAACGCCACGTAGAGGTTGAACAGGTCGCCGGTGAGGAAGGCCGTCGCTACTGCCGCCAGCAGTACGTTCGTGAACACGAAGTAGCCGTGCCGGCTGCGGTCGACCTCCACGCTCATCGCCGCGAAGGCGATCGCGGCGAGGCCGGCGACGGCGCCCGCGACCAGGACGAGCGCCGCGAACTGGTCCGCGACCAGCGAGATCCCGAACGGCGCGGGCCAGTCGCCGGCCTGGACCACCACGAACCGGCCACCGGCGACCTGGCGGAGCAGCATCACCGCGGCGACGGTCTGCACCAGCGAGCCGGCCACCCCGGCCGCCACCTGCACCCGGTGCCGTCCGAGGAACGGGATCGCCCCGGCGCCCGCGATCAGCGGCGCGGCGATCGCGAGGAGCAACCAGGTGGCGCTCACGCTGCGGCCTCGCCGTCCACGATCGCGTCGAGGTCATCGGACCCGGTCAGGCGGTAGACGCGGTAGGAGAGCGTGATGAAGAACGCGAGCAGGCCGAAG
>JAUXUW010000310.1 GCA_030684635.1 Dehalococcoidia bacterium
CGGCCGCGCGGAGGTGGAGGTGGCGGGGCTGGCGGGGGCGCCCTCGCTGCACCGCGGCAGCCGCGGCGCGCTCCACTTCGTCGCCAACGGCCGCACGATCGTCTCGCGCTCGCTGACGCACGCGGTGGAGCAGGCGTACGCGGGGCTGATCCCGGCCGGCCGCCACCCGGTGGCGCTGGTGCGGATCACCGTCCCGTCGGACCAGATCGACGTGAACGTGCACCCGACGAAGGCGGAGGTGCGCTTCCGGCACGAGCGTCTCGTCTACGCGACCGTCGCCGCCGCCGTGCGAGATGTCCTTGGCGGGGCGGTGACGCCGGTCGCGCCCGACCTGGCGCCGGGACTGGCGTTCGCGCCGTCGCTGCCGTCACTTGCACGCCCGTCACTGGAGGCGCCGGTGTTCGACTGGCCGGCGCCGGCCGCCGACCTCGAAGAGGGCGAGCCCCCCGCGTTGGGCGCTGCGGGCCGCGCCGTGATCGCGGGCGCACAGGCCACCTCCTTCCTGCCGTCGCAGGCCGAGCCGCGCGAGGGCGGCGAGGCGGGCGAGGCCAGCGCACCGGGCACGATGGCGGCGGCGATGCCGGCGCTGCGGCCCCTGGGGCAGGTGGACCTCACCTACATCGTTGCGGAGGCGCCGGACGGGATGTACGTGGAGGACCAGCACGCAGCGCACGAGCGCGTGAAGTACGAGCTGGTGCTGGCCCGCCGTGCGAGCGGCCTGGCGGCCAGCCAGCCGCTGCTGGACGCCGCCGTCGTGACGCTTTCCACGGCGCAGGTCGCGCTGGTCGAGGAGTCGGTGGAGGCGCTGGCGGCGATCGGCTGGGCGATCGAGCCGGCGGACGGGACGGCGGTGATCATGCGCGCGGTGCCGGCGGGCGTGCCGGTGCGCGACCCGGCGCGGGCGCTGCTCGCCTACCTCGACCGTCTCGCCGCGGAGGAGCGGCTGACCGGGCCGGACCGCGTGGCGGCGACGCTGGCGTGCCGGGCGGCGGTGATGGCGGGCGATCGCCTGGAACTGGAGCAGCAGCGCGCCCTGCTGCGGGCGCTGGAGGCGTGCGCGACCCCGCACACCTGCCCCCACGGTCGCCCGACGATGCTGCACCTGAGCAGCGCGGCGCTGGAGCGCTCCTTCGGGCGGCGCTGAGCGTTCAGGTGATGTGCGGAGCGGGGCGCCCCTCTCCCTGTCCCCCTCCCCTGCGCGGGGAGGGGGATGAAATTCAATGGGGGTTCCAACCCCCACTGAGGAGTTCGCCCCCTCCGGCAGTCCCCTTCCGATTCCGCTCGTCCCGCGCCTGTCGAAGGGCGCGACGGGCGTGCGCGGTCTGGCGCCCCGACGCGCAGGCCTTCCACGGAGCGCGGGTGGACTGAGGGGCGGTTCGACGGACTCACCACGAGCGGGGGGAGGGGAACGCCTGGACTCGGACGGTCAGGCCTCGAACAGGAGTTGCCAGGCGGCGCGGAGCGGAGCGCCGGCGATCGCGGGGGGCGGGTGGGGTTGCTCCCCGGCGACGACGGCGGCGCCGAAGGTAGCGAGGTACGACTCAGCCGGGTCGGCGGGGAACGCCTCGCCGGTCGCGAGCCGGACGGCACGCACCGTTGCGGCGTCCTCCACGGGGAGGATGAGCGTCCCGGCACCGGCGGCGACCGCCGCCGCCGCGTAGAGCCGCCGGACCTGGCGCGCCGCGTCCCGCTCGAGGCCGTGGCCGACGTTGCCGACGGCGACGAGCGAGGAACTCCCGGGGGTGTCGCGCAGCAGCCGCAGGATGGCGAGTGAGCGGGTGCAGCGCGCCGGGTCGCCCGTCGGTGGCCAGGCCAGCGCGTCGAGGTACACCGGGCCAGCGACGCCTGCGCTCCGCGCCACGTCCGAGGCGGCCCGGGCGATCTCCGCCAGCGCGTCCGCGGTCGCCGGCGCGTCGCGCGCGTCCGCGCCACGGGGCGAGATCACGAGGCCGGCGCCGGTGCGCGCGCACGCCTCCAGCAGTGCGAGCGCTGGAGGCGTGCGCGCGCCTGTCTCGACGGCGAGCGCGTT
>JAUXUW010000313.1 GCA_030684635.1 Dehalococcoidia bacterium
CCGGCTGAGGAGGAACCCGCTACTCACAGTCTCGCCGGTGAGGAGCGCCCGGTGCAGGTACTCACGATCGGCGACACTCAGGCCGATCCGGTCAGGTTCACCTGAGCAGGTGAGGTTGCCCTCCACGTCCGCCACCGAGAACGCGACGAAGGCGGGGTGCGACTTCCCGACCAATCGGAGGAGTTCGTTGCACTCACCCCCCGACCGCGCCTGGATGGGCGGTGCTTCGACCAGGACGTTGAGGGCGGCCTCGCCGGCCAGGATGACCTGTGAGTAGTTCGCCTCCGCCACCTGCGCGAGGCTCAGCGCCTGCTGCTGCGCGTCCTCGACGGCGCGTGTCCGCTCCTCGCCAGCGTTCCACGCCTGCACCACTAGCACCGGGAGGAAGAAGAGACCCACGCCGAGCAGCAACCGCCACCGGAGGTCGAGACGCGAGAAGAATGATGCGATGATTCTCGGCACGGTAAGCGACCCCATCTCCAATCGCCCACGCGCGAATATACAACCGCATACCTACTCCAATGCCACGTTCGTTCTCGGTCAGATAACTCACTCGGTCTACATTCTGCCTAAAACCGCCCCTGGGGCGCGGCGCGGCGACCCCGCTCGGGCGTCGTTTCTGTATGCGGGCACCGGCGGAGGCCAGACGATTTTTTCGGCAGTCATGGTGATCTGCGAGGCTCGCCTGGCCCGAGGTGGTATCAGGTGATGTCCCGGAACGCATATCTCGGGGGCGGATGAACTGCGGCCGTGCCTCGACTCACCGTGCTGCGCGTCCCGTTGAGAGCTGAACCGCACGCGTCGGCATGTTGCGCAGTCGTTTCCCGCATGGACATGCGTGCAGAAGCGACTACCCAGGCACCAGATCAGCCACAGCTGCAAGGCTAGAGTCGCCGGTGCCCGTAGTGAACGGGGAGGGCCGGATAGGGCACCAGCCGAGGAGCCAATTCGGGAGCCACACCGGGAGCCACACCGGGAGCCACGCGTGGCTCCCAGCAACCTTGCGTGGACGATCGAGGGCGCCGCGTAGATTCATGCGGACGCCCCCGACACGTCCGTGGACTACCTCCGCCGCTCTTAAACCCCGCAGGTGGCAACACCGTGAGGGTTCGACCCCCTCCCCCGGCACCAGTGAGGTCGCCCTTCACCGCGTGAGCGCGAGCGGCCGGCACGAAACGCCCCGACGACGACGCAGGAACAACGCCCGGCGCGTTCGATCACGCTTACCCCGTCGTGGGGAAGAAGGGATCGGACGAACGGGGACCGGGGAGGCGTAGGCTGGGGATACGACCGGACAGGCTCCGGCAGTCGGCGCGCGGGGATGCGCGAGGGTGTCGTGGGATCGCGAGTGACTCAGGGCCTCGCCGTTCACACGCAGGAGGTTCGCATCATGGGAGTCCGTCGACGAGTGATGGTGGCTGCCCTGGTGGTCGTCGCGCTGTTCGCGCCCGATCAGGGCGCGGAGGCGCAACAGGTCGGGGAGCCGGTCCTGGCCTCGGGGAGCGTCTCGGTGGGTGGGAGTTACTCAGCGACGGTCACGGCCGCGGAGGGCAATACCCTGCCGCCATCCGGGAGTTACGAAGTGTCGGCGACCTTCTCCGCGTCCGCGACTGCGACGTCCTTCGATGTCGTGAGCCTGACCGGTACGTTCATCAGTTCCGGCTCATACACGGCGCAGGTGAGCGCGACAGGCGTCCCAGCGTTTCAGACGACTGGATCGTTCAGCGTAACCGGGACCTTCTCCGCAACCTCCTACACCGTGGACGGCTCAGCGGCGCTGGCGACGCCCGATACCGGGTCCGTCGCGTTCGCTGGGAGCGGCTCCTACGACCTGGGTACGTCGATGGTGACGGCCGGTGGCACGTACCACGGGGACGTGCAGACGGTGGCGTTTGGCGCGGCGCAGGTGACGGGTGACTACGGCGGGAGCGGCGTGGTGGCTCTGAACCCACAGGCAGTTTCGGTGCAGCTCGCTCTGCCGACCAACCTACTGGGCGGCATCGCAGCGACCGCAGGGATGGGGCCGATGGCCGCAATGGCGCTCTCAACGCGGGCTCCGGCGACGACGCCCCCGGGATCGGGAACCGAGACCGGCACGTTCGCTGCTGCCCCGAGCTTTGGCACGGGGAAGGTCGGTTCGGCCGTGTTCCAGGGCGGCACCATCGCGCAACTGGTCACGGCTGTCGTCGCGTCCGGTGGTACTTCCGTCTGGGTGCAGGACTCCAACGGCACCTGGCGGTCCTACAACACCCTGGCAGGCGGTTCGTCCGCGTTCGTGAACAACGGGTTCAACAACACGTTCGCCGCCGGCTTCGGCGTCACGGCGGTGTTCGTGGTCCGCTGAGCGAGGCTCGTCGAGGGGGACGCTGGTCTGCCATCCCAGGTGCGAGGGAGTGACCTCCGCTGCCCATTCCCCTGCCCCACCCCGCCCCCTTACCGCGTGAGCGCGAGCAGGCCGTGCACGTCCGGGGTGGTGTCGAGGGTGCGCGCGGCGGCGAGGAGGGTGGCGGTGCGGGGGGCGCCGAGCACCGGGGTCACGAGCGCGCGGAACTTCTCGTCCAGGACGGCGTCGGAGAGCGGGTTCGCGGGGGAGCCGGAGGCGTGCTCCACATGGGTGCTGACGCTGCGGCCGTCCGCGAGGCGGATCGTCACATAGGCCTCGTGTTCCGGCAGGGCCGGGTCGATCGTCGCGGAGACGCGGGCACGGACGGCGGCGATCACGGGGTCCATGATCTTCGCGTCGGTGAACTGCGCGTCGTGGCCGGCGCCGTCCACGAGCGCGGCGGCGGCGCAGTGCTGGAAGGAGAACTTCCCTTCCAGACCTCGACGCGGCTCCGCGCGGTTCATCAGTTCGATCACCAGCGGGCAGACGCGCGCCTCGATCGCCAGCACGTCGTCGGCGCGGATGCCGTGCTCATTGCGGAGGCGGATCACCGCGTCCTGGATCGGGTGGGAGACGACGCCGTTGGCGTACGGCTTCAGGCCGTTGTTTCGCAGTTCCCACTCCACGCCCAGGCCGTCTCGCAGCGCCACCTCGTTGTGGCCGTCCGGTGAGAGCACCGCCCAGAAGCCGCGCCGCCCGCCGAGGATATCGTCGCTGGCGGTGAAGCCGGCCTGCGCGAGCGCGGCGGCCTGGTAGCCGGCGCTGGCGGCGCGCGCAGCGTGGAACGGCTTGCCGTCGCTCCCGAAGACCTCGCGCACGCCGGCGGCCTGCGTCCCGGCCAGCCCGAGCGCGTACGTCAGCCCAACGGCGTCGAGCCCGAGCAGTCGCCCCGCCCCGGCAGCCGCGCCGAACACGCCGACGGTGCCGGTGATGTGCCAGCCCGCGTCGTAGTGCCACGGGTGCACGGACATGGCGATGCGACACGCCACCTCCTCGCCGAGCGCGAAGGCGAGCAGCGTGTCGCGGCCGGTCGCGCCGCGCTCCTCGGCGGCGGCGAGCACGGCGGGCCACACGGGCGCGCTCGGGTGCAGGACCGTGGGGAAATGCGTGTCGTCGTAGTCCTGGAGGTGGGCGAGGAAGCCGTTCATCTGCGCGGCGATCGAGGGACTCGTGCGCAGCTCACTGCCGAGCACGGTCGACCTCGGCGCGGCACCCTCCGCGCGCGCCCACTCGGTCAGCGTCACTGCCGAGGCGTGCTGCGAGG
>JAUXUW010000314.1 GCA_030684635.1 Dehalococcoidia bacterium
CCCTCGATCACCTTCGCCACGGCGGGGAGGTCGAGGAGGATGACCCACGCCTCGTAGCCGAAGCGCTCGGTCAGGGCCGCCTCGATCCGCCGCTTCGTTGCGGTGCGGTCGCGCTCCTTCGTGTCGAAGAGCACGTTGCCACTGGCGAGGACGGTGCGCACGTCCGTGTAGCCCAGGCCCGTGAAGACCTGCGCCAGGTCGGCCATCTTGATGTTGATGCCGCCGACGTTCACGCCCCGGAGGAATGCGACCAGTCGTGCCATGCGGTGATTATCGCGCGCGAGTGGGGCGGGCGTCCTCGCCCGGTGGCACTCGCTAGCGGCGGGCGGGGGTGTAGCCGAGGTTCGGCGCGAGCCAGCGCTCCGCCTCCGCCAGGGTCATGCCCTTGCGGTCGGCATAGTCCTGCACCTGGTCCAGCATGATCTTGCCGACGCCGAAGTAGCGGGCCTGCGGGTGGCTGAAGTAGAGCCCGCTGACGGCGGCGCCCGGCATCATCGCGAACGAGTCGGTGAGTTCGATGCCCGTGTTCGCCTCTGCCTGCAGGAGGTCGAAGAGCGTGCGCTTCTCCGTGTGGTCCGGGCAGGCGGGGTAGCCCGGCGCCGGGCGAATGCCCTGGTACTGCTCCCCGATCAGCGCCTCGTTGTCCAGCGCCTCGTCCGGGGCGTAGCCCCAGAACTCCCGCCGGACGCGCTCGTGCAGCCGTTCCGCGAACGCCTCCGCGAGGCGGTCGCAGAGCGCGCGCAGCATGATCGCGCGGTAGTCGTCGTGTTCCGCCTGGAACGCGGCGACGCGTTCCGCCTCGCCGAAGCCGGCGGAGACGGCGAAGCCACCGATGTAGTCCGCGAGCCCGGTCGCCTTCGGTGCGATGAAGTCGGAGAGCGCGAAGTTCTCCGCGCGGCCACGGTCGCGGCTCGTCTGCTGACGCAGCGTGTGGATGACAGCGGCGACCTGCGCGCGGGAGGCGTCCGCATAGACCTCGATGTCGTCGCCCACGCTGTTGGCCGGCCAGAGGCCCAGCACACCGCGGGCGGTGACCCAGTGCTCCGCGACCATCTGGCCCAGCATTTCCTGCGCGTCGTTGTACAGGTTGCGCGCTGCCTCGCCGACCAGCGGGTCGTTGAAGATCTTCGGGTAGGTGCCGGTGAGCTCCCACGTCTGGAAGAACGGCGTCCAGTCGATCCGGTCGACCAGTTCGGCGAGCGGGTAGTCCTGGAACACGGTGATGCCGGGGACGCGCGGGGCGGGCGGCGTGTAGCCCTCCCACGAGACGGGGGCGGGGAGCGTTCGTGCCTGCGCGATCGGGTAGCGGTCCGTCTGCTCCTGGCGGCCCAGGTGCTCTTCGCGGATGCGGTCGTACTCGGCGCGCGTGTCCGCGACCAGAGCGTCGTGCTGCGTCTCGGAGAGCAGGGAGGACACGGTGCCGACGGCGCGCGAGGCGTCCTGCACGTACAGCACGGGGCCGTCGTAGTTCGGCGCGATCTTCACGGCGGTATGGATGCGGCTCGTGGTCGCGCCGCCGATCAATAGCGGCAGGGTGAAGCCCTCGCGCTGCATCTCAGACGCGACATAACACATCTCATCGAGGCTCGGCGTGATCAGCCCGGAGAGCCCGATCGCATCCGCGTGCTCGCGGCGCGCCGCTTCGAGGATCGTGGCGGCCGGCACCATCACACCGAGGTCGACCACGTCGTAGTTGTTGCACTGCAGGACGACGCCGACGATGTTCTTGCCGATGTCATGGACATCGCCCTTTACGGTCGCCATCACGATCTTACCGTTCGCGCGCTGGACGGTGCCGTCCGCGCGGTTGGACTCCTGGATGTACGGCTCCAGGTAGGCGACCGCCTTCTTCATCACGCGCGCGCTCTTCACGACCTGCGGCAGGAACATCTTGCCGGCGCCGAAAAGATCGCCGACCACGTTCATGCCCGCCATCAGCGGGCCCTCGATGACCTCGATCGGCCGCGCGATCTGGAGGCGTGCCTCCTCGGTATCGGCCACGACCCATTGGTCGAGGCCCTTCACCAGCGCATGCTCCAGCCGCTTGTCGACCGGCCAGCTTCGCCATTCGGCATCCTGGACCTCGGCTGCTTCGCCGGTGCCTTTGTACTTGGGCGCGAGCTCGAGCAGCCGGTCCGTCGAATCGGGCCGGCGG
>JAUXUW010000315.1 GCA_030684635.1 Dehalococcoidia bacterium
CCGTCGGCGGCGTGGGCGGCTTCATCGGCGGGAACGTCTCCGGCGCGACCTCCGGCCCCGACAATAAGTTGACGAGTCAGGGCCTGCAGGACACGGGCGCCACCGGCCTGACCGGCGGCGTCGGCGGGCTGGTCGCCTCCGGCCTCAAGTTCGGCAAGGCCGGCGAACTGGACGCGCAGGCTGCGGCACTCCGCGGCGGCAACGCCGCCCAGACCGCCACGGCCGACATGCTGGAGGGGCAGGCCTCCTCCGCGCGTGTCGATGCCGGGCTCGGCATGGTTGGCGGGCTCTCCTCCGCCGTCGAGGGCGGATCGCGGCTGGCGGCAGCCGCCGGGTCGGCGGGCGGCGCGGTCGCGACCGACGTCATGAGCAAGGTCACGCCGGGCCTCGGCGTGGTCACCGGCCTCGCCTCCACCGCCCGCAACCTCGCCGACTGGTCGGACCAGTCTGACCGCCGCGACGACGGTGAGATCGCGATCTCGAACCACCTGAAGCGGACCGGGGGCAAGGGCACCGCCGCGCTGGGCATGGCCAGCCAGCTGGTGGACGCCAAGGACCGCCAGGCCACGCGTTCCGCCGCCAGCGGCGTGGGGAACGCGCTGAGCACCGGCGCGAACATGGCCGCGGTCATCCCCGGCGGCCAGGCCGTCGGCGGTGTCCTCGCGGGGGGCGCGGCCGTGTGGAAGGCTGGACAGGCCGTCGGCGAAACCGTCGTGGACGAACGCCAGGCGCGCGACGTGCAGGCGACGCGCCAGAAGGCCGCCGCCGGCGACATCGAGGCGATCGAACGCCTCGCGCAGATCGACCCGGCGATCGCGCAGTACGCGCCGAGCGCGGCGATGCGCGACCAGCAGGACTACGCGCACGAGTCCGCGCTCCTGAGCGGTACGGTGAAGGCGACCACCGGCCTGAGCGACGCCGCCGTGCGGTCCGGCGCCTCCAACCCCGGCGCGCTGGCGCAGGCGATCTCCACGGACACCGGCCAGAGCACGGAGCAGGCCACGCTCGGGCAGAAGATGTCCGCAGGCTGGGCCGGCTTCAAGAAGAAGATCGGCATGGGCCCCACCGCCGCGGCGCCAAAGGGCCCGGATGCCGGCATCTCCGGGCCGATCCAGGACGAGGCGATGGCCGCGATGCAGGCGAAGGTCGCCGCCCGCTACGGTGCCACAACCCCTGCCGATCCCCGGCCGCCGGTCGCCCGCCCCTAGTCACACCCGGGTTCGAGGACACACGATCGAGGGCGCCCCGTGGCGCCCTCGATGCGTGCTGACATAGCCGTGAAACTAGTGCTGGTGGCCGTCGTCCGCGCTGTGCGCGTCCTCATCCAGGCTGCGCGCGGCGCCCTGCTGCACCACGTGCGTGAGCTCGTGCGCCAGCAACTCCTGGCCGGACGACGAGGCGGGGTTGAAGCCACTCTTCCCGAAGAAGATGTCTGACCCCGTGGTGAACGCCTTCGCGCCGACCTTCTTGTTCAGCGACTGTGACTCGCCGTCGCTGTGCACGCGGACGTTGCTGAAGTCCGCGCCGAACGAGGACTCCATCTTCCCGCGGACGTTCTCCGGAATGCCGCGGCCGCCGCCCTTCGCGCGGTTGATCGCGTCCCCGGTGGCGTGCGAGGCGGCGCCGCCCTCGTGGCCAACCTCGGGCCCGGCTGCCTCACGCTGGACGGAGTCGTCGCGCTTCGCCTGAAGTTCTTCCTCCTCAGCGGCGCGCTGCACGGAGTCGTCGAACTTCGCCTGAAGTTCTTCCTCCTCAGCGGCGCGCTGCACGGAGTCATCGTGCTTCGCCTGGAGTTCTTCCTCTTCCGCGGCGCGCTGCACCGAGTCGTCGCGCTTCGCCTGGAGTTCGTCATCGCCCTCCATGCGCTGCACGGAGTCGTCGCGCTTCATCTGAAGCTCGTCTTCCTCGGCGCGCTGGGCGGTGTCGGTCTGGCCCATGTCAGACATCACGTCGCGTGCGACGCGATCGGCTTCGGCCTCGGACGGGTGGTCGGCGGCGCCCACCTGCACCGAGCGCTGGAGCGCGCCCAGCGCCGCGCGTCGTGCGACGCGGTTACCGGCTGTCTGCTGAAGGGACCGGACATCGACCGAGCGCATCACTCGGCCGGATGAGGCGGGAGCGGGCGTGGGGGTAGAGGTGGGGCCGGTCTCACCGGCTCGCTGCGGACGCCGTGCACGTTGCTGCATGTTGACCTCCCCGGAGCCCGCCTAATGTACCTCAGGAGGCGACAGCGGGTGTGGACCGGAAGGGCTATGATCCGGCGGATCGACCGTCCCCCCGATGGACACACGAGCACGGATCGGCACCGAACAGAGCCCGTGACCACCGCCACCATCCAGGTCCACCTCGACCCCGATCACCTCGCATTGACGCTCGGCGAACGGGCGACGGTGGAGGTGGAGGTCTTCAACGCCTCCTCGATCGTCGACGAGTTCCGCGTCGAACTGATCGGCCCTGAGGTCGACCCGATTCGACCGGAGTGGGTCACGGCCCAGCCGGCACGCCTCCCGCTCTTCCCGAACGCCTCCGGCGTGGTCACGCTCACCCTGGACGTGCCCGCGGCCAGCCAGTTGCTCGCCGGCCGCCACATCATCGGCGTGCGCGTCTCGTCTACCTCGGACCCGAGCACGGCCTACGTGGAAGAGCTCCCGGTCGTCGTCAACTCGCAGCCGGCCATCAGCGTCCACCTGGAGCCCCAGATGGCCGCTGGCCACCGCTGG
Organism: Dehalococcoidia bacterium; assembly: GCA_030684635.1. Taxonomy (GTDB): domain Bacteria; phylum Chloroflexota; class Dehalococcoidia; order UBA2979; family UBA2979; genus W-Chloroflexi-9. The sequence continues at coordinate 2,721 of JAUXUW010000315.1, forward strand.
GTCGAAGTGGACGCGGTCGTCCGCAACCTGGGCAACGTCCCGCTGCTGGTGCGCCTGAGCGCCAGCGACCCGGCCAGCCTCATCCGCTACGAACTCAGCCGCACCGAGGTCGACCTGCCCGCCGATGCGGAAGAGCGCGTGCCGATCATCCTCCGCGCGCGTCGCCCGCTCATCGGCACCGGCACGATCCGCCCCTACGTCGTCGCCGCGACCGTGGAGGACCGCGCGGACGAGGTGGGCGCGGAGCAGCAGCCTTACGTAGAGGGTGCCCGGGCCGAAGGCCAGTGGCACCAGCTGCCCGTCATCAGCGGGCGCATCCTGACGATTGCCGGCGCGATCCTCCCGATGATCGCGATCGTCGTCGCGGCGCTGATCCTGCGCCCGCAGCCCGAGCCCGTGGACCTGACCGGGCCGATCGGCTTCGGGGTGGCCGGCACGGTGGAGACCGTGGATGTCCGGGTCGGGCAGACCGTGCTCGCGGGCGAGCGCCTGGCGAGCCTGCACCGCACCGACGCGCTGGTGGCCCTGGACACCGCGCAACTGGACCTGCGGCGCGCGATCGTGGACCTGGAGGGCATCAAGACCGCGAAGGTTGTCGGCGATGCGGAGTCGCTCCTGACGGGGTCGGAGGACCTTCCGCCCACGGAGTTCCTCGAAGCGCTCGCGGAGCAGCTGCTGGACACCGCCAACAACGCCCTCTCCGTCAGCAGCACCGCGCTCACCGGGCTGTCGGAGGCGCTCTCCATCTACTGCGCCGGCGCCGCCAACCCAGGCGCCGCGTGCGCGAACCCCTCCTACCCGCTGGGACCGGACATCACCGCTGCTCTGGCGACCGAGGCGGCGACGAACCCGTCCGCGAAAGCCGTCATCGACGCCAACGGCAATTACCGCGCCGCGAACACCACCCTCCAGTCAGTCACCACCCTGTTGGACCAGGTCCGGAAACTCGTGGAAGCAAACGGCGGCGCAATGACCGCACCGGACGAAGCCAGCACCGCAGGACTGGCTGCCGCGTTGTCAGAGCAAGATGCACAGGCGCAGGCGGAGTACGAACTGGCGTTGCTGGAAGCGCAGACGCAGATCGCCGCGGCACAACTCGCATGCCGCGCGGCCGTGCAGAACGTCGGTCGCACGGTGCTCCGGGCGCCGGTCGATTCCATCATCCGCTCGATCGACATCGCGGCCGGGGTCGAACTGGAAGCGGACGCGCCCGCGATCACCCTTGAACGCGTCGATGGGCGCGCGTTCCATGCGCCGCCCGGGCAGCGGCCGCCCTCGCTCCAGGACCTGCCCGAGGGCGTGTCCTGCCCCGGCTCGATCGAGGAACTCCAGCAGATGGACTCGGGTGGGACGGGGACCGCAGGTGGCGGCGCGGGCGGCAACGGCAACGGATCCACGGGTGCCGGCCCGAAGTAGCTCGCCCTCGATGGCTACGGCGCCTTGAACGCGAACTTCAGGACGCCACCGGTCGCGTCGCCGTAGGCGATCGTGACCTCCCCGTTGGGGAGCCACTGCACCGTCGAGACGTACCCGACCCGTCCGTTGTCATCCACGACCTTCGGGGCGCTCGCCTTCGCGCACGCGATGTCCTCGCACTCCACGATCTTGAGGATACGGCTCGCGCGCTCGTCGCCGGGCAGTTTCTGGCGGAAGGTGATCAGCGGACGCCCGTGACCGTCCAGGGCGATCGACGGTTCGGCGGAGGTGCCGTCCTCGGCGCGGTCGAGGCGGCGCTTCGAGACCCCCGAGCAGGCCGCGCTCGTGCAGGTGGCGATCCAGATGCCGTTGTCCGACCAGTCGTTATGGACAACCACGGGGATGTCGCCTGGCGCGAGCACGAACGCGAGGGCGTGACCGGGATCGCGCCCCGCCTCGCTCACCAGCACGGAGACCACGGCGCGTGTGCACACCCGGTCCGAGCACCGCGCGAGTTTCACCGTCTTCTGGTCGTCGTCGCGGAACACCACCAGCGGCAGCCCATCACGGCCGATGCGGATCACCGGATCGAGGCCAACCCCGCCGGGGGTGCTCGCGTTGGCCGTCCGGTCAAGGATGGCGATCGTCGCCTGCGCGCACGCGGTGTCCTCGCAGTGCGCGATCTTGAGCGCGCCCCGCTCCCGGTCGTGGTAGGCGATGATCGGCAGGTTGTCGGTACCGATGACCATCGAGGCCTGGATGCCGGTATCCACGTCCGCATCCTCCGTGCCGTCCGGTGGATCCACCTGGACCACGCGGACCAGCCCACGGTCGCGGCAGAGCGGGTCGCCGCAGTGCGCCACCATCAACGCGCCTCGGTCGCCGTCACGGAACGCGACGATCGGGTAGCCGTCGCTGCCCACGGCGACCGTGGTGCCGTTGCCCTGCCCGCGCGTGCCAAGCGAGGCGAGCGTGGTGTAGGTGGACGCGCTCACATTCGGGTCGCACGCTGGGTTCCCGCACACGACGATTCGCACCGTGAGGTCGGAGGCGTTCACATACGAGATCACCGGGACGCCCCGCACCTGGGTCGCGGCGACGTCCCATGACGCCTCGCCCGAATCCAGGTCCACGAACACCCAGTCGTGACGGGGCCAGAGGAAGTAGAAGACAAGCGCCGCGAAGACTGCCAGGAACACGATCCCGGCGAGCCCCAGGACCGCCGCCCGGATGATGCGCTGCCGGCGCGTCAGCGGCTCCGGCGCCGGCGTTGGCTCCGACCATTGCCGTCGCATCCGCACCTGCAGCGGCGCCAGCGACCGGGCGCAGCGCACGCACAGCGTCCGTGTGACCGGATTGATCGCGAGGCAGGAGGCGCACTGCACCGTGCCCGTGGGCTCCGGCTCCAGATCCTCCACCGGCTGCGAGGGCCGTGCGCGGGGGATCACCCAGAACAGCGGGTAGTCGCAGCCGCGGCAGAACGGCTGCTCGCCCGGCTCCACCTCCGCGCGGCGCCCACACTGCGGACAGAAGACGACCGAGGCCATCGTCATGGCCGTGCCTCGTCGGTGCCGGGGTCGCTCGGCGGTGGTGCGGGAAGCGGCGGCTCGGGGAACGGGGCGGCGGGCGAGCGCGGGTCGCTCGCCCCCCGTTCCGGCGGCGCCAGGTCCTCGAACGGGGCGGTCGAGGTCGCGGACGGCGCCGGCGGCGCGACGGTGCGGTCGCCGATGCGCAGTTCTACGGACGTCCCCACTGGCAACTCTGACGCGATCAGCCGATACAGATGCACCTCGTCCAGACCGCCGGTGTCCGTCAGCCGGACCAGGATGCGTCGAGGGTTGGGCGGGGCCTCACCGGCCGGCCAGACACCGCCACCGTCCACCACCCGCACCTCGCCACCGGTCACCGCCTCCAGCAGCGCCGTCAGACCCTGAGCCGTGCCGCGCACGGTGAAGAGGTGCCCAGCAACGCGCACGATCGCGCGCTGGCGCTCCTCCGGAAGCGTCGCCTCCACGTCCAGCCCGATCCAGCTCCCGAGCCAGCGGACGAAGCCCGGCGGCGCGGTGTCCACGTCCGTGTAGTACTCCAGCGCGTCGATCTGCGACCGGATGCCGTCCGCGATCTCCTCGAAGATCCCGACGAAGCCGCGGGTGAAGCGATCGTGCGCAAGTGCGCGCGGCAGTTGGTCGACGAGCCAGCCAGGCATCAGACCGCCTTCGTCACAGGACCATGTGGCGCACAGGGAACCAGAGCGCGTCCGGCTCCAGTGGCAGGTACTGCAGCCCCTGCGGGGCGCGTTCGCCCGTCGTCTCGTCTGCCTCGAACAGCAGGACGTCGAGGACGCGGGCCACGCCGTCCACAGCGGTCAGCAGCGCGTACACATGGGGCACCGTCAGCGGGCGGTCCCACGGCCAGCCGCGACCGTCCGGGCCGCCGGTCACCGGGTCAAGGTCGCGGTACAGCGCCTCCAGCGCGCGCTGCCGCGTCAGTTCCGCGTCGCGCCCCGGCTGCACCTCCACCCGGGCGACCACGCTCACGCCCAGGTAGCGCGGCGGCCCGACCTCCACCGACACGCCCAGCAGGCGGTGCCGTTCGATGTTGCCGGCCACCTCGGTGAAGAGGTCGTCGTCGATGCTCAGGTCCGCGAGTTCCGTGCGCCGGCCCTGCACCGTCGCGCCGGGCACCAGCAGCAGCCGCACGGGGTCACCCGGCTGTTCGGGCGCGAGCGCACGCGCCCGGCCCACCTGCCGGGACGCCTGGTAGGCCAGCAGCTCGAAGTCCGCAGCGGTCACGGCGCGCTGCCCCGAGCGGATCGAGGCCGGCCCGCGCTGCTTCACCTGCTCCACCGTCTCACCGTCCACGCCGCCGGTCGCCGGGCGGCGGTTGGTTACGGTGTCCACGAACGGGATCGCGGAGCGGAGCACGGTCAGTTGTCCGGCCGCCACGTTGCCCTCGCGCCCACCGCCGAACACGTAGGCCGTAACGCTCACCTCCGCGCGCTCCGGGGGCACCATGCCGTGCTGGCGCTCAGTACCGTCGGGCTGCCGGATGCGCGGCCCGAAACTGATCTCGCCGGTCGTGCTGTCCCAGATGAAGTGGCGGTCGTCCGGGCCGGAGCGCCCGAAGTCCTCGATCTCGATCCACTGCTCCTCGAGGCCCTCCACCGTCCGGACCACCACGGTCTGCCCGGGCTCCCGAGGCAGGACGGGCGCGTACTGCACCGCGAACACCTGGCCGGGACGCCCGTCCGAGATGCCAAGCACCTCGTGCCGGATGCGCTCACCGTGGGTCGCCGGCACCGCCCCGCCAACGGTGGTCGGGACGAAGGTACGGAGCTCGGGTGAGCGGCGATAGGTCGGCTGGCCCTCCACCGGCGCGAGCAGGCGCAGGCGTACCCAGAACGCACGCCGGTTACTCAGGGTGACAGCGTCGTGGTCGTCGCCGATCTGCAGTTCCACCACGCCGCTGCGGTTGAGGCCGCCCGTGCTGTCCAGCAGGACCTCCGCCGGGACCCATGCGTCGTTGGAGGAGACCTCCCAGATCACCGGCGGATCCTCGGGCCGCACGCCAACACCGTCGGCGGTCGCACCGATGTCGAAGCGGACGATCGCGTCCTGCAGGGTGCGCTCGAAGCCGAAGTAGGTCGCGTCGCCGGGCTGCAGCGTCGGGAAGACGGTGAGGCCGGTGCGCTCGAACCGGAGGTCGTCCAGCCGGTCGGAGTACGCATGCACGGCGCCGCCCGTGCCCGTCAGCGCGGACACGAGCCGTGGCGGCCCCATCTCCAGAGCGCGCATCGTATGGAAGACCAGCGCGGAGGAGTTCGCCGTCTGCAGCGTCGCCACCTCCGTGCCGGCCGGCACCACGATGACCTCCTCCTGCGGCGCGGAGAGACGGAAGGTGAGGTTCGTGCGCGCCGCCGTCGGCGGATAGAGCGTGATCCCCATCAGTTCCAGGAACTTCAGGTAGAGCCGGTCCGGCACCTGGTTCAAGCGGTAGAGGAGCGACTCCGTCATCCACGCGAACAACTCGATCATCGCAACGCCGGGGTCGGAGACGTTGTGGTCCGTCCACTCGGGCGCGAGTTCGGGGATGCGCCGCTTCGCCTCGTCGACGAGCTGCTGGAAGGTGCGGTCGTCCAGCGACGGGCTCGGAAGGCTCACGCTTCGTCCCCGATCTCGTAGAACGGCACCACCAGGTTGCGGCGGTCGTTGGTGTCCCGGGTGACATACGTCACGTCTGCGAGGATCCCGCCCATCCGGTCGGGATCCTCGGACGCCTTCACTGCCTCAATGCGCACGCGCGGCTCCCAGCGCTCCAGCGCGTCGCGCACGGAGGACTCCACCAGGCCCATCGTCGTCGGGTTGATCGGCTCGAAGAGGTAGTCCCAGACGCGGCAGCCGAACTCCGGGCGCATCACCCGCTCGCCCAGGGCGGTGAGCAGGATCATCCGCATGGCGCCCTCGATCTCCTCGAAGCCGGAGGCCAGCGCGATCCGGCCCCGCGCGTCCACGCGCGGGGGGAAGGCCCACCCGGTCCCGACGAAGTCCGCGGCGTCACTCATCCGATCAGCACCGTCGGTTCACCCTTGACGATGCTGGAACTCGGCATCGGCGCCGGGTCGTTGCACGTCTCCACCATGTCGCCGAGCCGCGCGGCGTTCTTGCCGTTGATCTTCACGGTGAACGACCCGAGTTTGATCTTCCCCTTGTTGTCGGGGTTCTTCTGGAACCGCGGCCCGAAGGGGATGTGGTTCATGTCCGCCTTCACCTCGGCGCCGACGACCGCCGCAGGCTTGCCCTTAATTTTCACGTCGGTAGAGCAACCGCTGGTGATCTTCCCCGCGAACGGGTGCGGTATCGGCGTCGGCGTTTCCCCGCTCGGGTTCGGAATCATGACGATGTGGATGTCCACACCGACCACGTTGTCGTTCTGGCAGGCGGCTGGCTGTCCCACGTGTCCGCTCCCGTTAGTTCAGCTTGATCATGCCACCCTTGATGGTGACATCCTGGCTGCCGTTGACCTCGACCTGGCGACCCTTCAGGGTCAGTTTGCCGGTCGCCGCCACTTCGATCTCGTCGCTCTCCACCTTGACCTTCGTCTTGCCCTTCAGCGTGACGAGATCCTTCGTGATCGTGAGCGACGAATCCCCGCTCTTCAACTTCATCACCAGTTCACCGTCACCAGTATCGGTGATGGAGAACTCGTGTCCCTTACCGGAGCGCCACATCTGCTTCTCGACGACGCCGCTGTTGTGGAAGGTGCCCTCCGGTGGCTTGTCCTTCCTGCTCCAGAGCGAGCCGAGCACGAACGGCCGGGACGCGTCACCATACTCGAAGCCAACGAGGACCTCATCGTTCACGGCGGGGAGCATCTGGAACCCGCGCTGGTTGCCCGCCCCCGGGCTTGCGACACGCACCCAGCCGGTCTCGGAAGCGGCGTCCAGCGCGGGCATCTTCACCTTCACCCGGCCGGCGCCATCCGGATCGTTGTTGTTCGTGACCTTGCCAACAGCGATGTGCACGCCCGACCGGATCTGGCCGGTCGCGTCCACCGCGCTCGCGATCAGGTCGGACAGGCCGGCGGGCTCCGGCCCGGAGGAGACCCAGCGCGTCACATACGGCTGGCCGGCGCCCAGGATGTGTTCCGTGGCGGTGACCAGGTACTGGCCGGACAGTTTCGTCCCCAGCCCCGCCACCTGCAGCGTGGAACCCGCGCCGAGTGCCGGGTCGCCGTCCACCTCGCCACGGACGAGCAGCCCCTGCGAGGAGAGCCGTTGTCGAAGGCCCTTCGCCACGTTGGTGGCGTCGCTCTGGTCACCCACCGGGACGCCGCTCGCGGTCAGCGTCTTCGCCCCGCCAAACTTCGAGTTCGCGGCGGTGAGGGCGCCCGTGTAGAAGGTGGCGTCGCTCGGGTCGTTCGGGTTCGCGGTGCCGTTGCCCACGACCGCCTGCTGGGTCGCGTCGTCCCAGCCGCGCACGTTCACCGTGCCGGCGTGGCCCGCCGCGGACATGCGCGCCTTGAAGCGGTAGAGGTCCTGTCCCCAGGTCACTGTGGTCGGGGATGCCTTCGCGGCGCGCTTGAAGTGCAACTTCCCGTCGCTGACCCAGAAGTCAAAGCCGATCCGGCGTGCGCGCTTCCGCAAGAACTGGTGGTCGGTCTCGTTCACCTGGAACAGGAAGGGGTGCGGCCCGCCGGTGGACTCCACGTCCGCCGTGAGTCCCGCCTCCTGCGCGATCTTGGTCGCCACGTCCGAGTCCGACTGGTTCTGGAACGTGCGGGACTTGGTGCCGCGCATCGTCCGGTGCATTTTGTCCAGGCCGAACACCTCCAGCTGGTAGCCCGCGAACTCGCTCGCCTCCACGCTGAGCCCGGTGACCTCGCCACGCATCACCGTGGTGAGGGAGGTCCCCCAGCCGAAGGAGATCTCCACCTCCGTCCCCACGTCGAAGGTGGCGGCGTCCAGGAGCGAGAAGTCGGGATCGGTGAAGCGGAGCGTGAACGAGGACGGCAGCGACAGCGACTCCTCCACGCGGATGAAGGCGAGCTTCCCCTCAACCGCCTCGGAGATCGCGGAGCCGCCGGCCTTCACCTGGTAGGCAGCGATCGACTCAGTGACCACGCGCGGCCGCCTCTCGCTCCGGGAGCACCAGGCGCATGCCAGACGGCAGCCGCATCGGGTCCTGGATCCCGTTCCTCACGGCGATCACACGCCACCTCGTCGAGTCGCCGTAGGCCTGGTAGGCGATGCGGTCCAGCGTTTCGCCCGGGCGCACCACATGCAGGCGCTCACGCCGGCGCGTGCCGGAGGTCGGGTTCTGCAGCGGATGCAGTCCCTCGTCCTGGAACTGCTTGAGGGCCACGTTCACCCGCGCGCGCAGCGGCGTGCCGTCGCTCGCGAAGTAGGTGAACGCCACAGTCACGGAGGTCACCACGGCCTTGAACGAGGACAGCCGCCCCCAGCCCAGTTGCACCCAGGGCGGACGCCGCTTCGTCTCGTCCACGGTCATCAGCGCCATCACGGCGTTCGTGTGCACACTGACATCCCCGCCCGTGTCGGTCGTGTCCATGATCAGGTCGAAGGAGATCGTGGCGGACTGACCTCGGTCGAAGGTCAACTGCGGCGCGTTCTCCAGCGGCGAGCCCTGCTGCCCCCACGACACGGTGCGCGTGTAGGACAACTGCTGCGGGTTGAAGAGGAAGGTGATCGTCTCGCCATCCTCGGTCTGCAGATACGCCTTGACCGGTGCTGTCATGCGAACCAACCCCCTTGCCGGCCGCCGCGCCGTTCGAGTTCACCCAGCAGCCGCTCCTGGAGCATCTCCAACAACTGGTCGCGGAACGCGTCCGTGGTCATGAACTTGAGCCACTCGTCCCGCTTCTGCTCTTCCTGTTCGGGCGTGGGCCCCGAATCGTCCCGGCCCGACCGAGACCCGCCGTGCGAGCCGCCCTCGTCGGTGATTGCGCGACGCACCATGCCGTCGTCCCCGCCCGACGATCCGTCGAACCAGCGCGTGACGCTGTCGTCGGAGCCGCCACGCGAACCGCCCGAACCGCCGCCCGAGGACCGCGTGATGTCGTCAGCGACGGAACGTGCGATCTCGCCGGCGACGGAGTTCGCCGCCCCCGCGATCGCGCCGATCCCGCTGACCGGCAGCCGGCCGGACGGTCGTCGCGCTCCGTTCGAGGTGCCCGCGGCACTCCTCGGGATGCCCGCCGCCGTGACCCCACCCATCGCTTCCACGCCCGCGCCACCCGGCCGTCCGACCGGCGCGCTCGCGGCCGAGCCGTTCGAGGTCAGCGCCGCCGAGGGGGTGCCCCCCGACGAGATCCGCGCACCCGGCTCCCCGGCATCCTCGTCTCGGTGCAGGTGCAGCGAGGGGACGCTCGGTACGGTCACCCGCCGACGGATCGGGCTGCTGCCGAGCACGCTCGACGGACCGGCAAGCGAGGCGCGCCGCACGGGGCCACTGCCGGAGGCGCGACCGCCGCCGGAGGTGGTCGCCGCGCCGCCTCGTGCGGCCGTCGCGTTCGAGCCGCCGCTGGACATCCCGCCGGCCGAGGCCCGACCGCCGCTGCGACCGGTCATCGTGACGCCGCTCGCGATGCTTCCGTCGCGGGCACCCCCGCCGAGCATGCCCATCGGGCTCCGCGACCCCATCGACGGTGCGAACGACCATGACGGCCCACCACCCGCGAACGGACCGCCCGACGCGAATGCCGCGCCCGTCGCACCGGCCCCGGCGGGGACGCCCTCGGACGACCCGGCCACGGAGGACGGCACGCCCGCGTCACTCGCCCGGGGGAGCGCGAGCGAAGCCGCCGCGCCGTTCGCGCGCATCGAACCCGCCAGTGGCTGCCCGGCCTCAGGCCGGCCATCCGAGGCGCGCTGCACCCCGCCACCGGCCGCGCTCACGCCCGCCGCCGATCCCCCGCGCGGTCCGCTCACGAAGCCCCCGGCCCCGCCCACCGCGGTGCTCCCGCCCGGGGCGCCGGTGCTGCCACCACGGAACGAGCCACCGGCGCGTGCGAGG
>JAUXUW010000129.1 GCA_030684635.1 Dehalococcoidia bacterium
CGGGTAGATGCGGATCCACACCTTGCCGCCACGGCGCAGGCTGCCCGTGATCGCGCGACGTGCCGACTCGATCTGCCGCGAGTCGACCCAGCCGTGGGTCTGCGCCTGCAGGCCCCACTCGCCGAAGACGACGTTTTCACCGCGCGAAGCGACCCCGCGGTTGTTGGCGCGGAACTGCTTGCGGTACTTGGTCCGGCGCGGCATCAACATCGCGCTACTCGCTTCCCTCAAGGACGGACGCGGTGAGCGGGTTGGTCTCCGGTGTCACGTCGCCCTTGTAGATCCAGCACTTGACGCCAATGACGCCAAACGTGGTGTTCGCCTCCGCCAGGCCGTAGTCAATGTCCGCGCGCAGGGTGTGCAGCGGCACGCGGCCCTGCATCTCCTGCTCCACGCGCGACATCTCGGAACCGCCCAGGCGGCCGCCGATCTTCACGCGGCACCCGAGGGCGCCCCGGCCCATCGTCCGCTGCACGGCCTGCTTCATCGCCCGGCGGAACGCCACTCGGCGCTCCAGCTGGTCGGCGACGGAACGGGCCACCAGGTAGGCGTCCAGCTCCGGCACGCGGATCTCTTCGATGTTCAGACGGACCCGCTTGTCGGTCGCGTTCTGGAGCAACTGACGGAGCATTTCCGCGTTCTGCCCACCGCGCCCGATGACGATGCCCGGCTTCGCCGTGTTCAGCGTCAGCGTCAGCTGGTTCGCGTTCCGCTCGATGGTCACGCGCGACACGCCGGCTTCCGGCAGCGTGCGCATGATCAACTTGCGCAGCCGGAAGTCTTCCAGCGCCAGTTCGGCGTACTGGTCGTGCCGGGCGTACCAGCGGGACTGCCAGTCCTTCGTCACCCCGACGCGGAACCCGTACGGGTGGATTTTCCGGCCCATTAGAACTCCTCGCCCTCTACGACCACTTCAATGTGGGCGTAGCGGTTTCGCACCGGCGCCACGCGACCGCGCGAGCGCGCTCGCCAGCGCTTCAGCGTGCGGCCGTCCCCGGCCACCGCGTTCTTCACGCGCAGGCCGTCCGGGTTCAGGTCGAAGTTGTTCTCCGCGTTGGCCGCGGCGGACTTCAGGACCTTCCACACCACACGGGCAGACGACTGGGGCATGAACTCCAGCAGCGTCAGCGCCTCATCGACCTTGCGGCCCTTGATCACGTCCAGGACCAGGCGGACCTTCTGAGGCGAAACCGGCTGGTTCATCGCGAGCGCGCGTACTTCCATTACCGCTTCCTCGAGGTCGTCTCGGACTTGCCGCGGTGTCCGCGGAAGGTCCGCGTGAACGCAAACTCGCCCAGTTTGTGGCCGACCATGTTCTCCGTGCAGAGCACCGGCACGTGCCGGCGGCCGTCGTGCACGGCGATGGTCATGCCGACCATCTCCGGCAGGATCGTGCTGGCGCGCGACCAGGTGCGCAGGATTTCGCGCCGCTCCATGGACTGGTTCGCCAGCACCTTCGCCCAGAGCGAGGGGTGGACGAACGGGCCCTTCTTCGTCGATCGAGACATACCCGCGCTCCCTTACCGACGACCGGCGCCGCGGCGGCGGATGATGTACTTGTCGGTCCGCTTGTTGTTCCGGGTGCGGTAACCCAGGGCCGGCTTGCCCCACGGAGTCTTCGGGCCCGGCATACCAACGGACGCCTTGCCCTCACCACCGCCGTGCGGGTGGTCAACGGGGTTCATGACGGAACCACGCACCTGCGGACGCCGGCCGCGGTGCCGGTTGCGGCCCGCCTTGCCCAGCTTCAACTGGCCATGCTCCACGTTCCCGACCACACCGATGGTCGCCCGGCAGCCTTCCGGCACCTGGCGCATCTCACCGGACGGCATGCGCAGCAGTGCAAAACCGTTGTCCTTCGCCATCAGCTGGATGCCCGTCCCCGCGGATCGGGCCAGCTGGCCACCACGGCCCGGCGTCATCTCCACGTTGTGCACGGACGTGCCCGTGGGGATGGCCGACAGCGGAAGCGTGTTGCCCGGTGCGATCGGCGCGTCCGGCGCGCTCAGGATCGCCGTGCCCACCTTCACGCCGTCCGGCGCCAGGATGTAACGCTTCTCGCCGTCCGCGTAGAAGACCAGCGCGATGCGGGCGGACCGCCCGGGGTCGTACTCGATCGCGCGGACGGTGCCCGGCACGCCGAGCTTGTCGCGCTTGAAGTCGATCACGCGGATACGGCGCTTCGCCCCACCGCCGCGGTGGCGGATAGAGATCTTGCCCAGCCCACGGCCGGACACGCGCTTCTTCGTCACCAGAAGGGACTTCTCAGGTTCCTTCTTGGTGATCTCGTCAAACGTGAATCCGCTGGCACCACGACGACCGGGCGAGGTGGGGCGGAACTTCCGAATCGGCATCGCTAACCCCCTACACGCCCTCGAAGAATTCGATGGTGTCACCCTCCTTGAGGGTGACAATCGCCTTCTTCCACGTGGGCACCGGACCAACAGCACGGCCGCTGCGGCCACGGCGGCGGCGGCCGCGCATCATCGTCGTGTTCACGGCCTCAACCGTGACATTGAACGCGCGCTGCACCGCATCCTTGATCTGCGGCTTGTTGGACGCCTCGGCTACCTCGAACACGTACTTCCGCTGGGCGGACAGCATCGTGCTCTTCTCGGTCACCACCGGGCGACGCAGGACTTCATACGCGTGGATCTGCTTCGGCATCGGTTAGGCCTCCACCAGCGTCGAGGCCGGGCGCGGGCGACCGTTGGACCGCTCGCCACCCCACAGCGCCTCAATCCGGCGCACGGCGTCCACCGTGAGCACCAGCGTGCGGTGCGACAGCATGTCCGCCACGTTCAACGTGTCCGCCGGCAGCGCGCTAGCACCATCGATGTTGCGGGCGGACTTAAAGACCACCCGGTTCGGCGTGCCCGTCACGATCAGCGCGGAATGACCGGCGTTGGTCGCGGACAGCAGCGCCACCATGCCCTTCGTCGAGGGCTGCTCGAGCGCCAGGCCGTCCACGATGCGCAGGCGGCCATCCGCTGCGCGGTCGGAGAGGACGGAGCGGATCGCCAGGCGGCGCATGCGCTTCGGCAGCTTCTGCGTGTAGTCGCGCGTCTTCGGGCCGAAGACGACACCACCACCACGGCGGTGAGGCGCGCGGTGGGTGCCCTGCCGGGACATGCCCAGACCCTTCTGGCGGCGGACCTTCTTGCTGGAGCCGTCCACCTCACCGCGCGTCTTCGTGTTCGCGGTGCCGATGCGGCGGGCCGCGAGCTGCGCGAGCAGGGTCTGGTGAACCACGGCGGCGTTCGGCTCAATGCCGAAGACCGCGTCGTCCACCTCGATCTCCTGGGTGGGCTGGCCGGACAGGTCGAGTACCTGGAGCTTCATCGCTAGGCCTCGCTCTGCGCGTCGGACGTGGCCTCAGTGGCCTCCGGCGACTCGTTCGTGTCGGTGGCTTCCGCCTCGGCCTCAGCCTCAGCGGCCTCTTCGGCAGCCTCGGCCGCGGCCAGTTCAGCCTCCACCGCCGCCGCCGGGATGACCGGCGGGGAGTAGGACTTCAGCGCCGGGCGACGAGCGCCCTGCACCGTAACCGTGCCCGTGCGGGCGCCGGGGACGGAGCCCTCCACGAAGACCAGGTTGCGGGACGGGTCCACGGCCACCACCAGCAGGTTCAGGACCGTGCTGGTCACGGCGCCCATGTGTCCGGCCATGCGCAGACCCTTGAACACACGGCCCGGCGTGGTGCCGGAGCCAATGGAACCCGGGGCGCGGTGCCGGTCAGACTGACCGTGCGTCTTGGGGCCACCCGCGAAGTGGTGGCGCTTCACGCCACCCGCGAAGCCCTTGCCCTTGGAGGTAGCGGTCACGTCCACGAACGTGCCAGCCTCGAAGCGGTCGCAGCGCAGTTCCTGGCCCACGGAGAACGCGGACAGGTCATCCACGCGGAACTCCTGCAGCTTGGTCAGCGCGGCCGGACGCATGTCCAGCCCCGCCTTCCGCAGGTGTCCGCGCTGAGGGCGGTTGATGCGCTTACGGCGGCCAGGGAAGCCCATCTGCACGGCGGTGTAACCGTCGCGCTCGGGCGTCCGCAGCTGCGTCACAAAGTTCGGGCCCAGTTCGATCACGGTGACACCGCGCGAACGGCCGGAGCCGTCGTACAGGCGCATCATGCCGACCTTGCGGCCGATCATCCCGGTCGTCATACCGACGTCCTTACAGCTTGATCTCGATGTCCACACCGGACGGCAATTGCAGCCGCATCAGCGTGTCCACCGTGCGCGACGTCGGCTCGAGGATGTCGATCAGACGCTTGTGCGTCCGCGTCTCGAACTGGTCACGAGAGTCTTTGTCAATGAACGGCGAGCGCATCACCGTGAACCGGCGGATACGCGTCGGCAGCGGAACGGGCCCAGCGACCACCGCACCGGTGCGCTGTGCCGACTCGACGATCTGCTTCGCCGAGGCGTCCAGCACGCGGTGGTCGAATGCCTTCAACTTGATCCGGATGCGTTGCTGAGCCATCTGCAGTTCCTACCTGAACACGCTCGCCGAGGCGGGACGGGTCGTTACTCGACGATCTTGGTGACGACGCCCGCGCCCACCGTCCGGCCACCCTCTCGGATGGCGAACCGCAGGCCCTCTTCGATGGCGATCGGGTAGATCAACTCGATGTCCATCTCGATGTTGTCCCCGGGCATCACCATCTCCACACCCTCGGGCAGGTGGATGTCACCCGTGACGTCCGTCGTCCGGACGTAGAACTGAGGGCGGTACCCGTTGAAGAACGGGGTGTGACGCCCGCCCTCTTCCTTGCTCAGGACGTAGACCTCGCCCTTGAACTTCTTGTGAGGCGTGATCGACTTCGGCGCTGCCAGCACCTGGCCGCGCTCGATGTCCGTCCGCTCGATGCCGCGGATCAGGCACCCGACGTTGTCGCCGGCCTGGCCCTCCGTCAGCGTCTTGTTGAACATCTCGACGCCCGTGACGGTCGTGGAGATCGTCGGCTTCACGCCGATGATCTCGATCGTCTCGCCCACCTTCACCTTGCCGCGCTCGATGCGCCCGGTGACCACGGTGCCGCGCCCCTTGATGCCGAATACGTCTTCCACGGCCATCAGGAACGGCTGGTCCACGGCCCGAGACGGCTGCTCGATCCACGCGTCCACCGCGGCCATCAGCTCCGTGATGCACTGGTACTCGGGCGCGTTCGCGTCCGTCGAGCTCGACTCCAGCACCTTCAGCGCGGAGCCACGCACGATCGGCGTGTTGTCGCCGTCGAACCCGTTGGCCGTCAACAGTTCCCGCATCTCGAGTTCCACCAGCTCCAGGAGCTCGGCGTCCTCCATCATGTCCACCTTGTTCAGGAAGACGACGATGCGCGGCACTTCCACCTGGCGCGCCAGCAGCAGGTGCTCGCGCGTCTGCGGCATCGGCCCGTCCGGCGCGGCGACCACCAGGATCGCGCCGTCCATCTGGGCGGCGCCGGTGATCATGTTCTTGATGTAGTCCGCGTGGCCCGGGCAGTCCACGTGCGCGTAGTGACGGTTCTCCGTCTGGTACTCGATGTGAGAGATCGCGATCGTGATCCCACGAGCACGCTCCTCGGGAGCGTTGTCGATCTCGTCAAACTTCGAGTAGTCCGCAAACCCCTTCAGGGCCAGGACCTTCGTGATCGCCGCCGTCAGCGACGTCTTCCCGTGGTCCACGTGGCCGATCGTCCCCACGTTCAGGTGAGGCTTCGTCCGCTCGAATACACCCTTGGCCATCGGTGTTCCCTCTGTCCTCCGCGGTGGCGGCTAGGACGCCTTCCGCTTGCTGATCTCTTCCGCAATGCTCGCCGGGACCTGCTCGTAGTGGTCGAATTCCATCGAGTACACCGCGCGTCCCTGAGACATGGACCGCAGGTCCGTCGAGTAACCGAACAACTCCGCCAGCGGGACCATGGCGCTCACGACACGCGCGTTGGCGCGCATCTCAGAGCCCTGGACCAGGCCGCGGCGGCCGCTGATGTCACCCAGCACGTCGCCGAAGTAGTCCTCCGGCGTCGTGATTTCCACCTTCATGACCGGCTCCATCAGCGCGGGGCCGGCCGCAGCCATCGCCTCGCGCATGCCGATGGAACCGGCGGTCTCGAACGCCATTTCGGACGAGTCCACCTCGTGGTACGACCCGTCGATCACGGCGACACCGACATCGACGACGGGATAGCCCGCCTTCACGCCGGAGGTCATCGCCATCTCAACGCCACGGCGCACCGCGCCGATGTACTCGCGCGGGATGGAACCACCGACCGTCTTGTCCTCGAAGAGGTAGCCGGAGCCGGGCTCGCGCGGCGAGATCTCCAGGACACAGTGGCCGTACTGGCCACGGCCGCCGGTCTGGCGGACGAAGCGCCCTTCGGCCTTCGCCTTGCGCGTCACCGTCTCGCGGTAGGAGACCTGCGGCTTGCCGGTGTTCGCCTCCACCTTGTACTCGCGCCGCATGCGGTCCACGAGCACCTCGAGGTGCAACTCGCCCATGCCGTGGATGACGGTCTGGCCCGTCTCCTCGTCGTTGCGGACGCGGAAGGTCGGGTCTTCTTCGGCCAGCTTCTGCAGGGCCTCACCCATCTTCGCCTGGTCGTCGCGCGTCTTCGGCTCGACGGCGATCGAAATCACCGGCTCCGGGAAGTTGATCGACTCCAGGCGGATCAGGTGATCCTTGTCGCTCAGGGTGTCGCCCGTGAACGTGTCCTTGAACCCGATCGCAGCAGCGATATCGCCGGTATAGACCTCGGCGACCTCTTCGCGCGCGTTCGCGTGCATCTTCACGATACGGCCGAAGCGCTCGCGCTTGCCGCGGGTGGTGTTCACGATCTGGTCGCCGGAGTGGACCACGCCCGAGTAGACGCGGAAGAACACCAGGCGGCCGACGAACGGGTCGGCGACGACCTTGAAGGCGATCGCGGTCAGCGGCTCGTCGTCAGACGGTGGGCGCTGGATCTCTGCGCCATCCTCGCCCAGCTCGTGGCCGATGACCGGCGGGATGTCGAGCGGGGACGGGAGGTACGCGATGACGGCGTCCAGGAGCGTCTGCACGCCCTTGTCCTTCAGCGCGGAACCGCACAGCACCGGCGCGATCTTGTTGCCGATGGTGGCGCGGCGAATGCCCTTCACCAGTTCGTCGAGCGAGATCTGGCGTCCCTCGAGGTACGCCTCCATCAACTCGTCGTCGTTCTCGGAAACCGTCTCGATCAGCAGCGTGTGCGCGGCTTCCACCTGGTCCACGTACTCGGCCGGGAGGGGGTAGTCCTTCACGATCAGGCCACGGTCACCCTCGAAGGCCACGGCCTTCTTGTTGAGGATGTCGATGATGCCCTTCATCTGGTCTTCGGTGCCCCAGGGCATCTGCAGCACGGCCGGGACCGCGCCCAGGCGGTCCTTGATCATCTGCACGCAGCGCTCAAAGTTGGCGCCGGTGCGGTCCATCTTGTTCACGAAGCACATGCGCGGGACGAGGTACTTGTCCGCCTGGCGCCACACGGTCTCGGACTGCGGCTCCACGCCGGCGACGCCATCGAAGACCACCACGCCGCCGTCCAGGACGCGCAACGAGCGCTCCACCTCAACGGTGAAGTCCACGTGGCCGGGGGTGTCGATCAGGTTGATCGTATGGTCGCGCCAGGACGCAGTCGTCGCGGCCGAGGTGATCGTGATGCCGCGCTCGCGCTCCTGCTCCATCCAGTCCATGACCGCCGTGCCCTCGTGGGTCTCACCGATCTTGTGAGTGCGGCCGGTGTAGAACAGGATGCGCTCGGACACGGTGGTCTTACCCGCATCGATGTGCGCGATAATTCCAATGTTCCGGGTCTTATCAAGCGGCGTCTGACGCGCCATAGAACGAAACTCCCTCGCGCCGGTGATTCAGGCGCCCCCGCGAACGGGGGCGTCCATCCATCACGCTGCGCGGATTACCAGCGGTAGTGAACGAATGCCCGGTTGGCCTCTGCCATCCGGTGCGTGTCTTCCTTGCGGCGCACGGCGCTGCCCTGGTTGTTGGCAGCGTCCAGCAGTTCCGCGGCCAACTTCTCCGTCATGGAACGGCCTGCCCGACGACGGGCCGAGTCCCGGATCCATCGCAGCGCCAGCGTCTGACGGCGCTCTGTGCGGATGTCGATCGGCACCTGGTAGGTGGCGCCACCGACGCGTCGCGGCTTCACCTCGATCACCGGGGTCGCGTTGCGCATCGCCTGCTCGAAGGTGTCGATGCCGCGCCGGCCCGTCACTTCCTCGATGCGGTCGAACGCGCCGTACACCATGTGCTCGGCGGTGCTCTTCTTGCCGCTGTACATCAGCGTGTTGATCAACTTCGTCACGATCCGAGACCCGTAACGCGGGTCAGGGATGGTGGGGCGAATCGGGGCGCGGTTACGGCGCATCTGGTATCCCTCGGCCGACTAGCTCTTGCGCGTGCCGTACTTGGAGCGGCCCCGCTTGCGGTTCTTCACGCCCTGCGCGTCAAGCGCGCCACGGACGATGTGGTAACGGACACCCGGCAGGTCCTTCACGCGGCCCCCACGGATGAGGACGACGGAGTGCTCCTGCAGGTTGTGACCCTCGCCCGGGATGTAGGCCGTGACCTCAATCCCGTTCGACAGCCGGACACGCGCCACCTTGCGGAGGGCGGAGTTCGGCTTCTTCGGCGTCACCGTGCGGACCTGCGTGCAGACGCCGCGCTTCTGCGGCGAACCCTTCTGCTCGCGGGTCATGCGGTTCCGGAGCGTGTTCATCCGGAAGCGCAGCGCCGGCGCCTTGGTCTTCTTACGGACGGGGGTCCGCGGAGCGCGGACCAGCTGGTTGATCGTCGGCACGCCGACTCCCTACTTACCCTCGGCCCAGTGGGCGTCCGAGGCAGAAAAACGGGCAACAACAACGGTCGGATGGCGTGGCGGTGAGCCGGTCATGGCCGAGCGGCAACGCCGCGGAAGGCCATCGGTTCTCACCGCGAACCGGCCACACGACCGCTTTCGCGTAAGATGCGTGCACCTGTAACAGGCGCGACCTATGAGTCTGGGGCACCGACGCGCCTATGTCAATCGTCGTGCCAGGGCACGGACGACCACGAAGGCCCGCGTCATGGGCATCCCCGCCGCAACGAGGGGACACCGCCCCACCATAGGCGGAACGCTCCCCGGAGTGTAGGCCCCACCCCCCTTGAGGGCGAGCCGCACCTTACCGGCGGAAGATGACCTTCGCGAACGACTCCCGGTACAGCGGCCCGGCCTGGCCAGCGGCCTGTGCCTGGCGTGCACGGTCCTCGTACATCAGCCGCATCTCTCGCTCAGAACGGCCGCGCATTTGCGAGGTATGCGCCAGCACGGAGCGGATTTTCGTCCGCAGGTGCCGCTGGATGTCCACATCGTAGTCAGGCGTCCCGGCACCGGTCAGCAGCATTGCCGCCGGACGATGTGGCTCCAGCCCCTCCTCCTTGTCCAGTGGGAAATAGAGGTGGTCGTCCGAGGACGGGTACAGGGCGTCATGCACCGCCGCACCCGTGTAACGGTGGTCGCGGTGGTTGAAGCCGGGCCGGAATCCATCCCAGGTGATCATCAACTCCGGCCGGTGGAGGCGAACCTGCCGGGTGACCAGCGCCCGCAGTTCGTCGTCGTTGGAGATGCCGCCGTCCGGGAAGCCAAAGAAGACCGGCTCGCGCGCGCCCAAGATGGCCGCGGCGTTCCGCGCCTCCTCCTCCCGCTCGCCGGCGAGTTGCTGGGGCGTGACCTCCGGGTCCTTTGTCCCCTTGTTCCCGCTGGTCGTCACCACAATGTGGATGTCCCAGCCCTCCGCGCACAGCTTCGCGACGGTGCCGCCGCAGGTGAACTCCAGGTCGTCAGGATGGGCAAACACGCAGAGTGCGCGCTTCGCGAACTTCGTCGCGACCTCCGTGATGAGGTCCGCCTCGGGATCGATGGTGGGGGTCGTCGTCATGCCCGGGAGTCTACACCGGGAGCGGCTGGCGTCAGCCCCGCACCCGGACGGGCTCGGCCGGCCCGGAGTCAGGAGGCCGCGGCGGCCTGCGTGCCAGCGCCGGCACGTTCCGCGACCAGCTCCTCGTACAGCCGAGCGACCGCCCGGGCGACGGCCGACCAGGCATAGCCCTGCTCCATCCGCTGCCTGGCGCCCGCGCCGAGGGCGAGGCGGAGCTCCTCGTTGTGGAGCAGCGTCTCGATCTTCTCCGCGAACGGCGTCGGGCAGCGCCACGGGATCAAGTAGCCCGTCCGCCCGTCCACCACCGTGGAGGCCAGCCCGCCGACCCGGGAAGCCACCACCGGGACGCCGCTGGCCATCGCCTCCACGGCGACGAGGCCGAACGACTCGTAGAACGACGGCACCGCCACCACGTCCGCCGCCGTGTAGAAGTCGACGAGGACCTCGTGCGGCCGGGGGCCCAGGAAGCGGACGGCATCCGTGACCCCGACCTGCGCCGCCACAGCCTTGAGCCGGTCGACCTCGGGCGTGGCGCGCTCGTCGCCGCCGATGACGTACAGGACCACGTGCTCCCGGTCGCTCATCTCCGCGAGCGACCGGATCAGGATGTCCAGCCCCTTCAGCGGTTCAATCCGCCCGATCGCCAGCAGCACCCGCTCGTCCGCGGGGATGCCGAGGCGCGCGCGCGCCGCAGCCCGGTCGCCCGGGGCGAACTTCGCAAGGTCCACGCCCAGCGGGATCACGGCCACGCGCTGGGCCGGCACCCGGTAGATCTGCTGGAGGAGCCGTCGCTCGTGTTCGGTGGCGGCGACGATCCGGTCCAGGGTGTGGACCAGGCGCCGCTCCGTCTCCAGCCGGTCCGGGCGCTCGTGCTCGGAGGCGCGGGCGCGCAACTTCACATCGCCCAGGGTGTGGAACATCGCCGCGTGGGGGATGCCCCACTGCGCTGCGAGGCGCTCGCCGGCTGCGGCCGAGAGCCAGTAGTGCGAGTGGATGAGGTCGTACGTCACGCCCTCGGCGGCGCGGAACGCCTCCACGCCCTCCGCGAACGCCTCCGTCAGCGCCGCCATCTCCTCCTTTTCGACGCGGGCGGGGGGGCCCGCGACGACCTGGATGACGCGCGCGCCGGGAGTGAACTCCTCCACCTCCGGCAGGTCGGGGGAGGCGCGGCGGGTGAAGATGTCGACCAGGATGCCCAGCGCGCCCAGTTCGCGCGCCACCTCGCGGACGTACACGTTCATCCCGCCCGTCTCGCGCCCACCGAGGGGCGCGAGGGGCGAGGTGTGCAGCGAGAGCATCGCCACACGCCTCACAACCGGGGCGGGTGAGGCTGGAACGCCGTCCGTCATGGCAGCCGTCCTTCGGGGCGAGCGGACACTAGTGCCCGATCAGCCGCAGGAATTCCTGGCGGGTGTTCTGGTCGGAGCGGAAGCGACCGCGCATCGCAGACGTCACCATGCTCGAACCCGGCTTGCGGACGCCTCGGGCGGTCATGCACAGGTGCTCGGCCTCGATCACGACACCGACGCCCTTCGCGCCCACCACCTCTTCGATCACGTCCGCGATCTGCCCGGTCAGCCGCTCCTGGACCTGCGGGCGGCGGGCGAAGATCTCCACGGCCCGCGCCAGCTTGGAGAGCCCCACGATCTTCCCGTCCGGCAGGTAGCCCACGGCCGCCTGGCCGTGGAACGGCAGGAAGTGGTGCTCGCACATCGAGTAGAAGGGGATGTTCCGCAGGATGACCATCTCGTCGTGGTCCTCCGCGAACTGCACGGTCAGCGCCTCGCGCGGGTCCTGCCACAGTCCCTCGAACAGTTCGAGGTACATATCCGTGATCCGGCGCGGGGTGTCCTGGAGGCCATCGGAGTCGGGGTTGAGGCCAATCGCCCCGATCATCTCGTGGATGATGCGGAGCAGCCCTTCGCGGTCAGCGGGCGCGGAAAGTTGAACAGGTGCCATAGCCATCCGGATCTCCAGATCGGAGGGACGCTCCGCCGCGGAGGACTCCCCGAATCGTGAGGGCGCTGTAGGAAATACCGCGCTCCGAGAATATCACTCGCCGTGCCGCTTACCGCCCAGCGAAGTGACGCGCTACGCCCAGCCCAGCACGCGCTCCACCGCCTCCGCTTCGGCGGGGGCAGAGTGGCGGGTCACCTCGATCGTCATCGCGGTGTCCGGGTCCTTCAGGCCGTGGCCGGTCAGCACGCACACCGCTACCTGGCCTGTCAGGTCCACGCCCGCGCGGTGCTGCTTCATGAGGCCGGCGAGCGAGGCGGCCGAGGCGGGCTC
The DNA here is from genome assembly GCA_030684635.1 of Dehalococcoidia bacterium. Classification (GTDB taxonomy): domain Bacteria; phylum Chloroflexota; class Dehalococcoidia; order UBA2979; family UBA2979; genus W-Chloroflexi-9. Next base: position 12,210 of record JAUXUW010000129.1, read on the forward strand.
GCAGAAGATGCCCTCGTCTCGACCCAGCCGGCGGTATGCCTCCAGGATCTCGTCGTCCGAGACCGCCGAGATGTTCCCGCCGGAGGAGTCGCGCGCGTTGATCGCACCCTCCCAGGACGCCGGGTTGCCGATCCGGATCGCCGTGGCGATGGTCTCCGGGTGCTCCACCGGGTGGCCGAGGACCAGCGGCGCGGCGCCCTCCGCCTGGAAGCCCCACATGCGCGGTTTCCCGCTGGTGCGCTCCAGCCGGTGGTACTCCTCGAATCCCCCCCAGTAGGCGGTGATGTTGCCGGCGTTGCCGACCGGGATACAGAGCAGGTCGGGCGCGTCACCCAGGTCGTCCACGATCTCGAACGCCGCAGTCTTCTGCCCGGCGATCCGGTGCGGGTTCACGGAGTTCACCAGGGCGACCGTGTGCCGCTCCGAGATCTCGCGCACGATCCGCAGTGCGTCATCGAAGGAGCCCTCGATCTGCACGATCTCAGCACCGTGCATCACGGCCTGCGCCAGCTTACCCATGGCGATCTTGCCGTCCGGCACCACCACGTACGCCTTCAGCCCATGCCGCACCGCGTACGCGGCGGCCGAGGCGGAGGTGTTGCCGGTGGAGGCGCAGATCACAGCGCGGGCGCCCTCTTCCGCCGCCTTCGCGACCGCCAGCACCATGCCGCGGTCCTTGAACGACCCGGTCGGGTTCATCGACTCCAGCTTGAAGTAGAGGCCCTTCAGCCCCAGTTCCCCCTCAAGGGCGCGCGAGCGGACGAGCGGCGTGCCGCCCTCTCCCAGCGTGACCATCGGCGTCCGGTCCGTCACCGGCAGCAACGAGCGGTAGCGCTCCAGGATGAACCGATTCTCGGTGCTCACAGCGGCTGCTCCTGCTCGGCTTCGTCGGACTGTTCGAACAGCCTGACCATCAGGCCCCGCGCGACACGGATGTCGCGCTCGATCTCCTCGATCTCGCGGCGGCGACTCTCCTCTTCGGAGCGGACGATCCGCCGAAAATGGTCCACCACCGCGTCGCGTTGCGCCTCGATCCGCTCGCTCAGGGCGCGTCGCTGCTCGCTCTCGCCGGCGAGCAGGCGCGTCAGCAACGCGCGCTCCTCCGACTCCGCGGCCAGCGCCAGCCGGATCTCCTCCAGCGCCTCCTCGGCGCGGCTCACGCGGTCCTCCAGTCGGGCGCGGGTCGCGCGCTGCTGCTCGACGACCTCAAGGAGTTCCGCCTCACGGTCGCGGACGGAGCGCAGCGCGGACACTTCGTCGTCCAGCCGCCGCTGATCGAGCAACGTCGTCCGGGCGCGTGACTCGATCGCTTCGAGGTTCGTGAGGAACGTCGAGAGGCTCGCGGCCAGGCGCGCGATCTCTGTGCCCTGGTGGCGGGAGGATTCGCGCTCCGCGGCCAGTTGCCGTTCTAGCCGCTCCAGCCGCGCATCCACGTGCTCGTCCACCGTGTCGTCAGCGGCGATCTCCTGCACGATCGTCCGCTGGCGTTCGGCGGAGGCCGCCTCGCGCCCGTCGAACTGGTCGAGGCGGCTCGCGATCACCTCCAGCACCCGCCGGAGCTCCCGCTCCGACTCTGAGTCGCGCTGGGAGGCCCGCTCCACCTGTGCCGACAGGTCACGGCGCAGGGAGACCTCCTGTAGCAGGCGCTCCTCCAGCGCGGCGATCTCCTGCCGCATCTCGCGCCCGGACTCCTGCCCGGCCTCGTGCCGCTGGGTGCGCCCGTCAACGAGGCTGACCGACTCTGCGAGGCGCGCGACCTCGTCGCGCTGCACGCGCAGCGTCTCTTCCACATGCTGGACTTCTCGGTTCAGGGCCTCCAGCCGCGTCAGCGCGCGCTGGATGTCTTCGCCGACCCACGTCTCTCGCCCCGGTGGGTGCTCAGCCCGCAACAGTCCACCGTCCGGTGCTGACTCCGGCATGGCCGTCGCTAGCCTTCCATCGGCAGGACGTTGCCGACCTCGACCACGGAGTCCATGCGGCGGATCTCCGCGAGCGCGCCCTGCAGCGCCGCCCCGGACGCACGGTGCACCGTCAGCACCAGTTCCGCGGTGCCTTCAGTCGCCTGGTCTTCCGAGTCGAACTGGATGACCGAGGCGATCGAGATCTGCGCGTCGCCCAGCGACTTCGCGATCCGCGCCAGGACTCCCGGCTGGTCCAGCACACGGATGCGCAGGTAGTACCGCGCCATGTGCTCCTCGGGCGGGCGCACGCGCACGCGCCGGCGCGGCACCGCCGGCCGGGGCGCGCGCTCCGCGACGATGTCCTGCGCGATGTCCAGCACATCCGCCAGCACGGACGAGGTGGTGGGCCCCGGGCCGGCGCCCGGCCCCTCAAACAGCACACGGCCGACGAGGTCGCCCTCCAGTTGCACGGCGTTCAGCACGCCGTCCACCTTCGCCAGCGGCTCGCCGCGGCCGATCAGCGTCGGTTGCACGCTCACCTCCACCTCGCCATCGATGAGGCGGGCGCGAGCGAGCAACTTGATCACCGACCCCAGTTGCCCGGCATAGGCGATGTCGCGTGCGGTGATGCCGGAGATGCCCTGGCGCGTGACCTCGCCCGGGGCCACGTCCACGTTGAAGGCGAGCCCGCAGAGCACGGCGATCTTGTAGGAGGCGTCAAAGCCCTCCACGTCCGCAGTCGGGTCGGGCTCGGCGTAGCCCAGGCGCTGCGCCTCCGCCAGGATCGCGCCGTAGTCCGCGCCCTGCTGGGTCATGGCGGTCAGCATGTAGTTGGTGGTGCCGTTGATGATCGCCGTGACCGCCGTCACCTCGTTCGCGAGCAGGTCGCGCGAGAGTGGTGCGATCACGGGGATGCCGCCGCCGACGGAGGCTTCGTAGAGCAGCCGCACGCCGTGGTCGGCCGCGATCTGCAGCAGCGACGCGCCGGCCTTCGCGATCACTTCCTTGTTCGCCGTCACCACGTGCTTACCCGCGCGCAGCGACTGCTCGATGTAGGTGCGCGCCGGCTCCTCGCCGCCCATCAACTCCACGACGATCTGCGTGCCGCCGTCACCCAGCACGTCTTCGATCCGCGTGGTGAGCTGATCGGCACGGACGCCATCGCGCGGCTTTGAGGCGTCACGCACGAGCACGCGGCGCAACTCCAGCGGGCGCCCGACCCGTGCGGCGTACCGGTCCGCGCCGCGCGCAAGCGCGCCCACGACAGCGGAGCCGATGTTGCCGGGGCCAAGTAGAGAGATGCCGACGGTGTCGGTCACGGCTAGTTCCTGGTCGCTCGGCGGACCTGGTCCAGGATCCAGGTGCGCTCGCTGTCGGACAGGTCCTCGGTGACGCCCAGCTCCTCGCGCTTCGCCTCCACGAACTCATCGAAGCGGAGCCCGGCCAGCTGGTCGAGGACAGCGGACTGGTAGGGTTCTGTCGCGACGCGAGTGGTGATCGCGTACACCTCGAAGCCGACCTGATTCGCGTCGTCCAGCACGTCGCTCGCGCTGCCGACCCGGAGCGCGCTGATCGCATCGCGGACACGTTCCGGGAGAGCCTCCGGCGCGAACCAGCCCAACTCGGCCTGCGAACGGTCTGTGTAGATGCCGGCAGTCACCGCGGCGTCGCGCAGATCCGCTCCGTCGAGGACCGCCTTGCGCACCGCCTCGGCGCGCGAACGATCGTTGGTGGCAACGCGTAGCAGATCGAGCTGGTCACCGGATTCCGGGAGGTCAGCCTTGAACTTCTCCCGCAGCCGTTCCTCCATGACGAGCACTCTGACGCCAGCCTCGAGGTCCGCGCGTGAAACGCCGGTAGCCAGAAGGTAATCACCGAGGGACGCCGCGTACTGCTCGTCCGTGGCCGTGTCGGCCATTCCGAGGCGCTTGCTGATTTCAGCCCGGATGTCGGCGTCCGTCACCTCGCCGACCTCGGCAACACCCGCCTGTAGGAGGATTTCTCGCCGCACGAGTGCGTCGATCGCGACCTGAGGATCGGCGGCGGCGGCGCCGTTCCCGGAGCGAGCCAGGTAAGCGGCGTGATCGGCGACCCGCCCTGCGTTGAAGGAGCGGCTGCCCACGGTCAGGACGTGCTCGCGCGGCGGGAGCCAGACCCCCCAGATCAGCCCGGCCACGACGATGACGGCGACCAGGGCGAGCACCCCCCCGACGCCGAGGTACGTCAGCCGTCGGACGCGCTCTTCCTGGCTCTGCTGTTCGCGGCGATGGAACGCCTTCGACTGCCGGCTGGCGGCCACGGTCGCGGTCCTCTCAACGATGCGCCAGGCGGCGCGCGTTCTCCGCGGGGTGGCCGGGGGAGCGGCCCGTCACCTCACAAGGGAGGGCGGGCCGCAGCCACCTGGGTCTCGGGCCGCTAGCGGCGGCCCATGTTGATGCCGGAGATCCGGACGTGCTCGCCGGTGTACGGCAGCAACGCGATGTGCCGGGCGCGCTTCACGGCCTCGGCGACCACGCGCTGGTGCTTGGCGCAGGTGCCCACCTTGCGACGGGCGTCGATCTTGCCGCGGTCGGTGATGTACCGCTTCAGCATCTCGACGTCCTTGTAGTCGGCCACGTCCGTCTTGGCGCGGCAGAACTCGCAGCCGCGCACGCGACGGAATCGCCCGCCGCCGCCGCCGCCACCGCCACCGCCGCCGCTGCGCGGGCGGCCACCGCCGCCACGAGGTCCACGGTCGCCATAGTCTTCGTTCACAGAATCCTCCAGTCCGGAGCCGCCCTAGAAGGGCAGGTCGTCCGGGTCGATGTCGCCTTCGCTGTCGGGACCAACGGCAAAGCCGGGGGCGAATCCGCCACCCCCGCCGCCGGGCCCAGAGTCTCCGCGGCCGCCGAGGAATTTCACTTCCTCTGCGATGAGCTCCGTCATGTACCGCTTCTGGCCTTGCGGGTCGTCCCAGGAGCGCGTCTGAAGACGCCCCTCCACATAGACCTGCCGGCCTTTCGTCAGGTACTGGGCGCAGATTTCGGCGAGGCGATTCCACGTCACTACGCGGAACCACTCCGTCTCCTCGCGCCGCTCGCCGCTGGAGTCGTTGTATGACCGACTGGTCGCCACGCGGAAGGTGGTCACGGCGTTTCCGTTCGCCGTGTACCGCATTTCCGGGTCAGCACCCAGGTGGCCGATGATCATGCACTTGTTGAGCACGGGCGCTCTCCGAGGGTTCGGGGGAGGGTCTTACCCCTCGGCCGGCTCATCACGGTCGTCGCCGCCGTCACCGGCGTCGTCGTCTCGGTCACCACGGTCGCGCCGGTCTTCCCGGTCGTCACGATCGTCGCGGTCATCGCGGCCGTCGTCATCGCGCCCGTAGCCACCACCGTCACGGCCCCGGCTCTGGGGCTCGAACGGGATGATCCCACGGATGAGCAAGTGCCGGAGAGACGCCTCGGAGATCTGCAGCCAGCGCTCCACGGGAGCGGTGGCCTCAGCGGGCATCTTCAGCGTCATGAGGGTGTAGGTCCCCTCCAGGTACCCCTTGATGGGGTACGCGAGGCGGCGGCGCCCCCAGACATCGGTGGAGAGCATCTCCCCACCGTTGGCGACGATCTGGGCTTCGACAGCCGCAATCGCCGCCGTCGTCTCATCCGCGTTCAGACGCGGATGAAACACGGTCATCAACTCGTACTCGTTCACGTTGCCTCCGCTGATCACGGTCGATGGAGGCAACTGGCCCGACGAGCGTCGGCGTTGCCCCGATCCGCGGTGAAATTGGTCTTCCGAGTGTAGGAGCCGCCCTCCGGCACGATCAAACGTGCGAACGAGCCCCGCGACCCGGGGAAGCGGCAGGGGCGCCCCTCGGCCGCTCCAGTAACAGCAGGGCCGCCCTCGCGGGCGGCCCTGCCGGTGTTTGCTCTGAGCGCGGGACGAGCCGTGCGGAAGGCCCCGCGGCGTCAGCCGCAATCCGCGGCGCTAGCCGCGCGGAAGACCAAGCCCGCGGGTGGCGATGATGTTGCGCTGGATCTCGGACGTACCGGCCGCGATCGTCGCCGAAACGGAGAAGACGTACCGCTGCGTGAACGAGGCGTCCACGGCGGCGTGCTTGCTCTTCGCATCCCAGACGTTGCTGTAGAGGCCAAACGCCTTCACGCCCGTGTTCGAGAGCCGCTGTACCAGTTCCGAGTTGAACAACTTGGAGGTGGAGGCCTCGTAGTTCGGGATCAGCCCTCGCGCCTGCATCGAGATGATGCGGAACGAGAAGTTGTACATGACCTCGGTCTCAATGAACCGGTCGGCCACGTCCAGGCGGATCGAGTTGAACTCGGCCAGGCGGGAGCGGTCCTTGCCTTCGCCGGTGGCGTAGGCCAGCAATTTCTCGATGTCGCGACGAGCGGACACGGCGCCCGTGATGTTGGAGCGCTCGTAGTCCAGCAGCGTCATGCCCACGTACCAGCCGCGGTTCTCCTCACCGACACGGTTGGAGACCGGCACCCGGACATCCTCGAAGAACGTCTCGTTGAAGCCATGCGCCCAGCCCATGTTGATGAGCGGACGAACCGAGAGGCCCGGGGTCTTGCCGTCCATCAGCAGGAAGGAGATACCGCGGTGCTTCGGGGCGTCCGGATCCGTCCGGGCGAGCGCGAAGAACCAGTCCGCCAGGTGGCCCCCGGACGTCCAGATCTTCTGGCCATTCACCACGTACTCGTCGCCGTCGCGGACGGCGCGGGTCTGGAGGGAGGCCAGGTCGGAGCCGGAGCCGGGCTCGGAGTAGCCCTGCGCCCACAGCACGTCGCCAGACAGGATGCCCGCCAGGTGCTGCGCCTTCTGCTCATCCGTGCCGTGCACGATCAGCGTCGGGCCCAGCATCGAGACGCCCGAGCCACCCACGTTCGGGGTGCCCGCCTGAGCCATCTCCATCTTGTAGATGAACTGCTCCATCGGAGAGAGGCCGGCCCCGCCGTATTCCTTCGGCCAGTGCGGCGCGATCCAGCCGTTCGAGGCGAGCGCCTTGGCCCAGTCCTGCGCGGCCTGGCGCGCTTCCGGGTCGTCGCTCCGGCGGTCGGTGGCCCAGCCACCCTCAAAGGCCTCTTCTTCGCCCCCGGCGTAGCGCTTCGGGAGCTTGTCCTTGATGAATTTCTGAACAGTCGCGCGGAAGGCGGCCTGCTCGGGGCTGTCGTTCCAGTCCATGGTTGTCCTCCACCAGCGTCCGGGCGCTCGATGCGTCTCCGGCGCGGTTCCTGGGCCGGCGAGCCGCCGACCGCATCAATGATAAGCCGCCCAACAACGCTACGGGCGGACGGGAATCCCCGGCGCCGGGAAGCGCGAGGTCAGCGCCAGCACCTCGGCGCGCACCTTCGCGTGCTCCGCCTCGTCGCCGATGGCGCGGAGGACACGCGTAATCAGCGCCCCCACCTGCTTCATCTCCGCCTCCTTCATCCCGCGCGAGGTCAGCGCCGGGGTGCCGAAGCGGATACCGCCCGCCTCGCGCGGGGGCAGGGTGTCGAACGGGACGCCGTTGAAGTTGAGGATGATCCCCGCCGCCTCCAGCGCGTCCGCCGCCTGGCGGCCGTTGATCCCCAGCGGACGCACGTCCATCAGGATCAGATGCGTGTCCGTGCCGCCCGAGACCAGGCGGAAGCCCTCGTCCAGCAGCACCTGCGCCAGCGCCTTCGCGTTCGCCACCACCTGGCGGGCGTGCTCGCGGAACTCGTCCGTCGCGGCTTCCTTCAGCATGACGGCCTTGCCGGCGATCACGTGCATCAGCGGCCCGCCCTGCGAGCCGGGGAAGACGCCACGGTCGATGCGGCGGCGGTAGCGGTCGTCGCACAGGATCATGCCGCCGCGCGGGCCGCGCAGCGTCTTGTGCGTGGACGTGGTCATGATCTGCGCCACGCCCGCCGGGCTGGGGTGTACCCCGCCGGCCACGAGGCCGGAGATGTGCGCCATGTCAGCCATGAGCACCGCGCCCACCTCGTCCGCGATCTGGCGCGCGCGCTTGAAATCCCACTGGCGCGGGTAGGCGGTGGCGCCCACCACGATGATCTTCGGGCGCGCTTCCTTGGCCACGTTGAGCATCTGGTCGTAGTCGACCTGCTCCGTCTCGCGGTCCACGAGGTACGGGACGAACTTGTAGAGGATGCCGCTGGCGTTGACCGGAGAGCCATGCGTCAGGTGCCCACCGGCGTCCAGCTGGAGGCCCATGACCGTATCGCCGGGCTCCAGCAGCGCCAGGTAGACCGCCATGTTCGCCTGCGTGCCGGAGTGCGGCTGCACGTTGGCGTGGTCCACGCCGAACAGCGCCTTCGCGCGCTCCTGCGCCAGCGTCTCCACCCCGTCCACGAACTCGTTGCCGTGGTAGTAGCGGGCGCCCGGGTACCCCTCCGCGTACTTGTTGGTCAGGACGGAACCGACCGCCTCCATGACCGCGGAGGAGGCATAGTTCTCCGAGGGGATCATTTCCAGCACCTGGTTCTGGCGCTGTTCCTCGAAGCGGATGATCTCCGCGACCTGCGGGTCTACTTGATCGAGCGCGCTCATGGCATGCTCCCCACGAATCGGACTGCTGAAGGGCGATGGTATCGTCCGCGCCGGTTAGTCGCCGGGGCAACGGAGGCCAGGTGTCCCCGAAGCGCGAACATCCTGACGCCACCTACATCGCCGACCTGGTCGAACGGTTCGGCGCGTTCGCGCCGGTCACCGCCCGTCGCATGTTCGGCGGCTTCGGCCTCTTCGTGGACGGGGCGATGTTCGCCCTGGTGGCGGACGGCAGCGTCTACCTGAAAGTGGACGAGGCGAACCGCCCCGCCTTCGAGGCGCTGGGGCTCCAGCCGTGGGTGTACGGGGCCGCCGGCCGGCAGATGACCATGTCCTACTACCCGCCCCCGGACGAGGCGCTCGACGACCCGGCGCTGCTCCGCGAGTGGTTCGAGGGTGCGCGGGCGGCCTCCGGACGGGCGGCCGCGGAGAAGGCGTCCCGCGCCGCGAAGCGGGGGCCGAAGGCCTAGCGGCGCCGGCCCGCCAGCCGGTCGTGCTCGTCCCAAGCCCACTGGTTGAGCAACTGGAGGCACCCGCCCACCAGCGAGTGCCCACCGAGCACCACCGGCACTGGCGAGGCGGCAGCCGCCGCCACGATCTGGCGCAGCACGGGGTCCTCGATCACGCCGACCTGCCCCAGATCGGCGGCGAACCGGTCCGCGCGGGAGGCGCGGATCCCCAGCTGCACGAGCGCCGGCCGCAGGTCGATGAACGCGGCGTCGCAGATCTCTGGCAGCAGTTCCCCGAACGCGCGCGCCGGCCCCGCCGTCGCGATCCACTGGCCGAGGAGCGAGCGCGCCGTCCCGGTCGCATCCGTGCCGGCGGACTGCATCCCGCGCTCCTCGGACAGCACCCGCACCCGGCAGGCGGCCTGAGTCTCCAGGTAGGCCCACGTCCGCGAGGAGACGCGACCGGCCACCAGCGCCTGCTTCGTGCGGTCGACGAAGACCCGAGAGGCCTCCGAGACGCGAGAGGTGTCCAGCCGCGCCCGCTTCAGCACCTTCCGCAGCCGCGGCCCCCCCCGCCCGCACAGCGCCAGCGTCACCAGGTCCGTGGGGGTGTCCAGGTTGAACTGGGTCTCGACCGTCCTCGGCAACTCCACCACGGCGACGCCGTGTTCCTCCGCCAACCGCCGAGGCACGGCGTTATCCGTACGCGGGGCCGGGTCCAGGTCGCGCAGCAGCGGGGCCGGGCGCAATGAGAACAGGTCGGCAGAGAAGCGGTTGTTCGTGATGCAGCGCGCCTGGCCGCGGACGCCCAGGACGCCCGTCAGCGCCCGCCAGTCATCCGCCGTGAGCAGCGGCGCGCTCCCGCCACCGGCGTAGACCAGCCGCGTCAGACCGTGCCGGTGGATCGCGTCCCCCAGGACGTCGCCGAACTGGAAGGTGGGCCCCGTCGGGTCGACCTCTACCTCGACCCCGTCCGGCAGCGGCAGCGTTGGGGCCCGGTCCGCGAGCAGCAGGGCGCGCTCGACCGCCCCGGAGGCGAGCGCGACCTCGGCCGCGTCCAGCGCGCACGCCTCCAGCGCCGAACGCAGCAACTGCTCGGCCGGGCTGCCGTCCATCCCGCCGAGCATGATCACAAGGGTCGGGGCCGTGGCGATGAGGTGCTCCCGGGGTGCTCCCGCGCGGGGGGAGTGCTCACACCCCGCTGACTTCGGATTGTAGGGAGCCTCCGGCCTTAGTCCTCGCGGGCGAGCGCCAGGCCGTAGACGCGCAGACTCCCGGCCGCCGCCAGCGCCTCCGCGGCCGCCGAGAGCGTCGCGCCGGTCGTCGTCACGTCGTCCACCACCAGCACCACCTCGGGCGGCACGCCGCGCGCCACGAACGCCCCGCGGACGTTGGTGGCGCGGCGCTCCGCGCTGAGCGAAGCCTGCGGCGCCGTCGCGCGCACCCGCTCGAGGAGCCTCGGCCGGTACGGGACGCCGAGGGCATCGGCGACGACCCGCGCCGCGATCGCCGCCTGGTTGTAGCCCCGCTGGCGTTCCCGGCGTGGCGCCAGCGGGATCGAGGCGACCACGCTCGGCTGCCACCCGACCGGCACCACGGCCGCGGCCGCCCGCGCGAGCACCGGCAGGTGCGCCGTCACGCCCCGGAATTTCGCCTCCAGGATCGCGCGCCGGGCTTCACGCTCGAAGCGGAACGGCGCGCGCAAGCCGTCGAACGCCGGCGCTTCCCGGCCGCCCGAGATGCACCGCTCACACCACGTCCCGGGGCCCGGCCGCCAGCACCGGGTACACCGGCTCCCGTCGGCGCGGGGCAGCGTCGCCAGGCACTCCTCGTGCAGCGAGGCGCCGAAGCGCCCGCAGACCAGGCAGCGCTGAGGCAACACCGCGTCGAGCAGCGCGGCGCCGAGCAGTCGAGGCAGGCGACGATCCTCGGTCATCACGGGCGCAGGCTATCGAATCCGTGATGCTTACGCAGATTGGCGCTCCCCGAAACACCGCTGTCACTCACGCATCGACAGGGATGCGAGAATCCCCACTCAACGACTCGGGTTCCAGAAGGCGCAGACACGGATGGCGGCCACGCCAGCCTCCGGCCCCGCCCCGTCACGGCTCTCCGCCGCCGTCGATTCGCTGCGCTCGCGCGACTACCGGATCCTCGTCGGCACGCAACTCGCGGTGGGCCTCACCCAGCCGATCCTCTTCTTCACGCAGGGCTGGTACGTCAACACCGCCGCGCCCGAGGACCAGAAGGTCCTCTACCTCGGCGCGCTCGGGGCGGTGCGCGGCCTCGCCTTCCTCGCCTATGTGACGGTCGGCGGCGCCGTCGCGGACCGCTTCCCGAGGCGGCAGGTGCTTCGCGTCTCCTCGGTGGTCTCGATCACGCTGATGCTCGTGATCGGCGGCATCCTCTTCCTCCCGGTGGTGCAGGACGGCGGCACCGGCACGCTCTCGCTGATGATCCTGCTCTTCGCCTCCTTCGGGCTGATCATGGCGCAGGATCAGCCCGCCCGGACGGCGATGGTGCGCGAGTCGTTACCGCCGAACCTGCTCGGCGGCGGCATCGCCCTCTTCCAACTAGCACTGTCCTTCGGCGCCCTCTTCGCGGCCCCCTTCGCCGGCTGGTCGATCGAGACGCTCGGCATCCCCACCAGTTACATGCTCGCCGCCCTCGGCCCCACCGCCGTCCTGTGGCTTATCAGCCGCATGAGGACGCCCGACGACGCGGCGGACCCGGACGCCTCCAGCACCTCGGTCATCGCGAACATCCGCGACGGCATCCGCGTGGTGCGCCAGGACCCGGTCGTCAGGTGGACCGTGCTGCTGACGTGGTTCAGTACCGTCGCTGGCCTGAGCGTGATGGGGGTGCTGGTCGCCGCCTGGGTGAGCGATGTCCTCCACCTGGGCGCGGCCGGCTGGGGGCTGATGGCGCTCTTCTGGAACGTCGGCGCCATCACCTCCTCCGTTTACCTCACGCTCGTCGGCGTACCGAGGCGGAAGGGACTGTTCTTCCTGACGGTGTCCTTCACGTTCGGACTGGGCGTGCTGGGGTTCAGCCTCAGCCGGGAGCCGTGGCTGACGTTCATCTTCAATGTCGTCGCCGGGTCCTCGTTCATGGCGCTCACCATCACCTCGCTCTCGATCGTCCAGACCACCGTGCCGAACCGGCTCCTCGGCCGCGTCACCGGCCTGCTCCTGCTCGGCGGCGGCCTGATGCAGTTGTGGGCGTTCTTCGTCGCGCTGGTCGTGCAGGCCGCCGGCATCGAGCCCGTCTACACCGGCGCGGGCCTCGCCATCCTCGGCGTGACCGCTCTCATCACCGTCACCCAGCGCCCGCTGCGCACCCTCGTCTGAGGCGTCCCGTCGGCGGGGCCGGCCCGACCGCCCGGCCTATACTGGGGCTGCTGACCACCTATCGGAGGCACCCGTGCGCGTCACCGTCCGCCTCTTCGCCAGCCTCCGCGAAGCCGCAGGGGGCGACCGCTTCGACGAGACGTTTGAGGGCGGCCCGGTGACGATCACCATGCTCCGCGCGCGCCTCGGCGAGTCGCACCCGGCGCTCCGCCCGTACCTCGAGCGCGTCGCGATCGCCGTGAACGAGGAGTACCGGTTCGACCACGCCGGCGAACTACACGATGGCGACACGGTCGCCCTGATCCCGCCGGTCGCGGGTGGCGCCCTGATCCCACCCGTCGCCGGCGGCGCGCCCGAGGTGCCGCTCTTCCTCGTGACCCGCGACGCACTCGACCCCGTCGCCCTGCGCGCCGCCGTCATCACCCCGGCCAGCGGCGCCTACCTGCTCTTCGAGGGCGTCGTCCGCGACCACCACGAGGGCCGAGCCGTCGCCCGCCTCGAGTACGAGGCATACGAGGAGATGGCGCTCCGCACGCTGGAGCAGGTCGGGCGCGAGGTGCTGGAGGCGTACCGGGATCGCGAGGTCTACGCGATCGCCATCCATCACCGCATCGGCGTGTTGGAGGTCGGCGGCGTCTCGCTGCTGGTCGCCATCGCCTCCGCCCACCGCCAGGACGCCTTCGAGGCCGGCCTTCGCGCGATCGACCGCGTGAAGGAGACCGTGCCGGTGTGGAAGAAGGAGTGGGGTCCGGACGGCTCCCACTGGCAGGAAGGCATCGTGCCGAAGCCCGCGGGCTGACCGTACGCCCATAGGAAACGGCTCTACCGATGAACCTTGTCCATCTGCCATGGCCGGTCGAGATGCTATTCGGAATCGCGCTTCTCGCAATCCTTTCGAGCGCAGGGATCGGCCTCTTTCAATCCCTGCGCCTCACTTCTTACACCCGCCGCCTCGCCGAAGGGCACGGAGAGCCCAGCCTCGTGCCGATCGTGCACGCGGCTCTCGACAACCAGACTGCGGTGCTGAGATTCGCCGCCCTCTCACCTCGCGAGATTGGGATCTCACGGGAGGCGCTGATCGTCGCGGATATGGCTTCGTTCCGCTCTGCTCGCCGGATGCTGTTCCGGATCCAGCTCTCGGCGGTCACGCTGGCCGCACTCGGACTCGCCGCACTTGGCTGGCCGTATCTGCTCGCCGGGAGCCTGATGTTTGGACTGCTCGGGACGATCCCCCTATCGCAGTCGGCGATGTCGAGTGTGCACACAGAACTGGCGAGTCTCGCCCTGCACTTCCACGCTTGGAGGGACGAGAGCCCGGCCGATTTCGGCGACTTCGTGATGAAGTCCCGCAACAGTCAGGCCCCGATCATCCGGCGCGTCAGTGATGCCGTTGCGGCTTATCGCGTCTCGGCGAGCGCCGAACCATCCCACTCCACGACATCCGCTTCCCCGGCGGTCGAGCGACCTGACCGCCCTGTCATCACCGCGATCGTGCAGTCGACATGGGACTCACTGAGGCCGTTCGAAGCAGACGCAACACTCTGCGGTGCGATCGACACAGATCTCGTGGAGACCATCGTCCGACTCCTCTCCGAGTTCGTGGCCAACCCCGACGAGGCCCACCTCTCCGAACTCCTGGAAGCGATGGATGAAGCCCTCGAAGAGCTCGAGCGCTTCCATGAGAACCTGCACCGTGATTTGGCAACGTACCACTCGTCGTTGGTGGCGCATGTCGCACGGGTGCGGCAGGAAATCGACTACGAAGCGTTCGAGGCGGCTCGGGAGAAACTCCAGGTCGCGTCAGCCCTCCTAGTGTCAATCACTGAACTGGACGGCCTCGGGTAGCACGTCCAAGCCTCCGCCCTCGCCTCAACTATCCGCGCGCGCGCAGACCGCACGGGTACGTCCGCCTCGTTGTTTAAGGCGGACGGCACCTCCCGAGCCCGTTGCCTCAACGGCGGCAGCCCCCGGCGGTCGCGCCGAGCGACCTACCCCTTGAGCGTGCGGAAGTCCGGCGCCGTGATCTCGTAGACCTCGGACACCTCGCGGTCGGCGAGGCGGGACGCGATGCGCGTCTCCAGCTCCGAGAGTTTCTTGTTCGTCGTCACCACCGTGTGCAGCCGCGCCAGGTGGCGGTGGTTCAGCAGCTGGTACAGCTTCTCCTCCGCCCACGGGCTGGACTTCTGCGCACCGAGGTCGTCGAGGACGAGCACGGGCGCCTCCACCAGCGCGCGGAACACCTGCTCGTACCGCCTCGGCGCGTCCGGGGCGAACGCCGCCCGCAACTCATCGAGGAGGTCCGCGACGTTCGCGAAGGCGACACGGTCACCGGCGGCGAGCCGCTCGTTCGCGATCGCCGCGGCCAGGTGCGTCTTGCCGCAGCCGTTGCCGCCGATGAACACGATCCAGCCGTCCGGCTCGCGTGACCACTGCACGGCGCGACGGAACGCGCCCTCCAGCGACTTCCTCGGCTCGCCCTTCAGGCCGATGCCGTCCGGGATGAACTTCGCGAACGAGAACGTGGCGAGGCGCTCACGCGTCATCGCGCCGATGTGCGTGTACCTCGGCGTGTTCTCCCCGCCCGCCAGCTCCACCACCTGCGACAGCGCCGGATCCGCGAGCCGGCTGCCGAGGCGCGCGTCGATCTCCGTGACCGGGCGCACCATCGTGAACACCGTCGGCAGCCCCGCGCTGAAGCGGTAGGAAACCACCTGGAAGAACTTCTCCCGCGCCCACGGCGTCTCCGCATACGCATCGAGGTCGTCGAGCACCAGCACGGGCGCGCTCCGTACCTGGTCCAGCAGCGCGTCGTAGTCCAGCTCCGCGTCCTCGTCGTAGGAGGCGCGGAGGTGGTCCAGCAGGTCGGCGACGGTGAGGAAGAGCGCGGGGTCGCCGCGCTCGATCACGCGGTTCGCGATCGCAGCGGCCAGGTGGGTCTTCCCCGCGCCATGCGGGCCGGTCAGCAGCAGCCACCCCTCCGGCCGGTCGGCGAAGCGCCGGGCGATGTCCACCGCCTCCGCGTACTGACCGCGCACCGCCTCGTCGTTCGAGCGGCCCTCGCGGACGAGCGTCTCGAAGGTGAGGCGCTGCATGGGCCCGAGGCGGGAGTAGCGCAGCAGCCGGGAGCGGCGCTCGGCCGGCGCCTCGGCGCGCGCGCACTCACACGGCTCCGGGCGGCCGAAGCGCGGGTCTTCCGGGTCGTCCGTGACGCGTACGAAGCGGGCGCCTCCGCACAGCGAGCACGCCGAGGCCTCGGCGGCCTCGTCAGCCGTCGAGGCCTCGGCGGACCACCGCGTCGTACGGGTTCGGGGGCCGTCCCCCAGGATGTCGCTCAGTGCCTTCATCGTCCCGTCCTTCCGCCGCCCAGCGGCGCAGGATCGCCTCTGCATACTTCCACGACCGCGCGTTGCGCTTCGCCGCCTCGCGCAGCGCGTCCACGATCCAGTTCGCCGGGTACAACTGCTCCGCCTCCGCCAGCGCGACGGTGACCGAGGGCGTGAGCATCCCGATCTCCTGCTCGTACACGGCGGCCGGCCGGCTCAGCGCCGCGGGCTCCACCATCACCGCCACGCGGCTTCCGCCCGGCACCGGCTCCACGCCGGCCTCGATCCGTTCGAGCAGCCGCCGGCCGCCCTCCGAATGCACCGCCAGCAGCAGGTCGCCGTCCGCCAGCGGCAGCGCCAGCAGCACGCCGCGCGTCACCGCCGCGTCCACCGTGCGCCGTCCCGCCTCCATCCCCCCGCGCGAGGCGAACCACCGCGCGAGCGGCTCCTCCGCCAGCAGTTCGGAGGCACGCCGCGCGGCGATCTGGCCGGGGCGAGGGATCGCGTACAGCGCGTACACCGTCAGGCGCAGTTCGTCCGCGTCCTCGATCTGTGGCAGCACCTCGGTGAAGAACTGCGCGGGGACGGAGGCGGCCCGCTGGCCCGCCAGGAAGCCCTCGAACGCCGCGCCGGAGGCGGGCGGCATCAGTAGCCGCCTGCCCCGTCCCACCCGGGCTCGGGACGCAGGAGCAGATCCTGGAACGACGCGGTCTTGTCCACGAAGCGGACGGTCACGGTGCCAGTGGGGCCGTTGCGGTGCTTCGCCAGGATGATCTGCGCCAGACCGGTCGGGTGCGCGCCACCGGGCTGGTCCGGGTGCTGGTCCTGCCACTCCTGCGGCTTCAGGTAGATGTCCTCGCGGTAGATGAACATCACGATGTCCGCGTCCTGCTCGATCGAGCCGGACTCGCGCAGGTCGGACAGCATCGGGATGTGTGGCGTGCGGTTCTCCACCGCGCGGGACAGCTGCGCGGCTGCGATCACCGGCACGTTCAGTTCGCGCGCCATCTCCTTCAGCGCGCGGGAGATGTGGCTGATCTCGTTCGCGCGCGTGTCCGCCCGGCCGGCGCCGTGCAGCAACTGCAGGTAGTCGATGATCACGAGGTCCAGGCCGTGGTCGGTCTGCAGCCGGCGGCACTTCGCGCGGATCTCCGGCACGGTCAGCACAGCGGAGTCATCGATGAACAGCGACGCGCCGGCGAGCAGGCCGTGCGAGCGCATCACGCGCGCCTCCTCCGCCTCGGTGTGGCGGCCCAGGCGCAGGCGTGCCATCTCCACGCCGGACTCGGCGGAAAGCATGCGCATCGCCAGTTGCTCGCCACCCATCTCCAGCGAGAAGAGCGCCACGGTGCCGTGCTGCCCGACGGCGGCGTTGCGCGCGAAATTCAGCATCAGGCTGGTCTTACCGACACCGGTGCGGGCCGCCAGGATCACCAGGTCGCCGCGCTTGTAGCCGCCGCCCAGCATCTGGTCCAGGTCCATAAACCCGGTGCGGACGGACTGCACCAGCTCGCCGTCTTCGTCCTCCGCGGGGGCTTCGAGGAACTCGTCCAGCAGGTCACGCAGCCGCTTGAAGTCGCCCGCCGCCTCCGCCGTGCGCAGGCCCAGCAGCAGCGTCTCCGCCTGGCTCAGGACGTGCTTCACGTCCGGCCCGCCCTGGTAGGCGAGTTGCGCGATCTGGCCGGCCGCGGAGATCAACTGCCGGTAGAGGGAGTCGCGCGCCACGATGCGCGCGTGCGCCTCCACGCCCACGGCGGTGAAGTACTTGCCCGCGAGTTCCACGAGGTACGGCTCGCCGCCGGCCGTATCCAGGCGGCCCATGCGGTCGAGTTCGTGTGCGACGGTCGGGATGGTGAGGACTTCGCCACGCTCGGCGACGGCCAGGCAGGCCTCGTAGACCCAGCCGTTCTGCTCCCGGAAGAAGTCCTCCTGGCGCACGATCGGCAGGACGCGAGCGTAGGAGTCGTCGTCGAGGAGGAGGGCCGCGATCACCGCCTCTTCGGCGGAGACGTCATGCGGTGGAAGGCCGGAGGCGGGACGCGGCCGCGCCTCCTGGCGGAGTGGAGCAGGCCGGCCATCGAGCACCACGGCGGCCTACCCGTTCTCCCACGATTCAGAGGAGCGTTATTCCTGCTCCTCCGTGCTGTCTTCGGTGCCCGGCTCCGACTCGCCAGCAACGATCCGTGCCGCAAGTTGCCCTGCGGCGGCGGCGGCCTGCGCCTGCTTCTCTTCCTCGAGGGAAGCGAGCAGGGCTGCCGCGGCCGCTTCTGCGCCTTCCGGCGCATCCACGTCCACGACCACCACCGCGATCTCCGGCTGAACGTTTCGGCTCAGCCTGATTCCCACGGTGTAGACCCCCACGCGACGAATCGCCTCGGGCAGCAGGATGCGACGACGGTCCAGCTCTTCGCCCAGAATCTCCCCAGCCTTCTGGGCGACGTCAGCATTTGTGACAGAGCCGTACAGTCGTCCCTGCTCTCCGACGCGAACGGCGATTACGAGCGGGGTGCTCTCGAGCTTGCCGACAAGCCCTCGAGCCCGCTCGTCCTCGGATCGCTGCCGCTCCTCCTCGATCTCCCGCAGCCGTTCGGCGCGGGCAAGGACTTGCGCTGTTGCCGGCGCGGCCAGGCCGCGGGGCAACAGATAGTTACGGGCGTAACCCGGGGCGACGTCTTTGACCTCGCCCATGGCGCCCGAACCTTCAACGGTCTCCAGAAACACGACCTTCACGTCGGATGACCCTCTCGGCGTGCCGGAGCCGGGACTGACGCCATCTTCGTTCAGACGGCGACGCCCGGCCCGGGACTTTTCAAGACGTAGTGAGAAGTTTGGCCAAGTTGGACAACGGGTTGTCCAGACTGACCCCCTGTGACGTGGACGAACCGTCGAGCATCACGCCCGACATTCCGTAAGCGCCGCCGTCACAGGGTACTCGTGCCGTTACGTCTCGGGCAATCCATGACCCGACGTCGCTCCCCGAACACCGAAGGCGACCCGAATACCGTAGAACTAGCGTTCTTGCCTGTCAAGAACGCTAGTTCTACTATCATCCGCTCGCTAGACCCCCCGTTCCGTGGAAGGGAGACCCCGCCATGCCGCGACTCGAACGACCGCACTTCGACCCGTCGTACGGCATCACCGGCGAGCCGGAGGGTGCCTCCTGGCCCCTTACGGAGGCGAAGCTGGCCGCGTCGAGGAACTACTGGGTCGCCACCACCCGGAAGGACGGCGCGCCGCACGCGAAGCCGGTCTGGGGGCTGTGGCAGAACGGCGCGCTCTGGTTCGGCTGCGCGGCAAACTCCGTCACCGGCCGCAACCTGGCGCGCGACCCGCGCATCGCGGTCCACCTGGAGAGCGGCGACGACACGGTCATCCTCGAAGGCCGCGTACAGGTGATCGCGCCCACGCCCGAACTGGTACTGGACTACAACCGCAAGTACGCGCAGCCGGACGACCAGGAGGCGGAGGGCGCCGCGTGGTACCGCTTCGCGCCCTCCGTCGCGCTCACCTGGCTGGAGAGCGATTTCCTCAAGACCGCGGCACGCTGGGTGTTCGACTAGATCGAGGAGTTCGTGCACGACGCCTGGTTCCTCACCGCCCCGAAGCGGCTCCGCACCACATTGATGTGATCGGCGTCGATCCGCACCCGCAGGGAACCCCCGGGGCGCCCCTCAGCGTCTGAGAGACAGTCGAGAGCGATTTCGATCATCCGCTAAGATGCATTAACCGCTGATCACGCTTCCACCACCGGCGGTTGCCGACCCCAGTCTGCCTGCGCAGCGCCCCGAGCGGTGCCGATCCCGGAGCGTGACCGTGACTGACTCCCGATTCCAGATCACCCGCCGGCGGCTGCTGGGGACCGCTGCGGGCCTCGCGGCCGCGGCAGCGCTGCCCGGGTCGATCTTCGCCCGCGAGGCCACGAGCCCGGCGACGGCGCGCATCCCGCGGCTCGCCGGCACCCGTCCGCGTCACCTGGCATGGGTGTGGCAGTTCCGCCACGACGGCGACCCGGTCGCGATCCGCGACAACCTCGCCGCGCACGGCCTCGGCGTGGTCCTGAAGACGCACGACGGCGTGCAGTGGATGTCGCGCTACGACCCCACCGACAACGCCGTTAAGGGGCCGAAGAGCGTGGAGCAGTTCGCGCGGTTCTTCGAGGACGGCGGCGTCCCCTTCCATGCCTGGACGGTCGTGAAGGGCTCCAACGTGGAGCGCGAAGCGCAACTGGCGTCCGAGGTGCTGGACGCGGGCGCCCGTAGCCTCTTCCTGGACCTGGAGGCGCACGCCGGCTTCTGGGTGGGCACCACCAACGACGCGACGAAGTATGGCGAGCGCCTGCGGGCGCTCCAGTCGAACGCGCGGCTCTCCACCTCGATCGACCCACGTCCGTGGGAGATCGACCGCATCCCGCTGGCGGAGTTTGCCGCGTTCACGGACGAGATCTCGCCGCAGGTGTACTGGGGCATGTTCGGATCGAAGGCGAACCTCGTGAAGTACGCACTCGCCGGCGATGTCCCGGATGAGTCCGGCGTCACCCCCGCGTTCGTCCTCGCCTCCGCGATGCGAAAGCTCGAGGCCGTGGGGCTCCCGATCCACCCGATCGGCGACGGCACGGTGCTGCGTGACCCGGCATGGCCCGAGTTCCTCGAGCAGTCCTACGGCGCGCGCGCCGACGCGGTCTCCGTCTGGCGCTACGGCGTCGTCGAGCCGGCGATCTGGGAGTTCCTCCGCGACAACCCGCCGCGTGCCGGCTTCGAGATCTACGTCGTCCAGCCGGGCGACTCGCTCGGCCGGATCGCGGCGCGCTACGGCACCACCGTCGAGGAAGTCGCCGCCGAAAACGAGATCACGAACCCGAACCTGATCCACGTCGGAATGGAGTTGCGCGTCCCGAGCACCGGTGGTGCGGCGGCCCCGTCCGGCACGACCTCGACACCCCCCGCCGCGACCTCGGGCGGGACGTACACGGTGCAGTCCGGCGACACGCTGGGACACATCGCGGAGCGCCTCGGCGTCAGCACCGCGCGACTGCAGGAGGCGAACGGGCTCACGAACCCGAACGCCCTCCACATCGGGCAGGTGCTGATCGTCCCGTAGGCCGTACCGCGCTAGATCTGGGCGATGATCTCGTCCAGCCCGGTCTCCCAGGCGTGCGTGGCGTCCGCCACGGCGACATCGATCGGCCCGAGGCGCAGGCGGTCGCCACTGACCACCCCCAGCACCGTCGCCGGCACGCCCGCGGCCTCCGCGAGCGCCGCCACCGCCCCCGGCTCCGCCGTGGCGACGAGGAAGCGCGACTGCGCCTCGCCGAACAGCGCCCCATCTAGCCGGTCGCCAACCTCGATGCCCGCGGCGTCGATCCCCGCGCCCGCGGCGATGCACATCTCCGCCAGCGCCACGGCCAGGCCGCCGTCCGCCAGGTCATGCGCGGCCGTCAGGCGGCCGGTGCCATGTAGCGTCAGCACCGCGTCCTGCACCCGTGCCTCGTGCGCGAGGTCGATCCTCGGGCGTCCGGCCAGCCGGGCGAGTGTCAGCCACTGGTACTCCGACCCGGCCAGCGTGGCGGCTCCCTGCGGCACGTCCGCACCGAGCAGGACGATGCTGTCACCGACGTTCGGGCGGATCGTCAGCCGCGTTGTCACGTCCTGCAGGATGCCGACCATGCCGATCGAGGGCGTCGGCAGCACCGAGCCGCCGGGCGCCTCGTTGTAGAGCGAGGCGTTGCCGGAGATCACCGGGGCGTTCAGTACGCGCGCCGCCTCCGACAGGCCGATGATCGCCTCCTCCAGCTGGTAGGCGATCTCCGGCTTCTCCGGGTTCCCGAAGTTCAGGCAGTCGGTGAGCGCCGCCGGGCGGGCGCCGGTCGCCACCACGTTGCGGGCGGCCTCCGCGACCGCGATCGCGCCGCCCGCGCGCGGGTCCAGCGCGACCATGCGGCCGTTGCAGTCGGTGGAGACGGCGATGCCTCGGCGGGACTGCTTCAGCCGCAGCACCGCCGCGTCACCGCCGGGGCGGACCACGGTGTTGTTCTGCACCTGGTGGTCGTACTGCCGGTAGATCCAGCGACGGCTCGCGAGGTTCTCGGAGCCCAGCAGCCGGAGCAGCGCGCCGGAGGCGTCCGTCACGTCCGGCTGCGCGGCGAGATCCTCGTTCTGGATGCGGTCGAGGTCGGCGGGCCGCACGCCGATCGGCGGGTACTGCGGCGGGTCCACCAGGATGCCGATCGGGATGCGCGCGACGACCTGGTCGCCGTCCCTGATCGTCGCCATCCGGTCGTCCGTGACCACACCGATGACGTCGGCGTGCAGTTCCCAGCGGCGGAAGTGGGCCAGCACGTCGTCCAGGTGCTCACGCTTGGGGATCACCAGCATCCGCTCCTGCGACTCGGACAGCATCACCTCGTACGGCGTCATCCCCTGCGCCCGCCGCGGCACGCGCGCCACATCGATCTCGATCCCGGTGCCGGCGCGGTTCGCCGCCTCCACCGCGGAGGAGGTGAGCCCGGCCGCGCCGAGGTCCTGAAGGCCCTCGATCCAGTCCTTGTGCTGCTCGGCCAGTTCGCAGCACGCCTCCATCAGCAGCTTCTCCATGAACGGATTGCCCACCTGCACGGCGGGCCGGCGCTCGCCCGAGTCAGCGGCGAGTTCGACCGACGCGAACGTCGCGCCGTGGATGCCGTCGCGGCCCGTGTCGGCGCCCACGAGGACGAGCGGGTTGCCGGCCCCGGCGGCGGAGGCGGAGAGCAGGTGCTCCCGTCGCCCGATGCCGACGCACATCGCGTTCACCAGCGGGTTGCCGGAGTAGGCCGGGTGCATCTGCACCTCCCCGCCCACGGTGGGCACGCCGATGCAGTTGCCGTAGCCGCCGATGCCTGCCACCACGCCGCGGAACAGCCGGCGGTTGGCGCGCTCGGTCAGAGGCCCGAAGCGAAGCGAGTCGAGCAGCGCGACCGGGCGCATTCCCATCGCGAAGATGTCGCGGAGGATGCCGCCGACACCCGTCGCCGCGCCCTCATACGGTTCGAGCGCGCTCGGGTGGTTGTGGGACTCCATCTTGAAGACGGCCACCCACCCATCACCCAGGTCGATCGCCCCCGCGTTCTCCTCGCCCGCCTTGGTCAGGACGTACGGGCCGGTCGAGGGGAAGTGGTGAAACAACG
The DNA here is from genome assembly GCA_030684635.1 of Dehalococcoidia bacterium. Classification (GTDB taxonomy): domain Bacteria; phylum Chloroflexota; class Dehalococcoidia; order UBA2979; family UBA2979; genus W-Chloroflexi-9. Next base: position 34,920 of record JAUXUW010000129.1, read on the forward strand.
GCCGCGAGTGCTTGTACCCGCAGTGCTCCGACCAGAGCGCCCCGGCCATGCCCAACTCGACATCGGTCGGTTCTCGGTCGAGGAGGTCGAGGAGCCGTGCGTATTCGTCGCGCGACATCGCGACCTGTTGGAGGACGTGGTCGTCGACGGGCATGCGCGCACCCTCGGAGGCAGGTCGGGGAGGAGATGCGTCGAGCGTACCAGTGGGCGGACGCAGGCGGGAGTCAGGCGCGCGGGTTCCGCGCCCTAGACGCGAGCCCCGACGGCCGCCAGCGCGGAGCGCCAGATCGCGTTGCCGTCCTCGTTGCCGAGCAGCGCCTCGCAGGACCGCTCCGGGTGCGGCATCAGACCGAGCACGTTGCCCCGCTCGTTGAGGATCCCGGCGATGCCGTGCACGGAGCCGTTCGGGTTCGCCTCGGGGGTGATCCGGCCGTCCAGCGTCCCGTAGCGGAACGCGATGCGGTCGCTGTCCTCCAGCATGCGCACGGTCGCCTCGTCCGCCGTGTAGCGGCCCTCGCCGTGCGAGACCGGGGTCATGTAGCCGCGGCCGGCGTCCAGCCCGCTTGTGAAGGGCGAGGTGCGGTTGACCGGCACGATGTAAGAGTCCTGACAGCGGAACTGGAGCGACTCGTTCCGCATCAGCACCCCGGGCAGTAGGCCGGCCTCGCAGAGGATCTGGAAGCCGTTGCAGATGCCGATCACCAGCCCGCCCGCCTCCGCATGGCGCCGGACGGCCGCCATGATCGGGGAGAAGCGCGCGATCGCCCCGCAGCGCAGGTAGTCGCCGTACGAGAAGCCGCCGGGCAGGACGACCAGTTCGTCCGGGGCGATCTCCGTCTCGCGGTGCCAGACCCGACGCGACTCGATGCCGACTTGCTGGAGCGCCCAGACACAGTCGCCATCGCTCCAGGTGCCGGGAAACACGAGGACTGCGGCACGCATCGGCGGCTCCAGGGTCGAGAGGGAGGCGAGACCACAAGTATAGACGGGGCCCCGCCTGCGCTCACGCGGTCGACGGCTAGATGTCGTCCTCGCCACGCACGGGACGGTCGGGCTGGCGGGACGTCGGACGCGGGAGGGCCGGCTGTGACGGCGGGACCGGCGCGGGTGCCGCCGTCGCAGCCTCGATCGCGGGAGGCGCGGCCGGAGTGCGGCGCGCCTCGATCTCCCGCTTCGTCGGCTGCGGGTACTCCACGCGCGGGTGGTACACGGCGCCGAGCGCGAGCGTGAACGACTCGACGACGACCCGGAGGTCGCGCAGCGACAGGTCGCACTCGTCGAACTGGCCCTCCTCCAGGCGCTCGCGGACCACCGCCTCCACGATCTCGCGGATGCGGTCGCCCGATCGGTCCGGCGCGGCGCGCACGGTCGCCTCGCACGAGTCGGCCAGCATCACCAGCGCCGTCTCCCGGCTCTGTGGTTTCGGGCCGGGGTAGCGGAACAGGTCCGGGTTCACCTCGGGGTCCACCTCCGCCGCGCGGCGGTAGAAGAACGCAACGAGGCGCGTGCCGTGGTGCTGAGGAATGAACTGCACGACCGCCTCCGGCAGGCGGTGCTTCCGCGCCAGTTCCACGCCCGCGGTGACATGCAGCATGATCACCCGCGACGATTGGAGGGGGTCCAGCGCCTCGTGCGGATTGGCGCTATCGCCAAAGTTCTCCACGAACAGGGACGGCGCGTGGAGCTTCCCGATGTCGTGGTAGTAGGCGCCGACACGCACGAGGAGCGCGTCCGCACCGATGCGGTCTGCCGCGCGCTCGGCCAGGTTGCCGACCAGCATCGAGTGCTGAAAGGTGCCGGGGGCTTCGTCCTGGAGACGGCGGAGTAGCGGGTGGTTGAGCTGCACCAGTTCCATCAGTTCGACGCGCGTGATGATCCCGAACGGGCGGCTGAGCAGCACCACCACTCCGACCGCCAGCAGCGCCGCGAAGATCCCGCCGATCGCCGTCGTGCCGGCGATCCACACGGCATCCAGCCACTCCCGGTCCGGATCCAGGAACAGGACCGCCGCGGCGCCCAGCGCGGCAGCGGCAGCGGCAGCCAGCCCAGCGCCCAGGTAGCCCTGCAGCCGCTCGATGCGCGCCACTGAGTACGCTCCCGCCAGCCCCCCCGCACCGGTCGCGAGCAGCAGTCTGACCGTCTCAAGTTGCGAGGCGACGCCGGACCAGCCGAACACGGGGACGGACGTGGAGATGAACCCCACCAGCGCCGCCAGCAGCCCGGCGATCAGGACCGCGGAGCCGATATCGAGCAGGACTGCCGCCGCGATCGGCGCTGCGGCCAGCGGCAGCGCGTGCGCCAGGAACAGCCGGTCTGAGTCCGGCACGGTCAACGTCAACGAGAACTTCGCGATCGCGACCGGGGCCACCAGCAACATGACGAACAACACGCGCCGCCCCGCCCCGCCGCGGATCGAGGGCGGACGCACGGTCAGCACGTGCGCGCCCAGCGCCGCGCCGGCGAGCAGGGCCGCGATCGCCGCACTCGTGATCGCCGACCGCGTCGCCGTGTCCTGCTTCAGCCCCAACCGCTCAATCGCCTCCACACCGGCCTCATCAATCGGCGTGCCGGCCGGGATCACGACCTGTCCGGCGGTGTAGGCCGCCACCACGGGCGGCGTATTCGCGCGCGCCTCGCGGCGCAGCGCCTCGGTGCGCTCTTCCGAGACGATGAGCGTCGGCACGACCAGCGGATCCATGAGTTCGGTCAGCGCCAGTGCTTCGTCCACGCTCAGCAGGGGAGAGAGGAAGCCGGAGGCGCGGGTGCGGGCGGCGGCGGTCTCCTCCGGCCCCACGGCGCCAGTCAGCGTGCGCGAGAGCGCGTTCTGCGCCTCGGTCTGCAGCGCGACCCAGCGCTGCGGCTCAGCCGCGGCCAGTACGGAGGCGGACGCCTCCGACAGGCTCGCGCCCGGGATCGCGCGGATCTGCGTCTCGCGAGCCGAAGCGGAGAGCCCTGTGTCGTTCCGCTGTTGGCTGATCGCCTGCATGATCCGATCGAGTTCGGCCAGCTGCCGGTCGCGGATCTCCGGGTCCAGGATCAGGACCTCCCGGATCACGGAGGCCGCCTGCTCCCGCACCTGTGCCGTCCGCACCACCGACTCGTACGACAGATCCCGAGGCGCCGTGATCGGCTGGTCGAGCGTGACGCCCACCTCCAGGCGCTGCCCGCCGGGGTACCAGGGGAAGAGCACCGCAAAGAGCGCCACGCTGGCGAAGACGGCCACGGTGAGCGCCGCCCGGCCACGCGGGTCGCCGGTGTTCTCTGGGGTGAAGGGCAGGGAGCGGGTAGCCATCGGGGTGATGCCGGCGTCGGGCCGGGCGGTCAGCCGCCCAGCAGTTCGCGCGCGATCTGGTTCACCCGCCCGCCGTCCGCGCGTCCAGCGATCTTCGCGATCAGCGGCCGCATGATCTTGCCGACGTCACCCGCGCCGGAGGCGCCAGTCTCCGCGATCACGCTGCGCGCCAGATCGCGGATCTCGTCGTCGCTCAGTTGCGTCGGGAGAAAGGTGGTGATGACGTCCAGCTCCTGCTGCTCCTTCGCGGAGAGGTCGGAGCGGCCGGCCTTGTCGTACTCGGTGATCGAGTCGCGGCGCTGCTTCGCCTCCTTCTGGAGGACACGGATCGTGTCGGCGTCCTCAAGGAGACGGCCCGCCTCGATGCGCGCGTTCTCGAGCGCGGCAATGAGCAGACGCAGCGCGTCGCGGCGGACGGTGTCACCCGCCTTCCACGCAGTGGTCATCTCGGTACGGATGGTCTCCTGGATCGACATACGGCCTCCCGGATCGGGGCGATGCGCCAGAGACATCTCGCCCCGGCGCGTCGGCCGGGGCGGGTCGATGGGCGACTACGCCGCAGTGCGACGCGCCTGGCGGATGATCGCCTTGCGCATCTTGCGGCGGCGGGCCGCTTCCTTCTTCTTACGGCGCTCGGACGGCTTCTCGTAGAACTCATGCCGGCGCGCGTCGGTCAGGATCCCGTCGGCCTGCACCCGCTTGTTGAAGCGCCGCAGCGCGGACTCCAGGGACTCAGAGTCGCCGACGTAGACTTCGCTCACTCGTACCACCCCCGCCAGCGGGCCTCGCCCGCCGGTCACTTGCTCTGGTCAGGCGCTCATCACAGGCGCGCATCAAACATCGTATGGAACCTCTGCGCCGGAGGTCAATCGCGGCGGCGCCCCTCGAACCCCCACAGACACAGCGACGCGGCCGGTGGGCCGCGTCGTGCGGTGCCTGAGTGACGGGCTAGTCGGCGGAGGGGAGCACCTTCGGCTGGAGCTCTTCCATCCCGCGACCGTTCACGTTCAGGTTGCAGTCACCCGGCTTGATGCAGAGCACCTCAACGCCGGAAACATCGTCCTTGTAGCGCTTACCCAGTGCAACAGCCATCTGGCGCCTCCTACAACTGCTCGAGCGGCGTCTCGCCGCAGCGAAGTTCGGCGTCTTCAGCGCCCTTAGTGACAATGAACTCGGCGCCGCAGTTCGGGCACCGGTACCGCTTACCGGTCGTCGCAGCCATTCGTCTCCCCCTCTTGTCCCTGAGCGAGCATTCCCGTGGGCGGCGTCCGGTCGCCCGGACGCCCCGCCCGCTAGGGCTCAACCGTCATGATGTATTCGACCAGCGCGTGCATCTCATCGTCCGTCAGGCCCGCCGCCCGCCAGGACGGCATCGCTGTGCCGGCGCGGCCCTCGGCTACCGTCGTGAAGTAGAAGTCGGCCGGCTGCGTCAGCCGCGTAGGCGTCAGCGCCGGGCCCAGCAGGCCTTCGCGCTTCTGGCCGTGGCAGGCCGCGCAGGTCGCCAGGAAGAAGTCCGCCACCGGCAGACCCTGGACGGTCGGGCCAGCGGGGGCAGGCGTCCCGTCACCCGGGGCCGGCGTCGGCTCGCCGTCCACCGGAGCGGCCGCCAGCGGGTCGCGTTCGTAGAACTCCCTGGCGGTCAGCGCGTTGAACTGGCCACAGTTCTTCGTGGTCAGAGACAGCGCCGCCGGGTCGGTGATCAGGATATCCGCCGCCGTCGTCGGAGGATCGGTCGCGATGTCGTGCTCGTGGCCAAGCTCCTCCACCAGGTCCCAGCGGCCGGCGGTGATCATGGTCACGAGGTAGTTGATCTGCGTGTCCGACAGCGGCCCGCCGTAGTGCTCCGACCATACCGGCATGGCGGTGTTGGTGCGCCCGCAGGAAATCGTGTTGAACAGGAAGTCGTGGACCGCGCGCGCTTCGCCCTCCGGAGTGGCCGGCGCGCCGTACGAGTTCTTCTCGCCCAGGATCAGGAACGAGGTGCGGTTGAGGGCCGGCGCAATGCCGCCTTCCTCCCCGCCCAGGCCCATGAGCCCGTGACAGCTGCGGCAGTTCGCGACGAACAGGGCCGCTCCGCGGTGGGCGAGCAACTCGTCCTGGCGCTCGGTCGCACTCTCGGCGCGCGGCACCTCGTAGAGGATGTACCCGCCGAACGTCGCGAAGGCCAGGAACAGGAGCCCGATCATCACGTTGACCTGTTTGCTCGTGTTCATCCGCTCACCACTCTCCGCGCCGCGGTGTTCTTGATTCTGCCGTGATCGAGACTAGGCCGGCAGCAACGGATGCTGGACCGCCCGCTCGGGGTTGTTAGCGCCACCCGGGGTGACTGAGCCCGTCTGGACCGTGATGTTCCCCGCGGCGTCGATCTCGATCGCCATGGTGTCCATGGACCGCGGCGCCGGGCCGAACACCCGGATACCGGCCTTCGTGTAGGTCGAACCGTGGCAGGGGCAGCGGTACCAGCCCGCGTCGCCCTCGTAGGAGAAACTCTCGCGCCACGGCACCGTGCAGCCCAGGTGCGGGCACTTGCGCCAGAGCGCCAGCAGACCGTCCGCCCCGCCAGAACCACCGGGCCGGGTCTCGTCCGGCGACAGGTTCGCCATCCAGAACTGACCCTCGGAGTTCGCCTTCGGCTCGCCACCCTTCGGGAAGTCCTTCACGTTCCCCGCGGGAACCGGGCCACCGAAGCCCTTCACGTTCCGCGGGTAGAGGAAGTCGAGCAGCAGGCCGACGCTCCCGAGGAGCGTGATGCCCAGGCCGCCCCAGAAGGAGGCGCGGATGAAGTTGCGTCGCGACAGGTCGCGGTCGATCGGAGAGACAGCCGTCAGCGGCAGCGTCTCCGCATCGGCGACTTCCGTCTTGCGGCTGGCCAGCGCCGCCTTCCATGCGTCGGTCGGCGACTGGCTGCTGGGTTCGTTCGACACGTTCGTGTCCCTCCGCGTCCGACCGTCGCTTAGTGCGAGGGGTCAGCGAAAATGGTGTACGGCACCAGGGCAAGGCCTTCGCCTCGGAAGTAGGTGCCGACAATCGTCAGCGTCACGTACACAGCGATGAAGCCGGAGAACTGCAGGATCATGTGATCCCGCTTCGTCTGGGCGATCTTCAACTTGTGCGCCACCAGCGACAGGAGGATCGGCAGGCCGACCATCGTGTTGACCGGGATGAACTGCTCCACGATGAAGCCGGGGATGTTCCAGTCCAGCTCGATCTTGGGCAACCCCAGGAGATCGAGGCGCAGCACGTTGCCCAGCGGCACGTCCAGCGTCCATGCCGGCCAGTTGATCTCGTTCTGGATGCCGCGGAGGCCGCGCATGAAGTTCAACGGCTCCGGCCAGGAGTCCTTGCCCGCGATCATCTCGAACACCTGGATGTGCTTCGACTCATCGTAGAAGATCAGCAGAGTCGTGCCGATGGCGCCGACCGCCGCCCCGACCTTCAGGTTCAGCCACGCGCGAGGCGTCGACAGCCACTCGCCCTGGCCCTCGGCCGTGTTGTCCCAGTACGGGATAGCGCCGAGCGCGATGAGGGCGACCGTGGGCACCACCACACCGGCGAGCGCCGGGTGCATGTGGAGCAGCAACTCCTGCAGGTTCAGGAAGTACCACGGGGCCTTGGACGGGTTCGGCGTCACCGCCGGGTTCGCCCGGTCCAGCAGGATGGAGTCCACCATCACCGCCAGGCCCACGATCAGGATCGTGAACAGGACGGCGCAGATGAACTCGATGAATACGAGATCCGGCCAGACCAGCAACTCTTCTTCACGGGCGCGGCGCTGACGCGCCTTGACCGCTGCGGAGGCGGGTTGAGCCTGGGTCTGTGGTGCGGCTGCCATCGTCGCTTCCTTCCGGCTCTACCTACAGCGGGCGGGCGAGGCCGCCGTCGCGGCGGATGCGCCAGAAGTGGACCATCATGAAGACCGCCGCCATCAGTGGCAGGCCGATGACGTGGAGGGCGTAGAACCGCGTCAGCGCGGCCTGGCCCACCTGGAAGCCACCGACCAGGATGAACCGGTTCGGCTCACCCAGCAGCGGGGCGGAACCCACCATGTTGGTGCCGACCGTGATGGCCCACAGGGCCAGCTGGTCCCACGGCAACAGGTAGCCGGTGAACGAGAGCAGCAGGGTCAGGACCAGCAGCACGACGCCGACCACCCAGTTGAACTCCCGCGGGGGCTTGTACGCGCCGGTGTAGAACACCCGCATCATGTGCATCAGGACGGTCAGCACCATGCCGTGCGCCATCCAGCGGTGCATGTTGCGCATCAACTGGCCGAAGCGGACGTCCGTCTCCAGCGCCAGGATGTCCGTGTACGCGCGATCCACGGAGGGGACGTAATAGAACATCAGCAGCACGCCGCTGATGGTCAGGCCCAGGAAGAGGAAGAACGAGAGGCCACCCAGACAGAAGGTGTGGGTGATCTTGACGTGGGTACGGTGGATGCGGGTCGGGTGCAGGTGCAGGAAGACGTTGGTCGCCACTGCCAGCATCTGGTTCCGCGGGGTGTTCGGGTACCCGGAACGGAAGATCGAGCGCCACAGACGGTTTCCGAAGATCGCGTCGTAGAGCCGGTCACCCATCGAGCGGCCCTGCGGTCGTTCCGTCGCGGCCATCAGCACTTCCTCGTCACTACGCCGGACTCACGTCCGGCACCCCCGCCAGCAGCGCGATCACGCCTGACTAGGCTTCCCACCACTTGCCGAGCACGGTCATCACGGCCAGCCCACCAACGAAGGTGAAGAAGACAGCGAGCAGTTCCAGGCCCTCGCCCATTCCCAGCATTGCTGCCTCCTCGCGGTACACGCCTCTTCGGCCGACACACAGCCGCCACCGCAGCGGGGCTGCGGGGCCGGGGCGAATGTAACGAGCGCGCGACGATACGGTCAACGTTCCCCGCCCCGGGGAGACTCCAAGTTCGCGTCGAGGGGTATCACGGGCGCGATGGGGATGCGGAGGAGTAGACCTGTGGAGGCCTGCCCGTGACGCCGCCCTGCCTATCGGCCGGGCACCCGGGGCACGCCGCTCCGCTTCAGCCGCCAGATACCGGACAGGTCCTCGCGCGCCGTCTTGATGATCTTCACGCGCGTGTCCGGGTCTTCCACCCAGTGCACGGGTACCTCACGCAGGCGGTAGCTGTTGACCTGGGCGATCCACAGCAGCTCCGTGTCGAAGAACCACTGCGTGTCCCGCACCAGAGGCACCAGCGCCCGGGCCGCCTCCCGGCTGATCGCCTTGAATCCGCACTGGGCGTCCGTCACCCGGAGCCCGGCGACGCGGTTGAGGATGAACACGTAGGAGCGGCTGATGAACTCCCGCTTCGCGGAGCGGGTGGTCTGGGAGTCACGGTGGAGCCGCGTCCCGTAGGCCAGGTCCACCTCCCCGGCCGCAATCGGGTCGACCATCGCCGGCAGATGGGCCAGGTCCGTGGACAGATCCACGTCCATGTAGGCCATCACGTCCGCCTCAGTCGTGAGCCACGCGGTGCGGAGAGCGATGCCGCGGCCCTTCACCGGGATGTCGAGCGCCGCCACCCGACCCGGGAAGCGGCCCGCCAGCCCCCAGGCGACCTCCAGCGTCCCGTCCGTGGAGGCGTTATTCGCCACCACGACCCGCCACTGGTGTTCCGGGTGGGCATCCGCGAACGCCAGCACGCGCTCCACGCTGCCCGCCAGCACATGCTCTTCGTTGTAGCAGGGGATCACCAGGTCCACGGTCGCCATCTGCGTTACCCCTCTTCGAGACCCAGCGCCGGCTAGTGACGGAAGTGCCGGACGCCGGTGACCACCAGGGAAACGCCCTCGCGGTTGGCGGCCTCCACGGAATCCTGGTCCCGGATGGAGCCGCCGGTGTGCGCCACCAGCGTACAGCCGGCGCTGGCGGCCACCTCCAGCGTGTCCGGGAACGGCAGGAAAGCGTCCGTGGCGCAGACGGCGCCGCGAGCGCGCTCGCCCGCCTGTTCCTTGCAGAGGCGGGCGCTGCCCACGCGGTTCGGCTGGCCCGCGCCCATGCCCACCAGCACGCCGTCCTTCACAAACACCACGCCGTTGGACTTCACGTGCTTGCAGATGTTCCAGGCGACCCGCAGGTCCGCGATCTCGGACGCCGTCGGCTGGCGTTCGCTGACCACCTGGAAGGTGGCCTCGCTTTCGAAGGAGACGTCGGCGTTCTGCACCAGGACGCCCCCGCGCACGCTCTTGAACTCGACGCGCTCGCGCCGGGCATCGCCGATCGGCGCCTCCAGGATGCGGAGGTCCTTCGACTTCTTCTTGAGGTGATCCAGCGCATCCGGCTCGTAGCCCGGCGCGATCACGATCTCGTAGAACATGCGCGTGTCGCCGTCGGACGGGCTGCGCACCTCGCGCAGCGCCTCCGCCAGCGCCATGTCCACCACGCGGTTCACCGCCACGATGCCGCCGTAGGCAGACACGAAGTCGCCCTCCGTCAGCGCGCGCTCGTAGAGCGAGGCGACCGAGGCGTCCCCCGCCGCGAAGCAGGCCGGGTTGGTGTGCTTGATGATCGAGATCGCCGGCAGGTCGAACTCCGCCACCGAGTTGAAGGCGGCATCCGCGTCCAGGATGTTCACGTACGACAGCGCCTTGCCATGGTGCTGCGTCAGCCCGCCGATGCCCTCCACGGGCGTACGCACGGAGTCCCAGGTGTAGAAGGCACCCTGCTGGTGCGGGTTCTCGCCGTAGCGGAGCACTTCGCGCCGGGTCATGCCGAAGGTCAACTGCTCGGGGAACAGGTCCGCCTCGTCCCGCAGGTACTCGGCGATGGCGGTGTCGTAGTGGGCGACGTGCTGGAAGGCCTTCGCCGCCAGTCGCCGGCGCGTGTTCGCGGCCACCCCCACCGGATCGCCGCCGGCCGCGCGCAGCGCCACCAGGATCGAGGTGTAGTCGCTCGGGTCGATCAGCGGGATCACCCACGGGTGGTTCTTCGCGGACGCACGGATCATCGTCGGCCCGCCGATGTCGATCTCTTCGAGCGCCTGCGCCAGCGTCGGCGAGCCCTTCGTGACGGTCTCGACGAACGGGTAGAGGTTCCCCGCCATCAGGTCGATGTTCGGGATGTCGTAGCGCTGGACGTCCGCCTCGTCCTCCGCCAGCCCGCGCCGGTAGAGGAGGCCGCCATGCACCTTCGGGTGCAGCGTCTTCACGCGCCCGCCGAGCATCTCCGGGCTGCCGGTGAGGTCTGCCACCTGCGTGATCGGCAGGCCCGCGTCCGCGATCGCCTTCGCCGTGCCGCCGGTGCCCACGAGCTCCCAGCCCATGTCGTGCAGCCCGCGCGCGAACTCCACGATGCCGGTCTTGTCGTAGACCGCGAGGATCGCCCGTCGCGTCATCTTCGCCCGCCCTCTCGCCTGCGCGTCCGCTAGCCCCGCCGGGGCAGCCCGCGGATCGCCTCGCCATCTTCACGCGGCACGACCGAGCCGATGCGCCACGACCCGGGGATCGCGTCCAGCACCGCCTGCGTGTCCGCCTCCGCCACGGCGAGGATCATCCCCACGCCCATATTGAACGTGCGGAACATTTCCGCCTCGTCGACATTTCCTGTCTGCCGGATCAGGTCGAACAGCGGCGGGACCTGCCATGAGGCGCGGTCCACCTGCCCCGCTACGCCCTCCGGGAGCACCCGTGGGAGGTTCCCGGGGATACCCCCGCCGGTGATGTGCGCCACACCCTTCACATAGGGCAGGGCGGGCTGCAGGAGCGGCCAGAAGGCCGGGTGGGGCGCGGTCAGCGCCTCGCCCAGCGTCCCGCCCAGTTCCTCGTACCGCTCGTTCAGCACCTTGCGGTCGTGTTCGTCGCCCAGGCCCTTGCCCAGCGCCCACACCTCCCGCACCAGCGAGTACCCGTTCGTCATCGGCCCGTTCGAAGGCAGCGCGACCAGCGCGTCCCCGGCGGTGATGGTCGAGCCGTCGATCGCGCCGTCCCGCTCCACGGCGCCCACCACGAACCCGGCGAGGTCAAAGTCGCCGGGCTTGTAGATATCGGGCATGTCCGCGGTCTCGCCGCCGATCAGCGCCACCCCATTCTGGCGGCACGCCTCCGCGATGCCCTCCACCAATTCCACGCGCTGCTCGGCGGGCAGGCCATTCGTGGCGATGTAGTCCAGGAAGAACAGCGGCTCGGCGCCCACCGTGATCAGGTCGTTCACGTTGTTGTTGACGATGTCGTGCCCGGCGAGGCGGATCGTCCCCAGCGTGGCGTGCAGGAGCACCTTCGTCCCCACGCCGTCGGTGGTCGCCACCAGCACCGGGTCGCGGAAGCGCGCCCCCAGGTGGAAGAGCCCGGCGAAGCCGCCGGAGCGGCCCATGACCTGCGGGCCGTGTGTGGTGCGCGCGATGGCGCCGAAGCGCTTCGCGATCGCTTCGCGCGCGTCGAGATCGACGCCGGAAGCGGCGTAGGTGATCGAGGGGCGGGCCTCGTCGCTCATCGGGAGGGCTCGCTCGGACGGGGAGGTCGGGATGGTGCCGGGGTCGGCGGTTCCGGCAGGCTCACGGTAACGCCGGACGGAGCTACGTGCGCCCGGAGCCGGCGGGTGTCTGGAGCATGGAGAGCGGGTGCATGACCGGCTCCGGCACGGACCGCGGGATCTCGTGGTCCGGGCGCTGCGCCTCGTCCTCCAGCGCGAACTTGTCGAACTGGAGCGGCACTTCTGAGGGGTACTGGCCGGAGAAACAGGCGGTGCAGTGCTGGCCCGGGCCCAGGTTGGTCGCCCAGATCGTGCCCTCCAGTGACAGGTAGCCCAGCGAGTCGGCGTTGATGTACTCGCGGATCTCTTCCAGACTCATGTTCGCCGCGATCAACTCGCCGCGCGTGGCCATGTCCACGCCATAGAAGCACGGGTGGGTGATCGGCGGCGCCGTGATGCGCATATGGACTTCCAGCGCCCCGGCATCGCGGAGCATCTTCACCACATGCGGCGTCGTGGTGCCGCGGACGATCGAGTCGTCCACCACGACCACCCGCTTACCCTCGAGCACCTCACGGAGCGGGTTGAACTTCATCTGGACGCCGCGCTCTCGGATGCGCTGGTCGGGCTGGATGAAGGTGCGGCCCACGTAGCGGTTCTTGACCAGGCCCTCCGCGTACGGGATGCCGGAGGCCCGCGCGTAACCGATAGCGGCTGCGGTCGCCGAGTCCGGGACGCCGATCACCAGGTCCGCCTCCACCGGGTGTTCCTCGGACAGACGCGCGCCCATGCGCCCGCGTACCGGGTGGAGCAACTGGCCCGAAACCCGCGAGTCCGGGCGGGCGAAGTAGGTGAACTCGAACAGGCACAGCGCCTGTGATTCCTTGCCGGAGGTCATCACCAGCGGCTCGCCCAGCGGGAAGGAGGAGGTCAGGCCGTCCCGGTCGATACGCACGACCTCGCCCGGGCGCACGTCGCGGAGGAACTCGGCGCCCAGGTGGTCAAGCGCGCACGTCTCGGAGGCGAGGATGTACCCATGCCCGTTCAGGCGGCCAATGCTCAGGGGGCGGATGCCCAGGGGGTCACGCACGGCGTAGACCGCGTCGTGCGTGAGGATCGTCAGCGAGTACGCGCCGTTAGCCCGGCGCATCAACTGCGCGAAGCGGGCGTTCCAGTCCTCGCCGTCGCCGTCGATCAGGATGCGGCCCAGCACCTCCGTGTCGCTGGAGGTCTCGAACGTGAGCCCACGGTCGAGCAACTCCTCGCGCATCACGTCCGCGTTCACCACGTTGCCGTTGTGCGCGATCGCCAGCTCGCCATGCTGCCCCTTCAGGTGGAAGGGCTGCGCGTTGCCGATGGTGCTGGATCCGGTAGTGGAGTAACGGGTGTGGCCAATGGCCGCATGCCCGGTGAGGGCTGCAAGCGCTTCCTCGTCGAACACCTGGGAGACCAGGCCCATGTCGGCGAAGAGGTGGAGGCGGCGGCCGTCAGTTGTCGCGATGCCTGCGGACTCCTGTCCGCGATGTTGCAGCGCGTGAAGGCCGAAGAAGGTGAGCCGCGCAACGTCGTCCCCGGGGGCAAACACCCCGAAGATGCCGCATTTCTCACCGAGGTTGTCGAGCAACCGACTACCCCCAGACGGCCGGGAGGCCTCTTGAATACCCACTGTAGCACGCGACCCGGGGAGCGGGCCTCAGCCCAGGCGCTCGTGCTCGATCTTCGTGCAACGATCCATCACGACCTCGAGCCCCGCGGCCCGAGCGACCTCCGCAGCCGCCTCGTTCACGATCTCCAGCTGCATCCAGACGACCTTCGCGCCTGCCGCAACCGCGTCATCCACGACCGGCGGCACGTCCCCCGGACGGCGGAAGATGTCCACGATGTCGACGGGCTTCGGCAGGTCGCGCACCGAGTCGTACACCGGCAGCCCGAAGATCTCGGTCTCGGTCGGGTTCACCAGGTAGACCTCGTAGCCGTGGTCGATCAGGTACTTCGCGACCTCGTTGGAGGGGCGGTCCGGCCGGGACGAGACGCCCACCACGGCGATCGTCTTCGCGTCCCGGATCAGTTCCATCGCGCGGTCCATCAGCGGTCTCCTTCGCCCTCGGGATCGTCTTCGTCGTCGGTCTCCTCGTCGAGGAGCAGCGCCCACTCCGGGATCACGCCCAGCACGGCCATGCTGCCGCTCATCTCCGCGAGTGCCTCGGCGAGCGTGTTCGCGCGCTCCAGCCCGATGTCCGCCAGCGGACGGGCGGCGCTGATGGAGGCGATCGGCAGCGTCCGGCCGTTGTCCTTCACCAGCCACACCTGCCAGTGCACCACGTCCTGCAGGTCGCCCGAACCGAGCTCTTCCTCGAAGTTGCCCGTCACCTCGATCGACCCGATGCGCGGGAACGGCACCAGTTCGCGCGTCCCCAGGCCCAGTCCCAGGAAGCCCTGCTGCCAGCGGCAGGTCCCCTTCTTGCGCTCCATCAGGAACGCTGAGCCCAGGATGTTGTAGACCAGCCCCAGCACGGCCGTGGGCCCTGACACGATCACGAACGTGAGCAGCACCATCAGCAGCCAGAGCGGCAGCGAGTTGATGTACGTCGCCATCGCCCACACGGCGGCCAGCGTCAGCAGCGCCTGGATGGCGGGCCCTACGAGGCCCATGCGCGCCGGCTTGATCGTGATCTGGTCGGGCGAGATCACCGCATAGGCGCGGTTCAGCGCGATCCGTTCCGAGCCGCGCGCGCCCGTCGCCCCGTCGCTCATCGTCACCCCGCCCCGCATTGCTGTCTGACTTCGAGTCTAGGACGGCGTCCCGGTTGCTGCTCCTCAGCGCCCCCGCCTACGATTCGGGCAGGAGACCGCATGCAACGCCAACTCGTCGAGATCCTCGCCTGTCCGCTCTGCAAGGCGGCGCTCACCCTCGCCGTGACGGCGGAAGACGCGGTCGAGGTGCTCTCCGGCACCCTCACCTGCACCGCCTGCGCCGAGGCGTTCCCGATCACCGAAGGCATCCCGAACCTGCTCCCGCCCGACCTCCGTCGCGCGATGGAGCAGGAGACATCCCGTAGCGGGGGCCACTAGATGGAAGGCATGACCCAGGAGCGCTCGCGCCAGATCGGGCGCGCACTGATGGCGCTGTCGGTCTTCCAGTTGGTCTGCTTCCTGCTGGGCGCCGTCCGCCGCTCCTACCTCGTGGTCGCGGTCCCCGTCGGCATCATCTCCGGCATCGCTGCCGGGGTCGGGCTGTGGGTGGGCTACACGATGGCCACGACCAACTGGGACAACCCCGCCGACTGGCCCCCCGACACCGCCGCCGCCGAGGGCGCCCCGCCCCCGGACGCTCTCGGCTAGCCCTCCGCCCACTCCGGCCCGCGCACCCGCACGACCTCGGCCCGCTCGAGGGCGGGACGCAGGTCGCGCATCGAGGCAATCCGGAGGCCGGTCTGCGGGTGGATGACGTCCCCACCCACCTCCGCGAGCGGCACGAGCACGAACGACCGCTGGCCCAGCAGCATGTGCGGCACCTGCAGGTCAGCCAGGTCGACCGTCTCGCCCTCGATCAACGCGATGTCGATGTCGAGCGGACGCGCCGTCCAGCGCGGCGCGCGGAAGTCGCGGCCCTCCGCCGCCTCCAGGCGCTTCGCGAGGATCAGCAGGTCGCGGGCGTCCAGGTCGGTGACGCCGGAAACGGCCGCGTTCAGGAATGCCGGCTGGCGCACCACGCCCCACGGCGGCGTCTCGTACAGGGACGACACGCGGTCCACCTCAACGCCGCCCGCACGGAGCCCGACGACGGCGGCCCGCAGGTGCGCCTCACGGTCGTCGAGGTTGGAGCCCAGCGCCAGCCAGACGCGGCGACGCGGGCGGCCCCGACCGGCCGAGATCACGGCACGGCCTGGCGCACGACGGCGTCCGCCACGCGCGCGACCTGCACCATCTCGTCCACGTCGTGTACCCGCACCAGGTCGACCCCCTGCTGGATCGCCAGGGCGACCGTGGCGGCGGTGCCCCACTCACGCTCCTGCGCGGGCCGGTCGATGATGTAGCCGATCGAGGACTTCCGCGAGGTGCCGATCATGAGCGGCCGGCCCAGGTCGCGCAGTTCGCCCAGGCGCCGGAGCAACTCGAAGTTCTGGACCGGCCCCCACCCGAACCCGAAGCCGGGATCGAGGATGAGCCGCTCGCGCGGCACCCCGCCGGCGACGGCCGCCGCGATGCACCGCTCGAACCCCGCGCGCGTGTCGCGGATCACGTCGCCACCGAACTCGCGACCACGCTGGTTGTGCATCAGGATCGCCGGCGCACCCGCCTGCGCGACCACGCGCGCCATGCCGGCATCGCCGAGGAACCCCGTGACGTCGTTGATGGCGTCCGCACCGTAGTCCAGGGCACGCCGTGCGACCTCTGCTTTGCTCGTGTCGACGGTGATGGGGATGGAGACGGCCCGACGCACGGCGCCCAGCACCAGCATCAGCCGCCCCCACTCCGTTTCGGCGTCGATCGCGGCGAACTCCGGGCGCGTGGACTCCGCGCCGAGATCGAGGATGTCCGCCCCCGCCTCCACCATCCGCTCCGCGAGGTGGACCGCAGCCTGCGGGTCGACGATGCCGTCACCGGAAAAGGAGTCGGGCGTCGCGTTGATGATGCCGACGACGTAGGTCCGCTGCCCCCACTCGAACGTCCGGGAGCCGATCGTGAGCGGGGCGGGATTCGTCGGGGACACCATCAGACCACCTCGATCGTCTCTTCTTCGATCACCCCGCCGCGACGGATGTGGTACGCGCGCACGTCCGGTGGATCCTGAGCGAGCGACACGAGGATGTAGAACGTCCCCGGGAACATCGGCTCCTGCTCCACCTCGCCGGGCGGGAAGAACGCCATCCTCACGTCGGTCGGTGACGGGCGCGCCGGCGACCCAACGTGCGAGTGGTAGATCGCGAACAGCGTCTCGCCGGAGGCGTCACGGGCGCGTTCCAGCCGCATCATCTGCAGCGGGTTCATCTCGTAGCGGTAGGGGCTGGCGGCGTCATTCTTCACACGATGGACGGCCGTCGGGACGCCGTCGGCGGCGTGCACCATGCCACAGCACTCGTCCGGCAGGTTCTCCTGAGCGTGCGCCACCATCTCGTCGATGATCGGCTGCGGGATGCGGGGCATGGGGTCATCCGCTCCAGGACCGCGTCAGGTCCAGGCTTCTGGCTCGCCGTCGTCGATGCACGCGCCGGCCACCATCTTCATCTGCAGGAAGTTCGTGCTCGCCGGCTCGATCCACAGGTGGGCGATCCAGTGGTCGCGCTCCTCCTCTGGCACTCGGTCGAGCAGGTCGCCGAGCGTGGCGTGCAGCACCGTCTCGCCTGCATCGGTCTCCGCAATGCCGAGGTCAATCGACCAGCGGTTCGCAAAGGCGATGCGGCCCACGGTGCGCGTCCGGATGATCTGCGCGTCCGGCATGCCCCGGTACCGCTCCACCACCTCCGGCCGGAACCGGAGGTGGAGGCGGCGGCCGTCGCCGGACGACAGCACGCGCCGCAGCAGGGACTGCTCCAGCGCCGCGACTGGCTTCGCGGAGGTCATCGCTATCGCTCGATCGGCACGCCGACCATGGAGCCGTACTCGGTCCATGAGCCGTCGTAGTTGCGGACGTCCGGATAGCCCAGGATGTGCTTCAGCACGAACCAGGTGTGGCTGGAGCGCTCGCCGATGCGGCAGTAGGCGATCGTCGGGGTGTCCGACTTCAGGCCCTGCGTGCCGTAGAGCGTCTCGAGCTCGTCCGTAGAGCGGAACGTGCCGTCCTCGTTCACCGCGCGCGCCCACGGGATGTTCTTCGCACCGGGGATGTGGCCGCCGCGCTGCGCCGTCTCCGTCATGCCGGGAGGCGCAATCACCTCGCCGGAGTACTCGGCGGGGCTCCGCACGTCCACCAGTTGCACGGGCTGCTTCAGCGCCTGCAGCACGTCGTCACGCACCGCGCGCAGCGCCGGGTTCGGCTCCTTCGCGGAGTAGGAGGCGGCGGGGATGCTCGGCTCCGCCGTGGTCGTGGGGCGGTTGTCGGCGAGCCACTTCACGCGACCGCCGTTCATCAGCGAGACCTTCTCGTGGCCGTACAGTTCGGTCAGCCAGAGCGCGTACGCCGCGAACCAGTTGTTGTTGTCGCCGTACAGCACGATGTGCGTGTCGTTCGAGATGCCGGACTTCGCCATCAACGCCTCGAAGTCGGCCTTCGTCAGGATGTCCCGGCGCACGTTGTCCTGGAGCTGGCTGGTCCAGTTCCACGCCACCGCACCCTCAATGTGGCCCTCGCGGTAGGCCTCGGTGTCCACGTCCACCTCAACCAGGCGGACACCGGGGTCGTTCTTGTGCTCCTGGACCCACTCCACGGAGACGAGCTTGTCAGTCATCATCTACTCCTACTGATCTTCACGAGGCGGGACGGCCGTGAGGGCGGCCCGTCTACCACCAGAGCTTTTCTGCAACCTGTTCGCGGATCTCTTCGTATTCGGTGTTCCAGAGGCCGGTGGAGAGGTACTTCCATCCTCCATCGGCAAGCAGACAGACGATCTTTCCGGATTCCATCTTCTCGGCCGTGCGCTGCGCGGCGCGCACCACGGAGCCGGAAGACACGCCCGCGAAGACGCCGGTCTTCTGCGTCAGTTCTTTCGTCATCGCGAAGGAGGTCTTGGAGTCGACCACGATCCGGCCGTCCAGCACGGTGTCGTCGAAGACAGGCGGGATGTAACCATCCTCCAGCGCGCGGAGCCCCTGCACCAGATCGCCCGGGTGTGGCGCCGCCGCCACCACTCGGATCGCCGGGTTGTGCTCCTTCAGCCGCCGCCCGTTGCCGGTGAGCGTCCCGCCGGTGCCGAGGCCCGCGACGAACACGTCCAGGTCCGGCAGGTCCGCGATGATCTCGGGGGCCGTCGTCTCGTAGTGCGCGCGGGGGTTCATCTCGTTCTCGTACTGGAACAGCATCACCCAGTCCGGGTTGGCGTCCCGGATCTCCGTCGCCATCCGCACCGCGCCGTTGGAACCCAGGTCGCCCGGCGACAGGATGATCTCCGCGCCGTACGCCTCCAACAGTTGCGTGCGCTCCCGCGACACCGCGTCCGGCATCACGATCTTCACGCGGTACCCGCGCAGCCCGCCGATCATCGCCAGGGCGATGCCGGTGTTGCCGGACGATGGCTCCACGATCGTGGCGCCCGGCGTCAGCCGCCCGGTGCGCTCCGCATCCTCGATCATGTACTTCGCGATGCGGTCCTTCACGGAGCCGGTGGGGTTCTCGCCCTCCAGCTTCGCCCAGATCTCCACGCGCGGGTTCGGCGACATCACGGAGACGTCGACGAGCGGCGTGTTGCCGATCATCTCCACTACGCTCCGGTACTTCATCGGAGCGCTCCTGTCGTTAAATCCCGCCCGCAAGGGCGGGGAGGAAAGAGACGGAGTCGCCGTCGCTGAGCGGGGTGTCCTTGCCGCCCAGGTAACGCACGTCCTCGTCGTTCAGGTAGATGTTCACGAACCGTCGCAGGTCGCCCTGCTCGTCCATGATGCGCGTGGCGAAGCCGGGGTAGTCCCGCTCGATGTTGTCGATCAACTCGCCAACGGTCTTGCCGTCGGCCGCGAACTCCCGCTGGCCATTCACGGCCTGCTGGATGACGGAGGTGACGTGTACGGTCACCGGCATCGGTCAGTCCCTTCCCTGTACGTACGCCCCGAATCTCGGTGGCGTCCGGGAACCCCTCGAGGTGCCCGCGCGGTTTCGGCCGCGATCCCCGGCAATCGTGGTCACGAAGGCGCTAGGCGTGTGCGCCCGCGACCGGCATCTCCAGCGGCGCAGAACCGCAGAACTGGTCGTAGTCGATGAGCTCCGTCACCGTCGGGTTCAGGCCGCACAACGGGCAGTTCGGGTCCTGCCGCGTCTTCATCGTGCGGAACTCCATGGTCAGCGCGTCGATGAGCAGCAGGCGGTTCACCAGCGACTCGCCCACGCCCAGGATCTGCTTGAACACCTCGGTCGCCTGGATGGAACCGACGATGCCGGTAATGGCGCCCAGCACGCCCGCCTCGGCGCAGGAGGGCACCAGGCCCGGCGGGGGCGGATCCGGGTAGAGGCAGCGGTAGCAGCCCTTGCCCGGCTGGTAGACCGTCGCCTGGCCATCGAACAGCAGGATCGCACCGTCCACCAGCGTCTTGCCGGCGAGGTACGAGGCGTCGTTCACCAGGTAGCGCGTGGCGAAGTTGTCCGCGCCGTTCACGACGATGTCGTACTGCGGGATGATCTCCATGGCGTTGTCGCTGGTGATCGGCATGTGGTGCAGCACCACGTTCACGTGCGGGTTGTAGGCCCGCAGCGTCTCCTGCGCGGAGATGATCTTCGGCCGGCCCACGTCCGCGGTCTGGTGCAGCACCTGCCGCTGGAGGTTGGAGAGGTCGACGGTGTCGAACTCCACCAGCCCGATCGTGCCTACGCCGGCCAGTGCCAGGTAGAGCGCCACGGGCCCGCCGAGGCCGCCCGCGCCGATCACCAGCACCTTCGCGTTGCGCAGCTTCCGCTGACCCTGCGGCCCGACCTGCGGCATGATGATGTGCCGCGAGTACCGCATCACCTCGTCCGGGGTCAGCGCCACCGAGACCGGCGCGCCCTGTGGTGCGTTCGTCATGATCGTCCCCCTGCTCCACCCGCCAGCGCGGGGATCACTGCCACCTGGTCCCCCTCGGACACCGGGGTGTCCACGCCAGCCAGCTCATGAATCTCCTGGTTATTCAGGTACACGTTGATGTGGGTCGGCACGTGCCGGTCACTGTCGTAGACCAGGTCCGCGAACCCCGGGTACAACGCCTCCACCGCGTCCAGCACCTCGCCCACGGTCGCGCCCTCAACCTGCACGCGCTCGTGCATGGCCGTGATGCGGCGGAAGGGGGACGGGATGTAGACACTCACCGGCATGCCGATTGTTGCTCCAACAGATTGACTTCAGGTTTCAGGTGGGCGCTACAGCGCAACCGTCAGGTATCGCTCGCCGGTGTCGCAGAGCATGGTCACCACCCGTTTGCCGGGCCCCAGCTCACGCGCCACCTTCAACGCGGCCCACACATTCGCGCCCGAGGAGACACCCACCAAGAGCCCCTCCTCGCGCGTGAGGCGCTTCGTCATCTCGTACGCATCCTCGTCGCGCACACCGATGACCGAGGCGTACACGTCCCGGTTCAGGACCCCCGGGATGAACGAGGCGCCAATGCCCTGGATGCCGTGGACGCCCGCGCGCCCACCCTGCAGGACCGGCGCACGGGCGGGCTCCACGGCCACGATGCGCGCCTGGATGCCCGCATCCCGCAGCGCCTCGCCGACCCCGGTGATCGTGCCGCCGGTGCCGACGCCAGCGACGAACGCGTCCAGCCGGCCCCCCGTCGCCTCGATGATCTCCACGGCCGTCGTGTCGCGGTGCGCCTGTGGGTTCGCCGGGTTCTCGAACTGCCCGAGCATCACGTAGTGCTTCTCGTCCACCATCTCCTGCGCGGCGTACACCGCCCCGGTCATGCCCTCGATGGCGGGGGTCAGGACCAGGTCAACGCCGAAACGTTCCAGCAGGCGACGGCGCTCCAGGGACATATCCTCCGGCATGGTCAGCACCAGCCGGTAGCCCTTCGTCGCGCACACCATCGCCAGGCCGATCCCGGTGTTCCCGGAGGTTGGCTCCACCAGCGTGTCCCCAGGCTTGATCTTCCCCTCGCGCTCCGCGGCTTCCACCATCGCCAGGGCGATGCGGTCCTTCACGGAGCCTGCCGGGTTGAACACCTCGAACTTGCCGAGGATTTCGGCGGCGTCCGGCCCCGCGATGCGGCTCAGCCGGACGAGCGGCGTGTTGCCGATCAGGTCCAGTACGGAGTCCGCGATCGCCGGCTGACGGGTCGTCAGGTGATCCGGGGCTACCACCGTGGCGCGCTCCTGCCATCGCCGGACCAGTGCGGGGCCGGCGAAGATGCTCAGTGCAGTCGATTAGATGCTGTAGTTCACCACTGCTGTGCGCTCGTGCTCCCGCTCGTGCTCGGCCAGGGCCGCCAGCGAGACAGCAGCCAGTTTGCGCCGCATGTCATCGTAAATCTCTTGCCAGACCCATTCCTGGCCGCAGATCGCCTCCGCGCCCGGTTCATGGTTGTCCAGACACTGAAGCGGGGCAAGCGACCCCTCCAGCGCTTCCAACAGGTGGAGGAGACAGATCTCCTCCGCCGGCTTCGCCAGCAGGTGCCCACCACCCGGCCCTCGGACGCTCCTCACGAACCCTGCCCGCCGCAATTGCGCAAGCAGATGATCGAGGTAGGACTCCGGGATCTGGCGGCGCTTCGCGATCTCGGCGCGCTGCACCGGGCCTTCGCCCTCGTGCTTCGCGAGGTCGATCATGGCGCGGACACCGTAGTCACCCTTGGTACTGAGCAGCATCGAGACCCCGGTGGGTATTCACGACCAATTCAGTCGACATTGTACCAGAAGATCCCGGCCACGCAGGTCATGAATGGATCGGCTAGTGCGGCGCGCCGCCTCGGGCCGACCGGATGACTGCCCCCCAGCCGGCCACGGCCCCCAGCAACAGCGGGAGACCGATCGAGGCGATCGCCAGCAGCCCCAGCACCGTCATCCCGGTAGCGGCCATTGCGAGGAGCCAGGTACCTGCCTCCGAGTCCGGCCGCAGCGAGCCGAGCACGGCGAGGATCGGGAGCAGGGCAAAGAGCGCCGCGAACGCGGCAACCCGCAGCCTCGCGCCGTCGGTGTCGACCGCACCCTGCGCGATCAGCGACAGATACAGCACGGCGACGGCACCCGAAAGCGCCGCCGCCGCAAACCCTGCTGCCGAGATGCGCCCGCGCTTCACGGTGGGCCGGGCCTACGCCCCGCCCGCCACCGCCGGGACGATGGAAACCTCGTCGCCACTCTTGAGGGCCGTGCCCAGGCCCTGTAGGAAGCGCACATCCTCGCCGTTCACGTAGATATTCACGAAGCGGCGGATCTCGCCGCCCTCGTCCAGCAGGCGCTCGCGCATGCCGGGGAACTGAGTCTCCAGCGCGCCCACCACGGTCTGGAGGTCCGCCGCGTCGATCTTCGCGGTGTCCTGGTTCTGGGTGAGCCCGCGGAGCGGGGTCGGGATCTTCACGGTCACGGCCATCAGGTCAGTCCTTATCGATACTGTCTGGTCTCGAAATTCGTGCGCGCGGGCTACCCCTCGACGACGTCGCCGAGGGTGGCGTCGTCCACGCGGACGCCCTTCGAGCGCGCCCAGTCGAGCGCGCGCTGGATCTCGTCGTCGTCACCCTCCAGGCCAAGGATGACCCAGCCGATGCTCTGGTCGATCGCCGCCATGCGGATGCTGGTGACCACCTTGAACAGGTGGCCCATCTGGTAGACCACCGGCTCGCGGACCTGCTCCGCGCCGAAGGTCAGGCGGACGTGCTTCTCCGGCATACGGTCCCCCTTACGCCGTCACGGGCTGGCCGCGCTGCGCTTCACGCGCGGCGCGGGCCTCGATGAATGCGTTGACGCTCGGCTGGATGTGGAGCGGTTCGACGACCTCGTCCATCACCGCCTCGATCGTCTTGAGGCCGCCGCCGCTGATGATCGCGACCGTTTCCTCGTCCCGCTTGATGAACCCGGAGGCCACCAGCTTCTTGAGGCAGGCGATCGTCACGCCGCCAGCCGTCTCGGCAAAGATGCCCTCGGTCTCGGCGAGCAGTTTGATGCCGTCCACGATCTCCGGGTCCGTCGCCATCTCCGCGCCGCCGCCGGTCTCTTCCATCTGCTTCAGCGCGTAGTAGCCATCCGCCGGGTTCCCGATCGCGAGCGACTTCGCGATCGTGTTCGGCTTCTGCGGCACGAAGTTCAGCGTGTCGTTCGCGAACGCGGTCGCGATCGGCGAACAGCCGGTCGCCTGCGCGCCGGACATCTTCGTGTGTGGCTTCTCGATCAGGCCGACCTGGTGGAACTCCTTCAGCCCCTTCCAGATCTTCGTGAACATGGAGCCAGACGCCATCGGCGCCACGATGTGGTCGGGGGCGCGCCAGCCCAGTTGCTCCGCGATCTCGTACCCGAGCGAACGCGAGCCTTCCGCGTAGTACGGGCGGACGTTGATGTTCACGAAGGCCCAGTTGAATTGCATCGAGAGCTCGGTACAGAGCCGGTTCACGTCGTCGTAGGAGCCGCGCACCGTCACCAGGTGCGGGTCGTAGATCGCGCTGCCGACGACCTTGCCGCGCTCCAGGTCGTCCGGGATGAAGACGAAGCAGTCCATCCCGGCGCCCGCCGCGTGCGCCGCCACGGAGTTCGCGAGGTTCCCCGTGGAGGCGCACGCGATGGCGTCGAAGCCGAACTCACGCGCCTTCGCGATCGCCACGGAGACCACGCGGTCCTTGAAGGACCAGGTCGGGTTCACGGTGTCGTTCTTGATCCACAGCGTGTCGAGGCCGATCGCCTTCGCCAGCCGGTCGGCGCGGAGCAACGGCGTGAAGCCCGTGCCCAGGTCCACCTTGAATGCCGGGTCGCAGGGCAGGAACGGGGCGTAGCGCCAGAGGGTGTTCGGGCCCGCCTCGATGGCGTCGCGGGTCGCCGCCTCCCGGATCGCGTCGTAGTCATAGGCGACTTCCAGCGGGCCGAAGCAGAACTCACAGGAGAAGATCGGCGCGATCGCGTACTCGCGGCCGCACTCCCGACACTTCAGGGCACGATTGAACGAAGACATGGCGATGTTCCTTGGGCAGAACTGGTGACTGAGGGGTGTCGTCGGTGACGCCCGATCCGCAGCGCCGTGGAGGCGCGCGATCGGGCTAGCGCATCGCCATGCGGCCCATCGAGGGCGGGAGCGGGCCGGCGAAGGAGGTGGAGACGGGCATGTGCGGTTCGCGCCTTCCGTTCATCTTTCCCGCCTCGGAGGTTCCGAGGGTCGGGCCGGAGGGAGCACCGTGTCCGCCCCGGCGAAGGGCGACCGGTTGCCGCGGTTTCTCAGGGCCGGAACCCTCCACCGCTCTGGATGAACCGCCGAGGGGCCACCGGCCCGCCCGACGCGTATCGGTTCGAGACTACGGACGGGCCGTCCGTTCTGTCAATCAGTGCCCAGACTCACCCGCCCAGAGGCGGCGCACCGCCCCGGACGGCGCGCATCCGCGCCTCGTTCACGGCCTGGCGCACCCGGTCGAGGTCGATCGGGGCGGTGCTGACGACCTCGCCCGCCACCTCCACGACCGGGATCTCCAGCAGGAAGCGCTTCTCGAGGTCCGGGTCGGACTCGATGTTCACCTCGCGCAGGTCGAAGGGGATCGTGCGGCCCAGGGCATAGAGCATCTGCTTCGCGACGGCGCAGAGGTGGCAGCCGGGGCGCGAGTAGAGGACGACCTCCGGGCGCGGGGACGCGGTCGCCACCGCTAAGCCCGCCGCACCTGCACGCGGCCCGCGGGGCTCGCCGCCTCCGCCGGACCTCGGTCCATCGGGCCGCGGCGCCAGAACAGGGCGGCCACGGGAACCGAGAGCGCGACGACGATGACGGAGACCAGTTGCGGGACGGTGACATCCGTCAGCACGGTGCCGGCCGAGTCCACGCGCAGGTAGGAGACCATGAAGCGCATCACCGCGTAGGTGTTGAGGAATGCGAAGAACGCCAGCCCCGGCCGGCGTTTGAACGGCCCGCTGATCAACCAGAGCAGCATCCCGAGGATCAGGAAGTCGCCCAGCATCTCGTACGTCGTCGCCGGGTGGTGCGCGCCGACCGTGACGGAGTGCGCGAAGGCGGGTGAGTTCGGGTGGGTGTAGATGACGCCCCACGGCAGGTCGGTCGCCCGCGACAGGTGTTCGCCGTTGATCAGGTCGCCGATGCGCCCGATCCCCATGCCCAGGATCAGGCCGGGGGCGGCGGCATCGAGCCCGTTCGCGACGTCCCAGCCCTTCCACAGCGCGTATGCCAGCGGCCCCGCGACGCCACCGAGGACCGCGCCCCAGATGGAGATGCCGCCCTCGGTCAGCTGGATGATCTGCGCGGGGTTCGCGCCGTAGAAGTCCCAGTGTTCCGCCACGAACAGCAGCCGCGCGCCGATGATGCCGGAGGGCACGCCGATCAGCGCCAGCGTGTAGGCGTTGTCCACGTCGAAGTGGATCCGCTCCGCCACCCGCAGCGAGAGCCAGACGCCGCCCAGGATGCCCAGGGCGGTGAACAGGCCGTGCCAGGTCAACAGGAACGGCCCGAGCTTCCCGAAGTCCGGGTCGAACGGGATCTCGATCGCGAGTCGCACGGCAGTCGGCATGACGCAGGCCTCCAGCGCACCGTGGGAGTGGCGCTATCTATCAACGATAGCGGCTGAGGGGCGCTTACGCCCCGGCGCTTGGCCCCGGCGAGAACGCCTGCTCGTATAACGCCCGCACGGTCGCCGGGTCCAACCCGTCGCCCAGGAACGACTCTCCGATGCGGACCTCGAAGTGCAGATGCAGTTCCGTGTTCGGTGACGTCACGGACTCCGGCGTGCCGGACTCGCCGATGCCACCGACCAGTTGCCCCGCGGTGACCTGGATGCCGACGGCGATGCCTTCATCGATCGAGTCCAGGTGGCAGTACCGCGTCACCAGTCCGTTGCCGTGGTCGATCCACACCTGCCGGCCGCGGTAGGTGTCCAGCGTTCCCGGGTCGCTGAACCCCTGCGCGGCGGTGCGCGCGTCCAGTTCCACCACCTGCTCGACCGTCAGCTCCACGTAGTCGTGATCGGCGCGCTTCACCACGCCGGCCGCGGCCGCAATCACCGGCGTCCCGCGGTCGATCACCACACACGAGTCACCGAAGTAGAAGTCCACACCTTCGTGGAAGCCGTTCCGATAGGCCCGCGGTGCGTTCGGCATCAGCCGGTCGCTCGAAGGCAGGCAGGCGCCCTCCACCGGCATCGTCAGCCCCACCAGGGCGTTCGGGTCGATCGTTGAAGGCGGCGGGGTCGGGGTGAACGGCATTGCCGTCGCCGTGGGGATCGCTGCGGTCGGCGTGCTCGCAACCGGGCTGCCGTCCGCGAGCACCGTGATGTCCGAGTCACCGCCGCCGAGGCAGCCGTTGAGCAGGAGCGCCAGGGGCGTCACCCCGAGCAGTCGAAGGAAGTCGCGGCGCGGCGCGCGCATATCGTGTCCGTCTCCACCCCGCCGGATTCCAGCATACCGCTGCGCTCCGGACGGTCGACCCGGTGCGATTACGGCCGCGCGACACCCTCGAAGCGGGGCGCGCGACGCCGGGCGACCTCCGCGGCGGCGTGATGCGCGCGGGCCGCGTACAGGTCCTGCTCCCAGGCGATCCGCAGGTCGCGGCCGTAGCGGTGCCGCAGCGCCGCCTCGATCAGGTGATCGAGGAGCGCGAGGTTTTTCGGCAGGACGGAGCCGTGGAGGTACGTCCCGATCGCCTCGCGGTACACGCAGCCCTCGGTGCCGTCCGCGCCGTTGTTGCCGAAGCCGTGCTCCACGCGCGCGAACGGCCGTGCCGCCGGCCCCAGGTAGGTGCGCCCGCCGTGGTTCTCGAACCCGACGACCTCGCCAACATCGTCCAGCGTGGAGACGGCCAGCACGTCGCCGATGCACCGAGCCCAGCCCGGGCCGGGCGCCACGGTCGTCACGTCGAACAGGCCGATGCCCGGCAACGACTCGCCCGCGCTGTCGCGGTACCAGTGGCCGAACAGTTGGAAGCCGCCGCACACCGCCAGCATCGCGACGTCATCTTCCGCCCACGCGCGCAGTTTCGGGCCGCGGGTTGCGAGTTCCTGCGCGATCCGGCGCTGCTCACGGTCCTGCCCGCCGCCGATCAGCAGCAGATCCGCCTCCACCGGCAGCGCGTCGCCCAGGCTGACCCGCGTCACCTCCACCCTGACCCCCAGCACCGCCGCGCGGTGCTGGAGCGCGAGCAGGTTGCCGCGGTCCGCGTACACGCTCATCACGTCGTCATAGAGCGAGACCACGCGGATCGTGCCGAGCGACGGGCGTTCTGAGGTCATCGCGCGGTCTCCCAGTACGAGCGCTCACCAGCGCGCGACGCCACGATCTCGCGTACCTCGATCATCGCCGTATACGTCGCGACGATGTCGAGCGTGCCGCCCTCCGGCGTCGCCGCGAGTGCGGCGTCCAGCGCCGGGCCGGTCTCGCCGACCGTGGCGTCCGGCGTGCGCCCCGCGATGTGGAAGCGCAGCGCCAGGTCGTCCGCGCGCGCTCCCGCGCAGGTCAGCTGATCGAGGCGTGCCGTGAGCCGTTCCAGGTCCGCGTCGTAGATCCAGGAGACGTCCTGCCCGTCCTGGATACCGTCGTTCAGGAAGGCGAGCACGTGGAGCGGCCGCTCCGCGGCGAGCAGCGCACGCACGATCTCGTTGAGGCCGGCCGGGTTCTTCGCGAGCCAGATCCGCACCGCGCGCCCGCCCACCTCGAACCGCTCCTGCCGCCCGAAGGCCGGCCCGGCCGCCGCGATCGCGGCCACCGAGGTCGCGAGCGGGACGCCGAGCGCGCGACCGGCGGCAACCGCCGCCAGCGCGTTGTAGACGGAATAGAGGCCGGCGGCGGGCAACACGAGTGTCGCCTGCTCCTCGCCGGAGACCACCTCCACCTCGCTCGACGCGGCGCTGAGGGCGACCCGGCGAGCGAACACCTGCGGCGCCTGCCGCGCGCGCCCGCACGCATCGCAGCGCCACCAGCCCACATGGCCCATGGTCACCGCCTCGTGCTTCACGCGCGCACCACACGCGCAGAAGCGCGCATCCGTGGCGTGCTCCGCGAGGGTGAGCGCCACGGAGCGGTCCTCCACGCCGAAGAGGACCACGGGACCGCGCGCGTGGTCCGCGAGCGCGGCGACGGAGGGGTCATCTGCGTTCAGCACCAGCGTCGGCGTCCCCGCGCCGGCATCCAGCATGCGCGCCCAGCCGGCGGCGACGGAGTCGATCTCGCCATACCGGTCGAGCTGGTCACGGAACAGGTTGAGGAATACGGCCACGCGCGGACGCAGCCGGGGAAACAGCGCCGGGAGCACTGCCTCGTCCACCTCGAACAGCCCGACGGTGTTCACGGCGTCCGCGATCCGTCCGTCCGCGCCGGCGGCATCTACCAGCGCGGTCACCAGACCGCGTTCGAGGTTGGAGCCGGTGCGGTTGGTGAGCGGCGTCATGCCCGCGGCGGTCGCGATCGCGGCGACCAGGTGCGTGGTCGTGGTCTTCCCGTTCGTCCCGGTGACGGTGATGACGCCCTGACCGGGCTGC